>DASQAK010000270.1:0-2278 GCA_035635755.1 Candidatus Methylomirabilota bacterium | reverse complement strand
CGTGGCACTGGCCAGCCAGGGGCGCGACCGCGAGGCCGAGGCGGAGTTCCAGGAGGCGGCACGGCTGTCGCCCCGACTCGTGGATGCCCCCGCCAACCTGGGCGTCCTCTACACGAGGCACGGCCGCTTCGGGGAGGCGATCGTCCCGCTCCGTCGCGCCCTTGCGCTCGACCGTGGACGGGCTGGGGTCAGGGCCGAGCTCGGCCGAGCGCTGAGGGGCCGCGCCATCGAGCTCGCGCGCGAAGGCCGGCTCGACGAGGCGGCGGGGCTCTGGCAGGAAGCGTCGCCCCTCGCGGGCGACGATCCCGATCTCCTTCGCGGTCTGGGCCAGGCATTCGTGGAACGGGGCAAGGGCGTCGAAGCCATTCCGATCCTCGAGCGGGCCGTCGCGCTGGCTCCCCAACGTGGAGCGGAGCGCTTCTGGCTGGCGCGCGCCTATCGGCTCGCCGGACGGATGCCCGAGGCCGACCGCGAGGCGGCCACGCTGCGCGAGCTGGCCCCCGCCTACGCGGCTGAGCTTGGCCGATGACCCGCCTGCCGCGGACGCTACCGGTTCTCGTCGGCGTCCTCGCGTTTGTCGCGTTCCTGCCCGCCCTCGACGGAGGATTCGTGGACTGGGACGACGACCGGAACTTCCTGTGGAACACGGGATACCGCGGCCTCGGCCTGGGAGAGCTGCGGTGGATGTTCACCGCGACCTGGATGGGTCACTACATCCCCATCACGTGGCTGAGCCTCGGGCTGAACTACGTGCTCGGCGGCATGGAGCCGTGGGGCTATCATGTGGGCAATCTCCTCCTCCACGCCGCGAACACGGCGCTCCTCTTCTTCGTCGCGCGCCGACTCCTCGCGGTCGCCGCCATCTCGGCCGGCCCTCACGGGAACACCCAGGGTGAGGGCAGAGCTGACCGGACGCGCCAGCCGGAAGGCGGCGTGGCCGTCGCCTGGGGCGCCGCCGTCGCGGCCCTTCTGTGGGCGCTCCACCCCCTTCGCGTGGAGTCGGTGGCGTGGGTCACGGAGCGGCGAGACGTCCTGTGCGGCTTCTTCTATCTCCTCGCGGTGCTCGCCTACCTTCGGGGGGCGACGCGGGAGCGCACGCTCTCCGGCCGGTGGCTCGCGGCATCCCTCGCGGCCTTCGCGGGGGCGCTCGGCTCCAAGGCGATTGCGATGACGCTGCCGGTGACCCTGCTTGTACTCGACGTCTACCCGCTCCGCCGCCTTCGCCTCGGCTGGCCGGCCCTCGTCAGGGAGAAGCTGGGGCACTTCGCGCTTGGAGCTGTCGGCGCGGCGGTCGCGAGCTGGGCGGTCACCCGTGGTGCGGGCTGGACGAGCTACGACGCCTACGGGCTCGAGGCTCGCCTGGCCATGACCGGCTACAGCTTCTGGTTCTATCCGTGGAAGCTGATCTGGCCGGAGGGGCTCTCTCCGCTCTACGAGCTTCCCGCCCGCATCGGTCTCCTCGACGCCGAGTTCCTCTGGCCGACTGTTAGCGTGGTCGTGGTCACCGCCATCCTGCTGCTCGGGCGCCGCCGGCTCCCTGGCGCTCTCGCCGCCTGGCTCCACTCCATGATCGTGCTGGCGCCGGTGAGCGGCATCGCGCACGCCGGCCACCAGCTTGCGCACGACCGCTACAGCTATCTCTCTGGGCTTGGGTTCGCGGTCCTCGCGGGAACGGGCGTAACGTGGCTTGGCCGGCAGCGGGCGCGCGGGCGAGTGAGTCGATGGGTGCTCGGAACGGCGGTGACGGCGGTGGTGCTCGCCCTGGCCGGACTCGGCGCGAGCACCTGGGTCCAGAGCCGGATCTGGCGCGACTCCGAGAGCCTTTGGCGCTCGGCCGTCACGGCCCATCCCACATGCGCGCTTTGCCGCCAGAAGCTCGGCAGCGTCCTGCAGACGGCGGGCCTTCATCGAGAGGCGGAAGCCGAGCTCACCCGAGCCATCGCGCTACGGCCGGAGCGGCCGACGGCCCACAACAGCCTCGGGGCTTTCTTCGTGGATCAGGGCCGGCTCGGCGAGGCCGAGGCCGAGTTCCGTGAGGCGATCCGCTTGACTCCGCGCTACGCCGATGCCACCGCGAACCTCGGCGCACTCTATGCCCGGCAACGGAGGTACGCCGAGGCCATTGCCGAGCTGCGCAGAGCTATCGCCCTCTCCCCGGAGCTCGAAAACGCACGGGTCAACCTCGCTTTTGCCCTCGACAACGCGGGGATCGAGTTCGCGCGGGAGGGCAAGCCCGCCGAAGCGGTCGCTCTGTTCAGAGAGGCAACCGACCTCCTGC
>DASQAK010000269.1:0-2557 GCA_035635755.1 Candidatus Methylomirabilota bacterium | reverse complement strand
GATCGTGTCCATCCCGTACATGTTCGCGTCGGCCGAGGCCTTGGAGAGCAGCTTGAGGTCGCCCACGCCGCACATGGTGCCGAAGAAGGTCAGGGTCTCGTACTCGGGCCCGCCGTAGATCGGATCGATGTCGAGGCCGGGTTCGTGGACCTCGACGGTCCGCTTGCACTTGACCACGCAGGCGTAGCAGGTGTCGCGCTCCTTCAAGATGGTCTTGGCCAGCGTGGAGCCGTCGATGTCCTTGGCCTGCGCGAAGGTGCCCTCGGTGTAGTTCCGCGTGGGTTGACCGCCCACCTTGTCCTGGATGGCGAGGACACCGGCGGTGCCGTACTCCCCGAACCACACGATGCCGGGGTTGGCTTCCTGGAGCTCCTTGAGGCGCTTGACGAGTCCGCGGAACTGCTCGGGCGCCGCGGGCTTGGGACTGTGCGAGCCGCGCACGACCACGGCCTTGAGGCGCTTCGATCCCATCACCGCGCCCAGTCCCGTGCGACCATTGGCGCGGTTGACCATGTTCATGATGGCGGCGAAGCGGACGAGGTTCTCGCCGGCGGGCCCGATCTGCGCGATTTCGACCTTGGGATCGCCGATCTCCTCCTTGAGCATGCGGTCCGCGTCGGCCGTGACCTTGCCCCACAGATGCTTCGCGGGCTTGAGCTCGGCCTCGCCGTCGTGCAGCCAGAGGTAGACGGGCTCCTTGGCCTGGCCCGTGAACACGAGGGCGTCGGCGCCCGCCGCCCGCATCTCGGCGGGAAAGAAGCCGCCGCACTGGCTGTCGCCGATGGCGCCCGTGAGGGGAGAGCGCGCGCAGGCGGTCATGCGGCTCTGCCCCGAGATGGCGAGGCCGGTCAGCGGGCTCACGGCCATGACGAGGACGTTGTCGGGGCCGAGGGGATCGGCGCCCGCCGGGATCTGCTGGAGAAGGAGATAGGTCGCGAGCGCACTCCCGCCCGGGTACTTGCGGTATACATCCTCGGAGAGCGTCTTCTTCTCGATGCTGCCCTTGCCCAGATCGATGTGGTACACAGTGCCGGTGAGTGCCAAGGCGGGTTCTCCTCTGGTTGTGAGCCTGGCCGTCTGTCTCGTCCCGCTCGCGTCAGCCGGCAGTGTACCGCAACCCGGTCGGGGCGCGAGCGCCCGAATCTCGACACGGAAGGCGGGACATGCCCACCGAGGGTGATCCGATCCGCTGCTGCATCGCGGGGGGCGGCCCCGCCGGCATGATGCTGGGCACGCTCCTCGCCCGCGCGGGCGTCGACGTCCTCGTCCTGGAAAAGCACGCGGACTTCTTGCGCGACTTCCGGGGCGACACCATTCACCCGTCGACGCTCGAGATCATGCACGAGCTCGGATGGCTCGACGAGTTCCTCCGGCTGCCCCACCAGAAAGTCAGCGAGCTGAGGGCGCTGGTCGGCTCCCTTCCCGTGACCATCGCGGACTTCCGCCACCTGCCCACGCACTGCAAGTTCATCGCCTTCATGCCGCAGTGGGACTTTCTGAACTTTCTCACCCTGCGCGCGTCCCGCTATCCGGGGTTCCGTCTCTGGATGAGGGCCGAGGCCACCGATCTCCTGGAGGAGTCGGGACGCGTGGTCGGCGTCCGCGTGACGAGGCCGGACGGGCCGCAGGAAGTCCGAGCCGATCTCGTGGTTGCCGCCGATGGCCGCCACTCCGTCCTGCGGGAAAGGGCCGGGCTCGCCATCGAGGAGCTCGGGGCGCCGATGGACGTGCTGTGGTTCAGGCTGTCGCGCCGGCCCGACGATCCCTCGGCGGCGATGGGACAGTTCGGGGCGGGGCGCATCTTCGTCGTGCTCAACCGCGGGGACTACTGGCAGTGCGGCTACGTCATCGCCAAGGGGACGCTCGAGTCCATTCACGTCCGCGGGCTCGACGCCTTCCGCGAGCAGGTCGCCCTCGCCGCTCCCTGGATGAGGGACCGGACATCAGAGCTGCGCGAGTGGGGCGACGTGAGCCTGCTCACGGTGCGGGTGGACCGGCTCGTGCGTTGGTATCGTCCCGGCCTTCTCTGCATCGGTGACGCCGCGCACGCCATGTCTCCCGTGGGCGGCGTCGGCATCAACCTCGCCATCCAGGATGCCGTGGCCGCCGCCAACCTCCTTGCCGCGCCGCTCGCCGAGCGGCGGGTGACGGTGGATGAGCTCGATCGGGTCCAGAGACGGCGCGAGCTTCCGACCCGTGTCATCCAGCGCTTCCAGGTCATCGTCCAGAAGCGCGTGATCGTGCCCGTCCTGGGCGCGACGGCACCGCCCCGGCCGCCGCTTCTCCTGCGTCTCCTTCTGCGGCTGCCGGGGCTGCCGCGCATTCCCGCTCGGCTCATCGGCCTTGGTATCAGGCCTGAGCGCGTCCGCACGCCGGAGGTGCCCTTGAATCGCGCGGGCCAGGCGGGCTAAGCTAACGCCGGCTGCTTGCCCCGCCCGCTTCATGGCCGTCACCTGAAGGAGCTACCGATGGCGCAGAGCCTCACCGCCTATCTCGACCTCCTCAAGCGCACCCGGCCCGAGGACATCGTGATGATCTCGCGGGAGATCGATCCCGC
>DASQAK010000268.1:0-2331 GCA_035635755.1 Candidatus Methylomirabilota bacterium | reverse complement strand
CCCCCACCCGGATCTCGTCGCCCGGTCGATAGGGCCGGAGATCCGCGTGCGCCAGCGCGCCCAGCTCGGTCAGCCGGTGGCGGGCGATGGCCAGGGTGAGCGGAGTGCCGTACACGGGCACGTCGAACTCCCGCAGGAGATAGGCGAGGGCGCCGATGTGGTCCTCGTGCCCGTGCGTCAGGACCACGGCGCGAAAGCGGGCACGCTGCTCGCGGAGATAGGTCCAGTCCGGGATGACGTAGTCGACCCCGGGCATCTCGTCGTCGGGAAAGAGCAGGCCGCAGTCCACGGCGATGATGTCATCGCCCGACTCGACGAGCATCATGTTGAGTCCGATCTCGCCCAGCCCGCCCAGCGGAATCAGGCGGACGGCGGGCTCGGCGGGCACATCGATCGGGACGGGTAGAGGCCTGTAGATCGTGCTCACGGCGGCGCACTCATGGTATCACCCGCTCCTGCTCAGGCGAAAAACCGAGACGTCAGCCGCGGGTCTGCGCGAGGCGAGAAAACTCCTCGATGGTGAGGGTTTCCGCGCGCCGGCCGGGATCCACACCGGCCGACTCGCACAGAGCGCGCGCCGTCTCGGCTGTGATGCCCAGGCCCGCCCCGAGAGCGTTGGCGAGGTTCTTCCGGCGCTGGCTGAAGGCGGCCAGCACGATCGTACGAAAGCGCGGAGCCTCTGTCGCCGGCACGAGAGGCCGCGGGCGGCGCCGAAGGTGCACGACGGCCGACTCCACCTGGGGCGGCGGCCTGAAGGCTCCCGGAGGCACCGTGAAGGCCAGACGCGGCTCGCAGGCCATCTGGGTCAAGACGGAGAGGCTGCCGTAGGTCTTGCCGCCCGGCGGGGCCTCGACGCGCTGGGCGACTTCCTTCTGGAGCATGATCGCCATCTCGTCCACCGCGGGCCCCGCCTCCACGAGGGCCTGGAGGATGGGCTTGGCCACGCTAAAGGGCAGATTGGCCACGGCGAGGACACGGCCGCCCGCCTCCGGCTTGAGCCCGGGAAGACTCGCGTAGTCGAAGCTCCGGGCGTCGGCGTCGCGGATCTCGACGTGAGAGGCCGCGGCGAAGCGCTCGCGAAGGGCGGAGGCCAGCGCGTGGTCGACCTCGAGCGCCAGGAGCCGACCCGACGCGCGGGCCAGGCGCCCCGTGAGCGCGCCCTGGCCGGGCCCGATCTCGATGACGAGGTCGCGCGAGGTGGGCTGGACGAGGGCCACGATGCGCTCGGCCACGGCGTCGTCGCGGAGGAAATGCTGGCCGAGCGCGCGCGTCTTGCCGGAGGCGGCGCGCCGGACAGGACGCGGAGCGACGGCCCGCGCGTTGCGGCGCGGGCTCACGCGGTCAGCCTGCCCTTGAGATCCGCGAGGAGCGCGGCGTAGACTGTCCGCACCTCGCGCTCGGTCTCGGCGCGCGGGCCGGAATTATCGATGACGTAGTCGGCGCGCTTGGCCTTGTCGGCCACGGGCATCTGGCTCGCGATGCGGGCGCGGCATTCGGCCTCGGGCCGGCCATCGCGCGTCATGAGGCGAATCAGCTCGGTCTCGGGATCGGTGTAGACCACGACCACGCGATCCATCCGGGACACGCCGCCCGACTCGAAGAGCAAGGCCACGTCCCAGATGACGATGCCCTCGTGGCCTTCCTCCTCGAGGACGGAGAGGATGCGCTGCTGGCGCACGCGTATGGCCGGATGCGTGATCTCCTCGAGCCGCTTGCGCTTGGCGGGGTCGGCGAAGACGATGGCGCCGAGGGCCTTGCGGTCCAGGTGCCCGTCCTCCTGAACTATACCCGGGCCGAACTCCTCGACGATCTTCGCGTAGGCGGGCTGGCCGGGCATGACGACTTCCCGCGCGAGCAGATCGGCGTCGATCACGCGCGCGCCCAGGTGCGCGAACATCTGGCTGACCGTGCTCTTGCCCGTGGCGATGCTGCCCGTGAGGCCGACGAGCAGGAAGCGCCTCACGCCTGTTCCCAGTCGGCTCCGGTCTTGATGTCCACCTTGAGCGGCACGTCGAGAGCCATGGCCGACTCCATCACCTCGCGGGTCAGCGCCTCCAGCCGCACCAGCTCGTCCTCGGGCGCCTCGAAGAGCAGCTCGTCGTGCACTTGCAGGAGCATCCGCGTCTTGAAGCCGCCCTCCGCGAGGGCCTTGGCCATCCTCACCATGGCGATCTTGATGAGATCGGCAGCCGTGCCCTGGATCGGCGCATTGGTCGCCATGCGCTCGGCGAAGCCCCGGAGATTTGGATTGCCGCTCTGGAGCTCGGGGATATAACGCCGCCGGCCCAGCAACGTCTGCACGAAGCCGCGCTGGCGACCCTCGGCCACCGT
>DASQAK010000267.1:0-2830 GCA_035635755.1 Candidatus Methylomirabilota bacterium | reverse complement strand
CATGGGCAATCCCCGCCTCCTCATCCTGGACGAGCCCTCCGAGGGTCTGGCTCCCCTGATCGTGGAGGCGCTCGCCGACCAGATCGCCGTCCTCAAGGACGAGGGCATGACCATCCTGATGGCGGAGCAGAACCTGGCCCTGGCCCTCGCCCTCGCCGACCACATCTGCATCCTCGACAAGGGATCGGTCCGCTTCTACGGAAGCGTCGCAGAATTCTCAGCCAACGAATCGCTTCGAAAGGAATATCTCGCCGTCTAGCAGGCGGCTCAAAAGGGTCCAGATGCGAGGCGGCGCTCCGTCGTTCGAGTTGAGCGGCGGCCCCTGGCCGACGCGAGACGAGGGCTGAGTCGATCCGCGGGCGAGGCGTAGTCTCTCTACGTTGAGCCCGCGGTCGAGGGCGCCGTCTTATGATGGGTTAGGCGGTGAATGACCTTGGCTGAGCGGTAGGCCTCTTCGCGCAAGCGCTCATCGCCGCAGATGGGCCCTTTTCAGCCGCCTGCGGGCTAAGACTTAGGCCGAGGGAAGACGAAGCGCTGCTCCGCTGCCTCCTTGGGCCAGACCACCTTGGGCTTCTGGCCGAGGATCTGGAGCATCGCCGTGCTCGCGTTGGGATTGTCGCCCGTCTCGTTGAAGACCACCGGCCCCGTGGAGACGGTCACCCCGCCCGCGAAGCTCGTCTTCTTGACGGCGGCGACCACGGCGTCGGGGTCAGTCGTGGCCGCGCGCTCCAGGACATCAGCGATCACGAGCACGCCCTCGTACGAATAGGCGGCGCTGGCGTCGAAGTTCCGCCCCCCGGACCGCTTCAGGTACTCGGGAGCGATCCGCTGGGTGGCGGGGAGCCGGTAGTTCGCGTACACCGTGCAGTCCATGACGTACTCGATCCGCTCCTTGAGTTGCTGGATCTGCCGCGTCTCGTAGAGCCCGGGAGCGCCCGGGCTGATGATGCCCATCACGTCCACGCGCTGCTTGACCAGCTCGTCGAGGAGCAGGATGGCCGTGGCGGGGCGCGTCACCGGCGCGATGATGTCGGGCTTGGCGGAGCGGGCCCGCGACACCTCCGTGGCGAGGTCGACGGCGTTCTCCGGATACGGGATCACGTCCACGATCTCGAAGCCGGGGTTGGCCGCCTTGTGGGCGACCTGGAAGCTCTCCGTCTGCGTCTTGCCGAAGAGATCGTTGGAGTACAGGACCACCACCCGCTTGGGGCTGACCCCCGCCTCGCGGAAGATCTCCGTCATGTAGCGAACGGCATTGCGCCCGAAGGTGACGCTGCCCGGAAAGATCCGGTACACGTACTGCAGCTTCTGCTGCCCCTCGCGGACGGACTTGGCGATGTTGGCGGTGGGGGCGTCGGCAGCCGTGATGTCGATGATGTAGGGCACGCGACGCTGCTGGGCGAGGGCGGCGATGGAGGCAACGTGCGCCGAGTGATAGCCGCCCGTCAGGAGCTGGGCGCCGGAGTTGATGAGTCGCTCCGCTTCCGAGCGGGCGACCTCGGGCTTGGTCTCGCTGTCCGCGTGCAGCAGCTCGAGGCGGGCGCCCCCCATCGACTTGATGCCGCCCGCGGCGTTGATGGCCTCCGCGGCCATCTGCGCCCCGAGCCTGGAGTCCTGGCCGACCTCCGCCATGGGGCCCGAGACCGGGCTGACCATGCCGACCTTGATCGTGCGCGGCTGGGCCCGGAGGCGAGAGGGGAAGGCGGTCGCGCCGACGGCCGAGGCCGTGACTCCGCGAAGAAATGCGCGCCGACCTACGGGCATGGCCATCGCTCCTCCTCGAGTGACTCGCGGTCGAGTCGCTCGCGCGACGACCGCTTTGCGCGCTTCAGCGCCGGCCGGCCACGGACGGCGCCTGTTCCCTGAAAACAGGGTTGTCCGTCCGGTCCACCAGCGACGCCTCGCCCTCGGTGGGAAGCTGCTCCGAGTAGTTCTGGGCGCCGTCGATGTCGTGCTCCCACACCTCGCGCGGCAGCTCGTACAGGACCTCGATGCCGTGCCCATCCGGATCGGAGATGTACACGCTATGGGTCATGCCGTGGTTGGTGCGCCGATGAAACGGCACGCCCTTGCTCTGTAGAAATTCCAGCTGCTTGAGCCACGACTCGCGGTCCGGCCAGGCAATGGCCACGTGGTTGATCCCGGTCCGGCTGGGCATCAGGTCCCACTTCTCGCGGTCCCCACCGTTTCTCTCGGGCTCCTGGACTTCGGCAAGGGCGAGGTCGTGATGGGTCACGTGGCCCTCGGCGTCGAGGCCGCTGTAGAAGCGCATCTTCGGCCGCTTGCGCCCCGGTATCGGCTTGAGCTCGGCCACGCAGTGAAAGCCGATGATCTCGGTCCAGAACCGATGCGACGCTTCCAGGTTCCGCACGTTCAGCACGAGGTGATTGATTCCGCGCGGCGCCTGAGCCTGCGCTCCTGGCGTATTTTCCTTGGACATGTCATGTCCCTCCGTTACCCGACCGCATCATGGCAACCCAGCCCCGCCCCCGGAAGCAGCCGGAGCGAAAGCCGCCATCATCCTACCCTGAGCCGCTCACCGACACCAGGATTCCGACACGACGATCCGAGCCTTCACCGGCCGCCCTCCAAACGACATGACATCACGCCGCGCGGGGGCTCACTTCATGGGTGAGGCGGGAGCCGGGCTCAGGATCACGGAGCGCATCTCGATCAGGAGTGGCGTGGCCTTGCCGAGGAATGCCTGCCACTCGGGGTCCTGCATCACCTGCCCGCGCACGGAGGCCCGGTGGTTCAGGTCGCGATACGCCCACATGTGCACGACCTCGTTGAGCTGCCCCGCTTCCGTCTGCCAGACCCCGACGTTGGT
>DASQAK010000266.1:0-8534 GCA_035635755.1 Candidatus Methylomirabilota bacterium | reverse complement strand
CTTGATCATCCCGTCATCGACGGTGACGGCCACTGGCTCGAGCCCATTCCCATCTTTCTCGACTACCTCCGTGATGTGGGAGGCGCCTCCGCCGTCGAGAAGTTCCTGAAGAAGGCCAAGGACACGAGCTGGTACGAGATGACCCTGGCCGAGCGGATGGACAAGCGCCCGCATCGGCCCACGTGGTGGGGCGAGCCGGGCAATACCCTCGACCGCGCTACGGCCATGGTGCCGAGCCTCTTCCACGAGCGGCTCGACGACTTCGGCATCGATTTCGCCCTCGTCTACACCTCCCTCGGTCTCTTCTTCGTCTCGAATCCCGACGAGGAGCTGCGCCGCTCCGTGGCCCGTGCCGTCAACCGGATGAACGCCGAGATGTTCCGCCCGTACGCCCGACGGATGACGCCCGCCGCCGTGGTCCCCATGCACACGCCCCAGGAGGCCATCGAGGAGGCGACGTACGCCGTCCGCGAGCTGGGGCTCAAGGTCATCATGATCGCCAACCACGTGCGCCGCCCCGTCCCCGCGGCGGGTCGCGAGGTGGCTGATCCCGCCGCCCATGCGCGCCAGCACATCGACTCGCTCGGGCTCGAGAGCCCCTACGACTACGATCCGTTCTGGAAGACCTGCGTCGACCTGAAGGTGGCGGTGACGGGCCATTCGGGGAGCATGGGCTGGAACGGCCGCGAGTCCATCCACAACTTCACCTACAACCACATCGGACACTTCGCCAACGCCAGCCACGCTTTCGCCAAGGCGCTTCTCCTCGGCGGGGTTACCCGGCGCTTCCCGCAGCTCCGCTTCGCCTTCCTCGAGGGCGGGGTGGGCTGGGCGTGCAACCTACTCACCGACCTCGTGGGACACTGGGAGAAGCGGCGCCGGGAGGCCGTGGAGAGCCAGGTGCGCCCGACCAACCTCGACGTGCGGATGCTGAAGGATCTCTTCGCGCGCTACGGCGGCCGCGTCTACGAGGAGAAGATGGACGAGCTCCTCGGCTGTCTCAGCCTCGTGGAGGCCTTCAAGACCCCCGAGGAGCTGACGGAGCGCGCCTACAAGGAGCAGATCGACGACTTCGGGGCCTTCCCCGTCGCCTCGGCCGAGGAGCTGCGCCAGCACGTCGCGGAGCGCTTCTACTTCGGCTGCGAGGCCGACGACGTGACGACGGCCTGGGCCTTCGACCGCCACGGCAACCACCGGCTCCGGCCGATCTTCAGCTCGGACGTGGGCCACTTCGACGTGGTGGACATGACCGAGGTGCTGGAGGAGGCCTACGAGCTGGTCGAGCACGGCCTCATCACCGAGCACGACCTGCGCGAGTTCGTGTTCTCGAACCCTGCCCGGCTGCACACGGCGATGAATCCGGACTTCTTCAAGGGCACGGTGGTCGAGGACGCGGTGCGGAAGGAAATCAGCTCGCCCTCGTAGGACTGATCCGGCCGTAGACGCTCCGAGCTGGATGCCCTCACCCCCGCTCGCGCGGAGCTCTCTCCTTTGGTCCCGGCGAGCTCGAACGACTTTCGCGCCGGCGTCTCTCGGCCTGGCACTCCTATCGTTGATTTCGATGAATTCGGCCATGGCGGAGCCGTCGAATAGCGCGAGAGGTTAACCTGAAGGTGAGGTCCGCCAAGGATGACAAGGATGATCAGTGACCCGATGCGCTCCCGCCGAGCCGCGCTGGCGGTGACCGTGATGCTGGGCTTGCTTGCCCTGGCTGCCGCGCTCGTGTCGCAGGGCTGTGCTTCAAAGGGGCGGGTAGCGGAAGTCCAGCCCACCGGCCGCGAAGCGCCTCCCGCTGAGGTCTCCGCTGCCGCTCCGGCCGAGACGGTCTCACCTGAGGCCAAGGCCCCAGACGCGCCCATCCCGCCGGCACCCACGGAGCAGCCTCCAGGAAAGGACGATGGCGGGAGCCCGGCAAAGCAAGAAACGGCACCACCCGTGGTCGCCGCGCCGAGTCAACGCGAGGCGACGTCGCCTGATGTCAAGGCCCCGAAGGCTCCAACCACTCCCGCACCCAGCGCGTCACCTCGAGCGACGAAAAGTCCCGAGCCGAGCCCGAGCAAGCAGGCCGCGGTACCCGCGCTGGATATGAAGTCACTTGAGAAGCGACTCCGGGAGACGAAGGCGATCGGAGTCTTCACCAAGCTCTCCCTCAAGAACAAGGTCGATGATCTGCTAAGCCAGTTCCGAGAGTTTCACCAGGGAAAGGGTGGAAGTAAGCTCTCGGAGCTCCGGCAATCGTACGATCTGCTCATGATGAAGGTCCTCTCGCTGCTGCAGGACAGCGATCCACCACTGGCTCAAGACATCATGACGTCGCGCGAGGCGATCTGGGGTCTGCTTGCCGATCCAGCCAAGTTCGCGACGCTTTCATGAACGAAGAGGAGTGACACCATGATGACGCGCGCAAAGGGATGGGTCCTGGCCGGTGTCGCGACCATGCTCATGGCCGGCCCGGCGGTGGCTCAGGAGAGCGTGACCGTCCTGAAGGATCTTACCGCGGTGATTGCGCTCCAGGGCCTGCCGTGCGGACAGGTCGTCCGTGCGACCAAGCAAGCCGAGAATGACTACGTTGCGTCCTGTCAGGACGGCAATCGCTATCGCGTCTTCACGAACGCTCAGGGGCGCGTCGTCGTCCAGAAGCAATAAGGACGCTTCCACATATATTCCTCGCTGGTGAGCTGAGAGGCGTTACCCGTATAATTTGCCCATGATCTTCCTGCCCGCGGCCGTGCCCCTGCTGGTCCTGCTCCTTGTGGTGTTTCTCGTCGTCCTGGTGGTGCTGGTGGAGCTGCGGGTCCTGTCCTATGCCTACCAGAAGATCGGGATCCGTCCGCGCTACGTTTTCCTGATCATGCTGTTGACCCTCGTGGGAAGCGGGGTGAACATTCCCCTTTACCGCATTCCTGCTGGACGCATGGTGGCTCCGCATACTGCGCGGCTGTATGGGGTCCCCTACGCCGTTCCCGGCGCCATGCACGCCGGCATGACCGTGGTGGCGGTCAACGTGGGCGGGGCGCTGATCCCGACTCTCCTGTCCCTCTATCTCTTCCTCCGGCTGCCCCTTCGGGGACGCATGGTCATCGGGACCGCGGTGGTCGCCGTGGTCGTCCACCAGCTCGCCCACATCGTCCCTGGCGTCGGTATCGTCGTGCCGATACTGGTTCCCCCGCTGCTGGCCGCGGGCGTCGCGCTGATCCTCGCCTACCACCGTGCTCCCCCCGTCGCCTACGTGTCGGGCACCATGGGCACGCTCATCGGCGCCGACCTGCTCAATCTCGGGAAGGTGGCTCACATGGGCGCGCCCATGGTGTCGATCGGGGGAGCGGGAACTTTCGACGGCGTGTTCCTGACGGGAATTCTGGCTGGGCTACTCGCCTGAGCCGAGCCCTCGAGACCACTTTCCGATGCGGCTAGCTTAGACCTCGGCCTTCGGATCGAGAGGAGAGGGACGCTCACGGGCGGCGGCCTTGTCCACGATCGACTGCACCTGATCGAGCGAGAAGGGCTTCTTCAAGATCACATCCACCCCTTTGGCCCGCACGTCGTCCGGGCGCATGCGATCGAAGTATCCGGTCATGAGGGCAACCGTGGTGCCCGGGCTACGGAGCTTGAGCTGCTGCGCCACCTCGAGGCCGGACACGCCGGGCAGGGAAAGATCGACCATGGCCAGGTCGAATCGCCACGTTCCGAGCTCGGCGAGACCGGAGTCGCCATCCGCGCGCGCCACCACCGCGTGACCGTGTCGGGTCAGGAGATCGCGCAGGACCTCGCGCACTTCCTCGGAGTCGGCGATCACGAGGATCTGCGCTCCCGTCGCGAACGGTCTGGCGGAGGAGGCGGGCGGCGTGGCCGGGCGGGCCTCGGGCGCGATCTGGATCGACTCGGTGGTCGGGGGCAGCCAGACGGTGAACGTGCTGCCTTTGCCCGTCTCGCTCTCCACGGTGATCTCGCCCCCGTGACGGTCCACGATGGCGTAGGCCCCGGCGAGGCCGAAGTCCGGCCCCTTCTCGCCCTTGGTCGTGAAGAAGGGATCGAAGATGCGCTGGCGCATCTCGGCGGACATTCCCACGCCCGTGTCCGCGACGTGGCAGCACACGCGCTGGCCGTCGGTGCCCGTGCGGAAGGTGAGGGTGCCCCCGTCGGGCATGGCATCGGCCGCGTTGTCCCCGATGGTGGTCAGGACATGGCGGAGCTCGGCCGCATCACCCTTCACGAGCGGGAGCGGAGCAGTCTCCGCGTGCACCTCGCCGGAGATGCTCCGCGGGGCCAGCCGCTCGTTCCAGCGGGTGCGAACGGCGGCGGCGATCTCGGACACGAGCTGGTTGAGATCCACCGGCTCGAAGGGGCGGGCGGGGCGGATGCGGCTGAAGTCCTGGAGCCGGCGGACCGTGGAGGCGCCTTCGAGCACGACCTGCTCGATCATGCGCAGCGAGCGGCGAACGAGGGGATCCTGGGCGTTGGTAAGGAGGATCTGGGCCCGGGCGAGGAGACCGGAGAGCGTGTCGTTGAAATCGTGCGCCAGCTCGCCCGCCATCTCGCGGAACGCGCTCACGCGCTCGCGGAGCACGGTCCGCCGATGGGCGGCCACGAGCTCCTCGAGGCGGGCCCGGACCTCGTGGAGGGCCGCCTCCCGGGCCTCCGCGTCGTGCGAGTCCATCGCGCCAGGCTCTCCTGTCATGCGCGTTCCGCCGGCTCAGCTATGCGGCGTCCTCGCTTCGTGATCGAAGGGGCTCGCGCTGGCCGCCCCCTGGATCTTGTGGGCGACCTCGTTGACCAGCTCCTTCACTTCGCCGAGGAGCTTGGCGGCGGCCTCTCCCGCCTCGGCGCGCTCCATCCGCAGACGGTGGTTCTCCGCGCGGACCATGATGACCTCCTCGCGGACCTCGTCACGCTGCCGCTCCGTGGAGCTGGCGAGCATGCCCACGCGGTCCACCTCGGCGCGCAGCATGACCACTTCCTCGCGGAGCTCGTCGCGCTGGCGCTCGGCCGAGCTGGCGAGCATGCCGATGCGGTCCACCTCGGTGCGGAGCTTGGCCACCTCCTCGCACAGATCGGCGTACTCGCGCTGCGCCTGTTCGGCGAGGGCGCGGTGACGGGCACTTTCCTCGCCCAGGGTCGTGATCGCCTTGATCACGTTCAGCATCTCGTCGACCCACTTGGTCAGGGAGCCGGAGATCTCGGAGCTGCTGGGGAGCGGGGCCGC
This sequence comes from Candidatus Methylomirabilota bacterium, assembly GCA_035635755.1. Classification (GTDB taxonomy): domain Bacteria; phylum Methylomirabilota; class Methylomirabilia; order Rokubacteriales; family CSP1-6; genus AR37. The sequence continues at coordinate 3,331 of DASQAK010000266.1, read as the reverse complement.
GTCGTCCATGCGATGGTCTCCTCTGGTGTCGCTGCGTCCGAGTACTGCTTCCCGAGCGGGCTCTCCCTGAGGGGCGTCCAGGGCGCACCTGCCGGGACGTGTATTTTAGCCTCGCCCAGGCCTGGCTTTCATCTCAAAAACCTCACACCACCCATGGGGCGGGCAGCGCTCTCCCTAGCGGTCCCCCCGTTCGCGACGGTCCTCTCCGTGGTATGATCCGCGACGTGCGGAAGGAAGGCGCCGGGCTGCTCGCCGGGTAGCGGGAAACCTACTCCCACAGGAGAGACCTCATGGCCAAGATCAAGCACATCGCGCTCTCGACCCAGGACGTGGACAAGACGGCCAAGTTCTACATCGACGTGTTCGGGATGAAGGAGATCGGCAAGATCGACAGCCCCAATGCCCGCGGCTACTATCTGAGCGACGGCGATCTCAACCTCGCCATCCTCAATTTCAAGAACGACGCGGTGGCGGGCGTGGAGCGCGGCAAGGGCTTCAGCGGCATCCACCACATCGGTTTCCAGGTGGAGAGCCTGGAGGCGATTGCCGAGCGGCTGACCGCGGCAGGGTCGGAGCCGCGCCACGACGTCAACGAGGCGCTCGGGGTCGGCTATGGCAAGGAGCATCATGGCAACGTCGAGGTCAAGTACAACGGCCCGGACGGTGTCATGGTCGACGTCTCGGAGACGGGCTGGGTCGGCACGTCCGGATTCAACGTCTAGCGCGTCGTGCTCATCCCTCTCCCCCATCGGGGGAGAGGGTCGGGTGAGGGGGCGCGCCCGACGGTCTCGCCGTCTTATCCGCTCTCGATCGCATAGTGAAGACCTCCGTCCATTCGAAACCCGCCTGACCCGCTGATGAGAACCCTCGTTCGCGGCGGCTGGGTAGTCGGTTTCAGGGGTCACACCCACACGCTCATCCCCGATGGCGTGGTCGTGTACGAGAACGACCGCGTCCTGCATGTCGGCCGCCGCTTCGAGGGCGCGGTCGACGCCGAGATCGACGCCCGTGGCCGACTGGTGGCGCCCGGCTTCATCGACACGCACGTGCATTCCGGGCACCGCGCCTCCCACCGCCTCATCACGGACACCGGCCGGCCGGACTTCTACGGCCAGCCGTTCCTGGAGATCACCGTGCCCCGCGAGGGCACGCGAGTGGGCGGCGATCCCCGCTACGCGCGGCCCACGGACGCCGATGCGGATGCCGGCAATCGCCTCCTCGCCACCTTCACGGTGGCCGAGATGCTGCGCAACGGCATCACCACCTTCATGGAGTTCGGCAGCCAGCTCCGGGTGCAGGAGGCGCTCCTCGGCGAGGTGGATCGCCTCGGCATTCGCGCCTATCTCGGCGCGGGCTATGACTCCGGCCGCTGGGTGGGCGACGAGCGCGGCCGCCTCAAGCGCGCCCTGAACGAGGCGGCCGGTCAGAAGGAGTTCGAGAGCGCGTTGGCCTTCATCAAGCGAGTCGACGGCGGCGCGGGCGGGCGCGTTCGTGGCCTCCTCGCGCCGCGGGAGGTTGAGACGTGCAGCCTCGACCTCTTGCGCGCCACGCGCCAGGCGGCCGACGAGCTCGGAATGCCCATCGTCACCCACGCCGCCTACAACGTCATCGAGTTCTACGAGACGCTGCGCGAGCACCGCATGACGCCGGTGGAGCTGATGGAGAGCGTGGGGCTGCTCGGGCGCGACCTCACGGTGGGCCACGGCAATCTGGTGGCGGAGAACGCGCTGCTCAACTACTCGGGCGGGCGGGATCTCGAGCTGATGGGCCGCCACGGCGTGACGGTGTCGCACTGCCCTGTCAATATCGCGCGCCGCGCCCGCTACCTTGACTCCTGGCCGAAGTACCGGGCGGCGGGCATCAATCTGGCGCTGGGGAGCGACACGTACCCGCGGGATCTGATCATGCAGATGCGCGTCGCCTCCTATGTCGGCAAGGTGGTGAGCCACAACCTGTTCGCGGCCTCCGCCGCCGATGTGTTCGAGGCGGCCACTCTCGGCGGCGCCCGCGCGGTTGGCCGCGACGATCTCGGCCGGCTGGCGCCCGGCGCCAAGGCCGACATCGTGATCATCGACCTCGAGACCCGCGACAGCCTGCGCTTCGGCCCCGTGCGCGATCCGATCAAGGCGCTGGTGGAGTGCGGCATCGGAGACGACGTGGTGACGGTGATCGTGGACGGCGCCGTGCGCATGCGCGATCGCGTCATCCCCGGGGTGGACCTGGCTGCGATCCGCGAGCAGGCGCAGCAGGCGGGGGAAGCCGTATGGTCCCGCGTGCAGGAATGGGACCCGCTCGGGCGCGCCGCCGAGCAGATCAGCCCCTGGTCGTTCCCGCTCGTAACCGATTGACCCGCTCCGGTTGGGCGCTCACAGCGCCCCCTCACCCTGCCCTCTCCCCCGATGGGGAGAGGGATTCAAGGAAGCCCTAGAATAAAATCCCTCTCCCCCGTCGAGGGGGAGAGGGCAGGGTGAGGGGGAATCCTTACGCGGTGACCTGGCCGGAGGTGATGATCTGGTAGCTTGCCATGCCGGTATCGGGCGGCGAGCCGCTGATCATGGTCACCATGGTCGCGATCTCGCTCCGATGATGCGTGGCGTGGTTGGCCACGTGCGTGAGGAGCGGCGCGAGGGGAACTCGAAAAGCTCTTCCATCGGCGTTCTTGTACTCGACGACTCGCTCCAGCTCGGCCGGCGTCAGCGCTTCCAGGAAGCCTTTCTGCTCGTTCTCGAGGGGGGCCCAGACGGAACGGACGGCGGCCAAGGTCGGCAGCTCACTGCCGGCCAGCGGCCCCGGCGCGCCGCCTTTCCAGCGGTTCAGCCAGAGCCGGTCGGCTCCGTAGATGTGGCCGAACATCCGGGCGATGGTGGGATAGCTGAACTGCTTGCCGACATCGCGGCTCGCGACCTCGTCACCGAGTCCGGCCACGAAGTCGAAGAGCCGGTGATTGGCCCACCGGTGATAGCTGTAGTGCTCCTGCACCCATGGAATGGCCATGACCTCTCCTCACTAAGGGTTGGCTCGGCTCGCCTTCGGCTGCGCCTCACACTGCCTCAGGGTTGGCTCGGCTCGCCTTCGGCTGCGCCTCACACTGCTTCACCCCAGGAGCTTCGCGTCGTAGGGATACGCGCAGATCAGCTTGGGCCCGTCTTTCGTCACGAGCACCTGGTCCTCGAGCTTGACGCCGAACGGAGCGCCCACCTTGCCCGCATAGCACTCGAGGCACAGGACCATGTTCTCCTTGAACTCGCGCTGGGGCATGATTCGCCGCGGCCCCCGCGTGTCGTCAGGGTAGGGAATGCCCGGGCCTTCGTCCTCGAGTCCGGCCTGGTGC
>DASQAK010000265.1:0-5038 GCA_035635755.1 Candidatus Methylomirabilota bacterium | reverse complement strand
CCACTGGTCGGCGAGCCAGACCCCGAGCGCCGTGTAGGGATTGGGGATCCCGCGATTCTTGAACGTGAAGGTGAAGCCTTCCGGCACACCTGCCTCGCGAAGCAATCGCCGGGCTTCCGCGCGCGCCTTGACGATGTCGCGTCCATAGCCGGCGAGCCGCTCCAGCTCGGCCGGAGTGGCGGCGAACGGCGTTCCGGGCCCCTGCACGCCGGCTACTTCCTTCAGGATCGTGATCTTCGAGAGCGCCTGGGCGCCCTGCCAGCGATCCAGGGCCAGGGTCAGGGCCCGGCGGACCCGCCTGTCGTCGAAGGGCTTGCGCTCGTGGTTTGAGGGCGAGTGGGTTGACGCACTCCCACGGGCTCTCCTGCACGGTGATCTTCGATCCGAGCGCGGCCATCAGGGTGTCCCGCTCCGGCGGCGAGAAGCCGCGAAACTGGATCATCGCCCGCTGGCCGCGGATCGCCCCCACCTGCATGGCCGCGTCCGGCACGAAGAGCGCGCGGTAGCCGTCGAGGTACGGCTTGCCCTTGTCCCAGTAGCTCGCGTTCTTCTTGCCGATCCAGTGCGAGCCCTTGACGTACTCCACGAAGGTGAAGGGGCCCGTGCCCATGATGTTGCGCTCGTACCAGCGCATGTCGCGGGCCAGGATCTCGGCCTTGTAGATCCAGTTGAAGGGCGAGGCCAGCGAGGGCAGGAACGAGGGTGAGGCCCACTTGAGCCGGAAGACGACGGTCAGGGGATCCGGCGCCTCCACTGCCTCCACGACGATGTATTCGCCCTTGCGATTGGAGGCGATGCCGGGCGGCGGGAAGATGATCTTGTCATAGCTCGCCTTGACGTCCCGCGCGGTCAGCTCGCCGCCGTCGTGGAAACGCACGCCCCGACGGAGCGTGAACGTGTAGGTCCGCCCATCCCGAGAGGCCGACCAGGACTCGGCCAGATCCCCCACGATGCGGGTGCCGCCCCGATCGAAGGGATCGACGCGGAGCAGCGTGCTGTAGTGGGGCGCCGCGGGATGGACGATGGCGAAGGTCTCCTCGCGGTGCGCGTCGTACGACGGCGGCTCCGCGGGGACCACGAAGACCAGCTCGCCCCCCTGCCGCGGCACCTCCTGGGCGCCCGCGGGCGAGGCGCCCGCCATAGTCAAGAACGACGCGAAAGCGATCCAGCTCGCCTTGATCCCTCTCCCCCATCGGGGGAGAGGGGAGGGTGAGGGGGCGGCAGGCGTAGCGTGATGAGGGCCCCTCACCCTGCCCTCTCCTCGGAGGGGAGAGGGATGAGAGGTCGTCGGCGCGCTGCCCCTTCTCCCAAAGGAAAGAGAGATGAAGAAGCTAGACGTGGATCGCAACCTTGAGGGCATTGCCCGTGCGGTTCACGTAGGTGTCGAAGGCGTCGTGGATCTGGTCCAGGGCGAAGTGATGGCTGATGATGGGATCGGCCACGAGCTTGCCCGCGCTCATGAGGGCCAGCGATCGGCCGCAGTTCATCCCACCCTCCCCGCGCGCGGCGTAGATGCGGACGTTGCTGCGCACGGCGAGGTTCATGTCCATCTCGACCGGGCCCGCGTACCAGGCGACCACCCCGATGCGTCCGCCCCGCTTCACGTTCTCGAGCGCGTCCTGCATCGAGGAAGGGCCGCCCGCGCATTCCAGGATCGCGTCGGCGCCCTTGCCGCTCGTGTACTCGCTCACGCGCGCGTTGAGATTCTCGCGCCGCACGTTGATGATGTGGTCCGCCCCGAGCTTCCGGCCGATCTCCAGGCGCTCGTCGCGCGTGCCACTCAGGATCACCCGCTCGGCGCCCATGGCCTTGCAGAGCTGCACCGCCATGAGCCCGATGGGCCCCGGGCCGAGGACGAGCACGGTCTCCCCGGCCATGTAGCCGCCCATGAGATCGATGGCCCACAGGGGCGAGGCGGCCGTGGTGACCATGCAGGCCTGCTCGAAGGTGAGCGAGTCGGGCAGCCGGTACAGCGTGTTGATGTGGTTGACAGCGTACTCCGCGAAGCCGCCGTCGCACGTGAGCCCCTTGGCCCGATGCCCCTTCGCCAGGTTGCCGTAGTTCAGGCAGGACGTGTACCAGCCCTTGATGCAGTTCTCGCATCGCTCGCAGCCCTTGTGCACCTCGACGGCCACGCGATCGCCCACGCGGAACTCGTCCACACCCGGCCCCAGGACGGCCACCGTGCCTGCGTACTCGTGGCCCATGATGAACTGGCCCTCGGGCTGGCCCTGGAGCTTGCGATGGAGCACCTTCACGTCGGTGCCGCAGATCGAGGCGACCTCGACCTTCAGGAGCACCTCGCCGGGTCCCAGCTCCGGCACGGGCCAGGACTGCACCCGCATCTCGTCGGCCCCGTGCAGGATCACCGCCTTCATCGTGGACGGAATCGACATCAGGTCGCCTCCTGTGGAAGACTCGGCTTCCCATGGTAGCAGGCCCGCGCCCCCGACACGCGCATCCTTGGCTCTACGATTCTCGCACCCAAGCCGGTGTAATCTAACGTCGCCGTTAGAAGCGCCGCAACGCTGTTCCTCGGGGCCCGGACGGAGGTCGCCACGATGGGGCCGCTGAGGCTGACAGCGCTTCGCGCCCCGGCTGATGTCGAGCGTTACGCGGAGGAAGAAGGAGGGCACGCCGGTGTTTGATCTGGACCGGTTCAAAGCAGACTGCAGCGCCGCTGCAAGTGGCCGGGCGGGGCAACAGGCGATACGTGAAATCGTGGCCCGGGCGGTCGAAGATCCCAGGTCGGTTCTGAAGGCGCTCGGAGAGCCAAGTCGCGCCGAGGTCCAGACGCTCCACCGCTCGTCTGATCTCACGATCCTCAACGTCATCTGGGGGCCACGGATGACCGTCATGCCCCACAATCACGAGATGTGGGCCGTCATCGCGATCTACACGGGCCGCGAGGACAACATCCTGTGGCGCCGGCTCCCTGGTGAGGCTGGTGGCCGAATCGAGGCCGCGGGCGCGAAATCGCTGAGCGAACGTGACGCCCTCCCCCTGGGCCACGACATCATACATTCCGTGACAAACCCGATCGGCCGTCTGACCGGCGCCATTCACGTCTACGGTGGCGACTTCTTCGGTGTGCCTCGCAAAGAGTGGGATCCGGAGCGGCTCGTCGAACAGCCATATGACGTGCAGAAGACCATGCAATTGTTCGAGGAAAGCAACCGTCTGTATGCGGCTCGATCGTAATCGAGCGGGCTCAGCACGCATCGACCCAGAGGAATTCCGCGCACGCCCCCTTCGCGTGCACGCACTGCTGCACGACGTCCCGCTGGAGGACGCGTGGGCGGTTTCGCTCTCGGGTGGCGGCGCCGGCCGTACGGTCCAGGACCTGCGGGCTGTCATGGTCGCGGGACGCGCGGCGGCGCCTGCGGTGGTCCAAGGGCTCTTCTGGCTGCGGGGCCGCATTGGCGACCTGCTCGGGTGGGATCACCAGCGGCCGGCTTGGAACGCGCAATCCTACGCGGATCGTCTCAGCGCGGCGGATCGCGCCCGGTCCCTGATCACTCCAGGGACACCGGACGGAAGCTTTCGCCTCCTGTATCGGTTCGAGGACGAGCAGCTGAGCGAGCTGCGCAACGCGACAGTACACGCCTTCGCGTCGCTCTCGATCCGGCCAACACCGGAAGGCTACCTGGCCTACCTGGGGGTGTTCGTGCGGCCCGTGCATGGGTTCACCAGGCTGTACATGGGAGCAATCGCGCCCTTCCGTCGCCTGGTCGTCTATCCGGCCATCATCCGAACAATGCAGAGTGCGTGGGCCGAACGCTATGGTCGAGAGAGCGGGATCGAGAGTCGGTTGTGAGACGTGACCCTGCTGCTCCGATCCACTGCCGGATGGCATGACATCTACTCGGGCGTCGGAGGTGGAGCGGCCGCCAGGAGAGCCGTCAAAGGGCGGGCGGCCGGCGAGCCCTGTTCAGGCGGACAAGGTCGGGCTCCTTGGGCGAGCGGGTGCAGGACGTCGATCGCCCACCCCACGTTCAGCCGCTCCCCGAGCCAGGTAGCACAGCCCGTCCGCGCGTTGACACGCAGGCCCTCCGCGTCGTGAGACTCGCGGAGAGCCTTGATGGGATCCCCAGTCACCACAGCAGGCGCCGGCACCTCGGGCAGCGGACGGCCATCGGGCCGACGGAACTGAAGCGCCCCGTCGGGTAAGCGCGCAACCTGATAGCCCTCCTCGTGCACCGCCCGATGATGCCGCCGACAGAGCAGCGCAAGGTTCGACAGCGTGGTCGAGCCGCCCTGGGCCCAGTGGCGCAGATGGTGCCCCTGGGTGAAGCGCAGGCCGCACCCCGGGAAGCGGCAGCCTTGATCCCGATGGTGGAGGGCACGGCGTAAGGCGGGCGGGATCGCCCGGGTCCGGGCCCCGATCTCCACCACGCGACCGTCTCCGTCGTGTCTCATCACCACTCGACTGGCGTCGCACGCCAAGCGCTGGGACGTTTCCGCGGAAACGTGGGTGCCCCCTTCGAGGACGGACTGGCCGGGCTGCTCCGGGTCGGCCAGCACCTCGGCGTCGACATGCACCACCACCTGGTACCGCTCGCCCGGGGAGCCGGGATCGAGGCCCTGGTGCAAGGCCGTCTCCGCGAGCAGGGCCAGGGCATCGGCCCGCTGCTGGGAGACGGAGGACGTTTCCGCGGAAACGTCTCCGGCCCCCGCATTGAACGTGGCCCGCTGTCGTGCTCGCTGATGCAGGCTTTCTCGGGCCGCAGCCAGCGCCTGCAGGAACAGCGCCCCCACTTCCGGCTCGAGGCGTCCCCTGACAACCACCATGCCGTCTTCGTCCTGATACACGCGCAGGGCTCGTGTCGCGTGCCGGTGCTTCGTCTCCCGCGCCTCGGCCCGCCGGTCCACGCACCGCCACCCGCGCACGATCCGTTCGACGTGGGCCGCCGTGCCCGCGCGCCCCACTCCCAGCAGCCGCGCTTCGGTCTCCGGTGTGGCCACGCGGGTCAGGGCGCGGACCTTGGCGTAGGACAGCTCCCCGCGGGCCAGAGCCTCGGCGAGAAGAGGCAGCGTC
>DASQAK010000264.1:0-35852 GCA_035635755.1 Candidatus Methylomirabilota bacterium | reverse complement strand
GGGGAGAGATGGCCCGGCACGGCGGGGCGGCCCTCGAGGCGCCGGCGGAAAAGTCCTTCGGCATCCTCGACGCGGCCCGCCCGCAGATACGAGCTCAGCAGCGTCTGCTCGAAGACGTCGCGCTGGGCGCGGCTGCCCCCCACCCGCACGATCTCCTCGAAGACCGGCTGGATGAGCCGGATCGCCTCGGCGTAGTCACCCCGCGCGTAGGCGGCCATGCCCTCGGCGACGTCGGCGACCACGGGGCCGGCAGGCTGGCGTCCTTCGCGCTCCATGCGCCGCAGCTCCGCGAGCCGGCTCTCGACCGCCGCGTGGTCGCCGGCAGCCGCCAGCGCCATGACGATGTGGGCCTCGGCGAAGGCCGTGCTCGGCCGCGGAAAGGACCGCGTCGCGAAATCCCGGATCTCGCTCCAGGGAAGCTCGGGAGGCCCCACTCCCCAGAGCTGGCAGCGCCACAGGAACGCGCTGCTGTCCGCCACCGCCCCCGTGGCCGCGGAGCGCGCCACGCCGGGACGGATGCTGTCCTCGTAGACGGCGAGCGCGCGCGCGCCGCGCCCCGCCCCGAGCTCGAAGAGCGAGAGATGCCAGGAGAGATGGCAATGCAGCTGGGCGGTGCGCTCGTACCCCGGGATCCACCCGTTCACGAAGTCCGCCCCGCCGAGGCTATCGCCCTCTTCATAGAAGACGTGCGCGAGGGCGTGGGCCGCGTTCGCGTTGCGCGGCCGGAGAGTCAGCGACCGCTCGATCTTGCGCCGGCCCTCCGCCGGGTTGCCCGACTCCGTGCAGGCAAAGCCGTGCATGCCCAGGAACCACCAGTCGTCCTCGTAGGCGGTCGCGACCCCGTCGAGCAGGTCCCGCAGCAGCGTGTCGCGATCCCGCCGGCCGCTGGCCCCGACGAGGCTGTAGACCCCGGTGACGAGCGACAGCACGAGGGCATCGCGCGGCGTGTCCGCGAGATGCTCGCGCACGAGGGCGAGGCCGCCCGTCAGATCGCCCTCGATGGCGAGGGAGAGCGCCTCGATGTGGCGGCGCTCGCGCGGCGTGACGGCGGCCGCGAGCCCGCGCGCGCGGCCAATCGCCTCCTTGGCGGCGGGGACGGCGCCGCGGGCCTGGAGGCCCCGGGCCCGCGCGGCATGGCCCAGCGCGAAATCTGGGTCCGCCGCGAGCGCCGACTCGAAAGCCTCCTCGACGCCCGCGCTGGCGGAGAGGAACGCGTCGACGCCAAGCCGGTAGTGCTCGGCGGCGCGCTCGGAAGTGGTGGACAGGCGCAGCCCGCCGCGGTCCTCAAACATAGCCGGGGCCCTCGATCACCGGGTGAGCAGTCAGAAACGCCTCGTCGATCTCGACCCCGAGGCCGGGCTTCTCCAGCGGCCGCACGCAGCCGTCCGTGTCTATCCGGTAGGGCTCGCTGCCGAGCTTGTCGCGGAAGAGGTTGTACCTGGAGACGTCCGCCTCGAAGTAACCGGCATTGTCGATGGCGGCCAGGAAATGGATGCACGCGGCCATGTTGAGGCCGGTCATCGAGGTATGCGGGTTGATGGAGAGCTTCCACGTCGAGGCGAGGGCTGCGATGCGCAGCCCTTCCGTGATGCCCCCCGTCTTGGAGAGATCGGGCTGCAGGATGGTGATGACGCGGTCCTCGATGACGCGGGAGAACTCGAAGCGCGTGTAGTGGTTCTCGCCCGCGGCCAGGGGCACGCGGGCAAAGGTGGCCGCCTGCGCATAGCTCCGGTGATCGTGGGGCGGAAACGGCTCCTCGAGCCAGCCGACGGCGTGCGCCTCCAGCCCCGGCATGGCCTGACGCGCATCGGCCACGGTGTAGCCCGTGTTGGCGTCGGAGAGAATGGCCAGTCCCTCACCGAAAGCCTTGCGCACCGCCGCCACGCGCTCGAGGTCCCGCGTGGGAGCGTCGCCGATACGGAGCTTCACCGCGCGGTAGCCCGCCTCGACGTGGCGGCGCGCCTCGTCGACGAGCGCCGCGGGCTCCTGGTAACCGAGAGAGACGCCCCCCGCATAGGCCGGGATGGGCCGCGCGGCGCCCCCGAGGAGACGATAGAGCGGCCAGCCCACCGCCTTGCCGCGGATGTCCCAGAGCGCCATGTCGATGCCGCTCATGGCGATGGCCGTGGCCGCGCCCATTCCGTGGGAGCCCAGCTGCATCTTGTAGATCTTGGCCCAGACGCCGACCACGTCGGCGGCGTCCATTCCCATGACGAGCTGCTTGAGCGTGGTATTGGCGTGATGGGCGACGGCGCCGGGCGAGCGGCCATGATGCGATTCGCCCCAGCCCACCAGCCCTTCATCCGTCGTCACCTTGACCACGACGGCGTCGCGCTTGACCGCCGTCCCGATGCCGAGCGAGACACGGGCCTCGGGCGGCACGGGGAACGACGTCGGAAACGCGCGAACATCCGCGATCCTCATCAAGGACTCCCCCTCACTAACTCAGCTCTCGCCTCGCGGCTCTGCCGCTCAGCTCGAACTGCGGCCCTCTCCCCCTCCTGGGGAGAGGGTTCAAAAGTCTCCCTCTCGCTTCCAAGGAGAGGGCCGGGGTGAGGGTGGCCGATCGCACCCTGAAGCATGTCCATGCTCAGCAGTTCATGTACTTGCCGCTCACGAGCGACTTCACGGTGCCGTCCGCGTCGAAGACGTGGCGCTGGAGTCCCATGAGGTCCTTGCCGTAGACGTGGATCTCCAGCGTGTCCTTGGTGGTGGGGTTGTGCATGGCGTGGATCTCGTCGTGGGGAGGCACGAGACGCGACACGGCACCGGCCTTGTGGCGGAGCACCTCACGGACCTCGAGAGCCACCTTGTCTCCCAGGGAGCGCGCGCCCCTCGACACGTAGCGCGTCTCCTGGATCTCGTTCTCGACCACGCCCACCAGCCCCCACGTCTCGTGATCGTGAGAGCGCGCTTCATCACCCGGCCTCCAGATCACGGAGGTGACGTTGAATCGCGGGCCCCGATGGAGGATGTAGCGGCCCCGCTGGCCCGCGGGCGCGGTGCGATATTCGGCAGGAATCGCCTCCGGATTGGCGCAGAGCTTCGCGAGGAACGGCGCGGCCCGGCGGGTGATCACGTCATGGTCCAGCGAAGCGCTCGTGATCGCCTCGAGGTCCTCGATGAACTGCTTGAACGTGTATTCCATGAGAGCGCCCCCTCAGAGCTCGACCGGCGTGTCGGCGCGGCCGCCCCACTCCGTCCACGAGCCGTCATAGACCGCGACCTTCTTGTGCCCGATCACGTGGAGGCCGAGGGCCAGGACTGAAGCCGTCACCCCCGACCCGCAGGTGGTCGCCACCGGCTTGCGCGAATCGAGTCCCGCCTCGCGAAAGGCCTCCTTGAGCCCCTCGGGAGGGAGAAGCGTGCCGTCCGGCCGGTACAGCATGTCATAGGGGAGGTTGAAGCTGCCCGGGATATGGCCCGCGCGAAGCCCCTGGCGCGGCTCGGGCTCGGTGCCATAGAAGCGGCCGCGCGAGCGAGCGTCCAGCACTTGCTCACGCCGCGTCTCGATGTTGCGTCCCATCTGCTCGATCCCGCGCACGAGGGCCGGCCGGATCTTGGCGCGGAAGCGACGGGCCGCGGGCGTGGCCGCGCCCGTGGCGAGGGGACGGTTCTCCGCCTTCCATTTCCTGAGCCCGCCGTCGAGCACGGCCACCCGGTCGTGCCCGAAGGCCCGGAAGGTCCACCAGACGCGCGCGGCGCTGACCACGCCCCGGGTGTCGTAGACCACGATGAAGTCATTGCTCGACAGGCCGAGGGCGCCCATGTGACGCGAGAACTCCGCCGGTGTGGGGAGCATGTGGGGAAGCGCCGTGGTGCGGTCGGCGATCGCGTCGATGTCGAAGAAGACGGCCCCCGGGACATGCGCCTCTTCGAATTCCCGTCGCGCGTCCCGCTGCAGCTGCGGCATGTGCCAGGTGCCGTCCACAACGCGCACGCGGGGGTGTTCGAGATTCGAGGCCAGCCACTCAGTGCTCACCACGAGGCCGGGGTTCTTGAAGGCGGCCGGCCCGCGGGCCGCCTTCCTGCGGGCCCCAGCCTTACGCGCGGTCGGTCGCGGGGAACGCTTGCCGCGGCGGCTCACGGTGACTGCGCGGCGTCGTGAGCGGCGGGGTCGAGATCGACTTCCCATTTCAGGTAGGCCTCCTTGGTTTCACGCCGTTCGCAGACACCCTGAGCACCGCATCGTCGATCCCGGTCACTGCGTGGCCCCCGCTTGAGCCGTGTAGCGGAACTTGGAAAGCTCGGCCAGACGCTCGAGCGTGAGCACGCCCTCGTGCTTCTGGCCGTTGATCATCCAGGTGGGATAGGCGCGTACGCCCGCCTTCACGCAGCGCTCATCGAGGGTCTTGTGATCCCCGAGGGGATTGCACTCCACGTACGGCAAGCGGTCGGCGGCAGACCCGAACCGGGCCTTTTGCTCCTTGCACGCGGGTCACCAGTAGGCGCCATAGAATATGGCCTGGTTCCTCTTGAGGTGCTCGGCGAGGGCGACCTGGTAGCCCGCGGGGGTGGAGAAATCGGCGGCGAAGATGAAGGCGCCGACGAGCACGGCCGCCACTCCCGCGGTGATGCCGAGCCCGGCCAGCCGCTTCAGGGTATAGGCCTGGGCAGCCCGCCCCTGGGCCACGGGCCGCCTCACGAGCATGGTCACGAGGAGCAGGACGGAGATGGCGCCCGAGGCGAGGCAGTACCGGCAGGTGGCGCCGATCACGAAGATCGACAGGTACGTGAGGTAGATCGAGAAGGCGACGGCGGCCGCGGCGAGCATGAAGGCCATCTGCCAGCGCCGCACGGTCCGCGGTATCACGCTCAGGACGAGGATGGCGGCGTAGACGGCCGCGCCCCAGAGAGCGGTGGGCACGCCGGCCAGGAGCGAGTACCGGCTGGCCTGAACGATGTCGCAGCCGCTGCCGTCGCGGCAGAGGAAGGCCTGGTTGCCGCCGAGCTTGAGCGCGGTCAGGTAGCCGGCGACGGCGAGTCCGACGAGCGCCAGCCCCGCGATGATCCAGTCCGGCCGCGAAGGGGCAGGCGGCGACGTCGTTTCGCGCGGATTCTTCAGCTTCGGCATCGAGGCCCTCGGGCTCCGCCCGCGACCCGGCGGGCGTTTGCGTGGGAGGATTATCGCACAGGAGAACCCGCCGCGCCGGTGGTGCGCAGTCGGCGGTACTGGGTCAAGTTGCGAGCCAGACTAACTCAGCCCTCGCCTCGGGGCTCCGCCCCTCCGCTCGAACGGCCACGCCCGAGGGAGCCTGCAACGCGAGGCGTACGTGACCCTTCGAGCTGAGGGCGAAGCCCGAGGCGAGGGCTGAGTGGATCGTACGTTGAGCGTTGCGGGCGACCGAGAACGTGGCACTTCGAGCTGAGCGGCCCCGCCGCGAGGCGAGAGCTGAGTTGATATGGCGAAGCAAATTGGCCCAGTACCTCGCGGGTCGCGCGGCTTGCGACTATACTTGCCCCCAATCAGGGGGTGTCCCATGGCGAGATCGAATCGACGCGAGTTCCTCTCGGGCGTGATGGCGGGGGCGGCAGCGGCCGGGCTCATGGCGCGGGCCGGTGAGGCCGGCGCCCAGGGCATGGCGGGCAAGATCAAGCCGGACGATCGGGCTCTGCTCGTGATCGTGGATGTCCAGAACGACTTCATCCCCGGCGGCGCTCTGCCCGTCAAGGAGGGAGACCAGATCGTCCCGCTGGTGAACAAGATCGCCGCCGGCTTCCGGCACGTGATCCTGACGCAGGACTGGCACACCCCCGGGCACATCTCCTTCGCCTCGACGCATGCGGGCAAGAAGCCCTTCGAGACGGTCGCGCTCGACTACGGTACCCAGGTGCTGTGGCCGGATCACTGCGTCCAGGGCACCCCCGGCGCAGACTTTCACAAGGACCTGCGGATCCCGCACGCCGAGCTCATCATTCGCAAGGGATACCGCCAGCACATGGATTCCTACTCGGCCTTCTTCGAAGCCGATGGCAAGGCGACCACGGGGCTCCGGGGCTATGTCCGGGACCGTGGGTTCCGCACCCTCTACTTCGTCGGCCTCGCCACCGACTTCTGCGTAGGGTGGTCGGCCCTCGACGCCCGGAAGGTCGGGCTGCAGGCCCTGGTAATCGAGGATGCCTGCCGCGGCATCGACACGGAGGGATCGCTGGCCAAGGCCTGGACGGCGATGCAGAAGGCGGGCGTCAAGCGGATCCAGTCGAGCGACATCACGGCCTAGGGCGCCGATGCCGGGGCCGGCGGCCTCCGACGAACCGCAATATCTCTATCTCACGACGCGGGGCCGGAAGACGGGCAAGCCGCGCGAGATCGAGATCTGGTTCACGCGGCGCGGGCGCTGCTTCTATCTCGTATCAGAGCGCCGGCGGCGCGCGCACTGGGTGCAGAACCTCCTGGAGGAGCCGCGCGTGCGCTGGAGCGTGGACGGCCGGAGGTTCCGCGGCCGCGCGCGTGTGCTGCGCGCGGCGGGCGCGCCCGAGCTGGTCCGCGACATCCAGTCCCGCTCGAAGATCAAGTACGGCTGGGGCGACGGTCTCGTGGTCGAACTCGACCCCGGCGCACCCGCGGAGCGCCGCCGTCCTCACGGCCAAGCCTGAGGCGGCTGAAAAAGGCCCATCTGCTTCGTTGTCGCCCTCGACCGCAGGCTCAACGTAGAGAGACTACGCCTCGCCTGCGGCCTTCGGGCGACGCCTCGCATCTGGACCTTTTTGAGCCGCCTCAGCGCCGAGGGTTTTGCTGGGCGTGGCGAGTGCGGATGTCTCGCGCCCGCTCCTCGACCTCGAGGGCCTCAGCATCCCGCTTGGCTCCGCGCAGCACCACGGCGTAGTTGTCCAGGAGCGCGGCCAGCGTCGGATGATCTGGCCCCAGGCGCTTCTCCGCGATGGCGATGGCGCGCGGATAGAGGGGGACCGCCGCGGCGTACCGTCCCTGGGCCTTGTAAACCTCCGCCAGATTGTTGAGGGTGAAAGCCACGTTCGGGTGATCGGGCCCCAATGACCTCTCGAGGACGCCGAGGGTGCGCCGGAAGAGCGGCTCCGCCTCGGCAAAGCGGCCCTGGTACTGGTAGAGCACGGCCAGGTTGTTGAGGCTCGTCGCCACCTTGGCGTGATCGGAGCCGAGGGTGCGCTCGCGAATGCCGAGCGCCCGCCGGTACAGTGGCTCGGCCTCGGCGTAGCGGCGCTGGACGCGGTAGACATCGCCGAGGTTGCTCAGGTCGGTCGCCACATCGGGATGCTCGCGCCCCGGTGGCCTATCGTCGATGGCCAGCGCGCGCTTGAAGGCCGATTCCGCGTCGGCGTAGCGGCCTCGATCGAAGTCGAGCAGACCAAGGTTGGCGAGGACCACCGCGACGCTCGAGCTGTCCGGGCCAAAAACGCGCTCGCGAATGGCCAGCGACCGGCGATAAAGCGGCTCGGCCTCGGCCCAGCGCGCCTGCGTCCGATACAGCTCCCCCAGCTCGTTGAGGGTGGTGGACACCGCTGGATGATGGGGCCCGCGGGTCTTCTCCTGGATGGCGAGCGCGCGCGTGAAGAGCGGTTCGGCCTCGCGGTAACGTCCCTGCGTCGCGTAGAGGGCGGCCAGGCTCGCCACCGGGAGCGCCATCTGCGCGTCGTTCGCGCCGAGGGCGCCCTCGACGATGCCGATGGACTGGAGATAGAGCGGCTCGGCCTCCCGGAAGCGCCCCTGCTCCTTGTAGAGCGTTCCCAGGCTCGCCAGCGACTTCGCCACCTCCGGATGGCCCGCGCCGAGCGCCTTTTCGTAGATGCTCCGGGCGCCGCGGAAGAGCGGCTCCGCCTCGGCAAAGCGGCCTCGCGCCATGTAGATCTCCGCGAGATTGGCCATGGACACCGCGACGGCCGGATCGTCGGCGCCGAGCGTCTTCTCGGCGATGGCAAGGGCGCGCCGATGGAGCGGCTCGGCATCGAGCGCGCGTCCCTGGAGCCGCCACATGGCGCCCAGGCGATTCAATCCCTGCACCAGCCCGGGATCGCCGGCGGGGAGCGCCTTTTCGAGCGCGGTCAGGGCCCGGTCGTAGAAGCGCGCTGCGTCGGCATAGCGTCCCTGCGCGCCGTACAGCTCACCGAGCGCGGTGAGGCTCTGCTCGATGCGCCGATCCTTCTCGTCGAAGCCCTGCGTCTTGGCGATGGCGGCGGCATAGAGCTGCTCCGCGTCGCCCAGGCGTCCTCCCTCCTCGGCGCGCTGGGCCGCGCTCATCAGGCTCTCCCAGTCCGGCGCTTGCGCCATCACCCAGGCGGGCGAGAGAAGGAAGAGGGCGAGGGCGACCGCGAAGCTCACCGCGCCGAAGGAAAGGACGGGGCGCGCTTCTCGCGTATGGCGCGGGCGCCTTCCTTCACATCCTCGAAGCCGAAGCACAGCATCTCGAGGGCCAGGGACTGGTCGAAGATGGGTCCGGCCTGGCGCAGCCAGTTGTTGAGCGCGCGCTTGGTGAACCGGATCGCGTGCTGGCTTCCGCCGGCCAGCGCCTCGGCCACGCCCAGCGCCGTCTCCATGACCTTGTCCGCGGGGACGCAGCGGCTGACGAGCCCTATGCGTTCGGCCTCCCGGCCGTCGATGAAGTCGCTCGTGAGGAGATAGTACTTGGCCTTGGCCATGCCGCAGAGGAGAGGCCAGATGATGGCGGCGTGATCGCCCGCGGCCACCCCGAGGCGCGTGTGGCCGTCGGTGAATCGGGCCGTCTCGGAGATGATGCTGACATCGGCGAGGAGGGCGACCACGAGGCCGGCGCCGACGGCCACCCCATTGATGGCGGAGATCACCGGCTTGTCGAGATTGATCATGTTGTAGACGAGGTCGGCGGCCTCGCGCAACGTGCGGGCCACCGCCTCGTGATTCGTCGTCATCTCCTCCACGAGCGAGATGTCCCCGCCCGCCGAGAAGGCGCGCCCCGCCCCCGTCACGAGGGCCACCCGCGCCGCCGGGTCGGCGTCGATTGTCAACCACACCTGGGTCAGCTCCCAGTGCAGGCGCGCATTGGTGGCGTTCATCACCTCGGGGCGATTGATGGTGATGAGCACGACGCCGTTCGGACGGCGGTCGAAGAGCAGGTGCTGGTAGTCGGCGTAGTCCATGGGCGGGCCTCCGGTAGGGTCTCGCGCGATGCTAGGGGCACCCGCCCCCACTGTCAAGGCAAGCGCGCATTTGCCAGCCGATTGGGTGTAGACTGGGCCTCCCAGGGAGGTGAGGACATGAGCGAGGATCTGGCGGCCAAGGTGCAGGAACTGATCGATTCGACCATCAATCCGGCCGTGGCGGGCCATGGTGGCTTCGTCCAGCTGATGGACGTCAAGGACAACAAGGTCTACATCCAGATGGGCGGCGGCTGTCAGGGCTGCGGCGCGGCTGACGTCACGCTGAAGGCCGGCATCGAGCGCCTCATCAAGGAAGAGCTTCCGGAGATCGAGGAAGTGCTGGACTCCACCGACCACGCGTCCGGCACCAACCCTTACTACACGCCAGCCAAGTAACGCCTGAGGCTCTTTTACTCAGCCCTCGCCTCGTCGCTCGAAGCGAGCGTCTCAGCTCGAACCGCGGCCCTCTCCCCCAGTGGGGGAGAGGGTTCGTTTTTAGGGGCTCTCGAGATCACCCGCCCCCGTCCCCAGTCCCAGAGGCGCACGGCCAGCAGGACCCCGAGCACGATGGCGTAGTAGTAGGGCGTGGTACGACCCTTCTTGGCCAGCCACAGGAAGTGGAGCACCCCCAGCACGCCCGCCACATAGACGAGGCGGTGGAGCAGCCGCCATCGGGCGCCCCCCAGGCGCTTGATCATGCCCTGCGTCGAGGTGATGGCGAGCGGAGTGAGCAGCGCGAGGGCGAGCACGCCCACCGTGATGAAGGGCCGCTTGAGGACGTCCTGTCCCATGCGTTTCCAGGCGAAGAAATGGTCGAGACCTATCCAGACGGAGAAGTGCACACAGATGTAGAAGAAAGCCAGGAGGCCGAGGAGTCGCCGGAGCTGGATGGGCCAGGACCAGCGGAACAGAATGCGCAGCGGAGTCATGCCGAGGCTCGCGAGAAGCAGGACGAGGGCGGTGAGCCCCAGGGTGCGCGTGATGTAATCGATGGGATTGGCGGTGAGATCGTCCGCGAGCCAGCCGCGCACCAGCACGCCGAGCGGCCAGAGGCTGGCCACCCAGACGGCGGCCTTGAGGACGAGCCGACCGCGATACGTCACGCGAGTCCTAGTAGAACTTCTTCAGGTCCATCCCCGTGTACATCGACGCGACCTGATCGCCGTACCCGTTGAACATGAGGGTCTCCCGGCGACGCACCTCGGGAATGCGTCGCTCCGTCGCCTGGCTCCAGCGCGGATGGTCGACCTGCGGGTTCACGTTCGAATAGAAGCCGTACTCGCTCGGCGCCGCCTTGTTCCAGGCGGTCTTGGGCTCGTCCGCGGTCAGGCGAATCTTCACGATGGACTTGCCGCTCTTGAAGCCGTACTTCCACGGCACTACCACGCGGAACGGCGCGCCGTTCTGGTTCGGCAGCACCTGGCCGTAGAGCCCGACGGTCATGAGGGTGAGCGGGTGCATCGCCTCGTCGAGCCGGAGCCCCTCGGTGTAGGGCCAGTCGAGGGAGAAGCCGAAGAATCCCCGCTTCTGCCCGGGAAACATGTCGGGGTTGACGAGGGTGGTGAACTCGACGTACTTGGCCTGGCCCGTGGGCTCCACGCGCTTGAGCAGATCCTTCAGGGGAAAGCCGATCCACGGAATGACCATGGACCACGCCTCCACGCAGCGGAGCCGGTAGACGCGCTCCTCGAGGGAGAACTTCAGGAGCTCCTCGATGTCGAAGCTCTTGGGCTTGGCGCAGAGCCCCTCGACCTTGACTGTCCACGGCCGCGTCTTCAGCGAGGCCTGCAGGCGCTCCGGGTCCTCCTTGTTGGTGCCGAACTCATAGAAGTTGTTGTAGGAGGTGACGTTTTTGTAGGAGGTCAACGCATCGGGCAGCGTGAAGGCCGGGTTCTTGGTCGCCTTGAGCGGGGCGAGATGACTCTCGGCTCTCACCCCGGACGGGGCCAGGGCCAGCGCGGCCGCTCCTGCAATGAAGGCCCGGCGGTCGAGATAGAGCCGCTCCGCGGTGATCTCCGAGGAGGGAATGTCCTCGCCGCGCAGTTTCCTGTCCTGGTCACGCTTGATCAGCATGGGTTGACCTCCCTCCCCTTTGACTCCTCGATCATCCTAACAGGTTCGCGCGGGAAGAGGTTCGCTCAGCCCGGAAACCTTGGGCCTGCGCACCCCCATTGAGATAATGACCGGGTGATCCGGCCCCGGCCATGGGCAGGGTGGGCGCTCGCGCTGACGCTTCTCGCCCCCGCTTCCCGTCCGGCTTTCGCCTCCCACGCCCAGCACCCTCCGGAAGTGGAATTCAGCTGCCCGGGGACCGCCCGCTTCTCTCCCCATGGCGGCGCCGAGGCCCTCGTCGTCGACACCCTCGCCCAGGCCCGCGTCTCGGTGCACATCGCGATCTACGGGCTGACCAGCCGCAAGATCGAGCAGGCGCTCCTGGACCTGGCCCAGTCCGGCGTTCGCGTCTTCATCAAGGCTGATCATGTCCAGAGCGCGGGCAAGACCCAGGCCACGCTCTTGTCCCGGCTGCGCGCGGCCGGCATCGAGGTGGAGGTCTCCCGCGTCGGGCGCCTGCTCCATGACAAGTTCGTGATCGTGGACGGCCGCTGGGTCGTCACGGGGAGCTTCAACTGGACCGAGGGGGCGGAGCGCCGGAACCGGGAGAATGTCCTGGCCCTCGATTGCGCAGCCCTGGCCAGGGCGTTCGAGGCGGAGTGGGAGACGATCCGCCCCGACGACCCCTGACGCCCCTCGCAGTTTTCTTGATTTCGAGAAGGGGGGGGCGATAGGATGTTTCCCCCGATGCGACAGCGCGCCCTGCTCGTCATCCTCGTCGTGGCCGCATGGTCGGCCGGCTGTGCCTCCCTGCCCGCGGGCACGTACTATCCCTCACCCGCGGATCCGAACACGGTCCGTGTCGCTCATATCCTGCACCGCGCCGCCGTGGCAGCCGGTGACGATCCCACGCGCTACAGCTTCGCCTTCATCAAGAGCCAGCACGCCGCGGCCTACACGGACGAGGGCGCGACCTTCTACATCACGGACGGTCTGGCCCGGCTCCCGAGCCCGGTGCTCGAGGCCGCCGTCGCCCACGAGGTCGCCCACGAGGTCCTCGATCACGTGGGCACTCGCCGACGCCTCGCACTGTCGCTCAACGCCGGTTTCGGCACCGCGGGTTTCTTTGCCCCCGGCGTGGGACTCCTCGACTTCGTCGTCAATCCTCTCGTGGTACGCGCGTTCTCGCGCCAGCAAGAGCTCGCCGCCGACCAGCGGGCCATCGAGATCCTTCGCGCCATGGGCAATCACGCGCCGCGCCGGAGCCTCGCCGAGTCGCTCCGCGCGGTGGACGCCGTGCTCGTCCGCACTCGCGACGAGGGCGGGAGCGTACTCGACACCCATCCCACCCTCGAGGCCCGACTCAAGGCGCTCGAGCCGCTCGAGCCGGCCGCCGTCGCCGAGGTCCCTGACAAGAAGCGGTGACGGCGCGGGGCGTCCGTCAGGCGCTGAGCCGGTGCTCGATCACCGTCGGCGCTTCCGGCTCATGCTCCGCCACCGCGTGCGCCGAGCGCGCGTCCACGACCCGCGTACCCGCCAGCATGTCCGCCAGCCCGCGTCGCTGCGGCGTCACCAGGATGCCCACATAGCCCAATCCCAGGGTGGCGGCGGAGAGAAGGCCGCCCAGACAGCGGAGGCAAGCCGCCAGCGCCCCGACGGGACCGCCGTCGCGGCGCACGACGATCACGCCGACGGCCATCTTGCCCAGCGTCTGGCCGCACGCGACGAGCATGAGAACGTGGTAGGCGAGGTGGAGAACCACCGCGAAGGCGGGCACGGCCAGGGCTAGCACGAAGATCTCTCGCAGATCGGTCGGGGCACCGCGAAGCTCCCAGACGCCGATCAAGAGCCACATCGAGCCCAGGAGCCAGGCGCCGAAGCCGACGAGACAGTCCAGGAAGTGCGCGGCGAGGCGACGCCAGAAGCCGGCCGCCACCAGCTCCGTCATGGCTTGACGTTCCCTGCCGCCGGAGCGTAGAGACGACGATACTCTTCCCAGGCGAGCATGACCCGCCGGACGAAGCGGCGGGTCTCGTCGTAGGGGATGAGCTCGACCCACACTTCGAGGTCCTCCGTGGGGCGGCCCTTCCACCACTCGCGCACGCTCGTGGGGCCGGCATTGTAGGCGGCCACGGCCAGGCGGGGCTCGCCGAACTCCTTCATGAGCACCCCCAGGTAGGCGCTGCCCAGGACGAGATTGACCGCTGGGTCGTCCAGTGCCTCCTCGCTCGTGGGAAGCCCGCGGCTCTTGACGAGCTGGCGCGCCGTGGCGGGCATGAGCTGCATGAGCCCGCGCGCCCCCACGCGCGAGCGTGCCTGCGGATGGAACGAGGACTCCTCGCGTACGATGGCCGCCACGAAGTACGGGTCGAGGGCCGCTCGCGAGGCGGCGTCGGTCAGCTCATTGCGCCAGCCCATCGGATAGAAGAGATCCCAGAAGGTCCGCGGCACGGGCGGCGCGCTCCGCGCCACCCCGAGGAAGTTCCGCCGCAGGATGCGCAGGGAGAGGTAGAAGCGCGACTCCTGGGCATAGGCGGCGGAGAGCGCATAGAGCCGCCGTGGATTGTCGGCGGACCGCCGGACCATGGAGTCCATCTCGTCGTCGGCGTAGTCGCCGAGCCCCACCGCCCGCAGCGCTTCGACGCGCGCCCATGGCGCCTCGGCCTGGAGCATCTCGCGAGGGTCTGCGGGCAGCGATGCCGCGAGCTGGGCGGAGGAGGGATTGCGTCCCGGGCCCGGCTGGACGTGCGGGGCCCGGCGGGAGGCGAGGATCCCGTAGTAGCTGCGCGGCGCCTCCGCGATGAGCTGGGTGAACTGACGGGTCGCGGCCTCGGTCTGGCCGAGCTCCGCGTGGGCGCGGCCGATCCAGTAGGTCGAGGCGTCCCGATACCCCTGGCTCGCCGTGCGGACCGAGGAAATGCGACCCCACCGCTCGACCGCCTCTCCGTAGTCCCCGCGCAGCCACGAGAGCCAGCCGAGCCGCCATGACGCGGCCAAGCCCTCGTCACTCTCCGGATAGCTCTGGGCCAGCTTGACGTAGACGGGCTCCGCCGACTTGGGCGCGCTCCCCGCCCCCAGGAGGCGCGCCTTGAGCAGCAAGGCCTCCGGCGCCTCCGCGCTCTTGGGCTCGGCGGCGAGGAGCCGGTCGAGCTGCACGATGGCGCCCTCGCGATTCTTCTTCTGCTGGATCTTCGCGGAGTCGAGGATCCAGGGCGCGCGCTTGTCGGCGGGGGCGAGGGCGAGAGCCCGGTTGACGGCGAGCAGCGCGGCGTCATCGCGATTGAGGCGGCGCGAGGCTTCCATGACCACGTGAAGGGCGCGCAGCGCCACTTCCGTCGAGGGCCGCTCCCCGAGGAGGAGATCGGCTTCGCTGCGCGCCGCCTCCGCCGTTCCCGCCGCCACGAGCCGCTCGGCGCGCTCCACGCGCTGGACCGGGGTGGGCGCGGCCACGGGCACGCCGCGTCCCTCGAGGGCGCGGAGCTCGCGCGCCGCCGCGTCGCCCTGCGGTGAGCCAGGGAGGAGGAGCCACAGCTCGCGGTACGCCGCGGCGGCCTCGCCGAGTCGCCCGGCACTGGCGAGGGCCTGCGCCCAGGCCAGGCGCACGCGCGGGAGATCGGGCAGATCCGGGAAGCGATCGAGGACGCGGCGCCAGAGAGCCGCAGCCCCCGCCTCGTCGCCCGCGCGCGAGGCCTGCTCGGCGGCGAGGATGAGCGCGGCGGGCACGGCGCGGCTCTCGGGCCACTGGTCGGGGATCTGCTGGGCAACCACGCGCGCGCCCGCGGCGTCACCCAGGCGCGCCAGGCTTTCCGCCTGGTAGAGGAGCGCGTAGTCGCCGATGGGGGCCGCCGAGCGCGCGATGTCGGCGAGCTCGCGGGTGGCCGTCGCCCAGTCGCCCGCCCGATAGCTCTGCAGAGCCGCGGCAAAGCGGTCGCGCGTCTCGGGGGCGAGGCGGACGGGCGCGGGCCCCGCCGCCGTGGACACGGACGCGAGGAGGGCCACGAAGAGGACACACACGACGGCCGTGCACGCGCGCCGCATATGGCGAGTCTACCGCAGCGTCAGATCCCGGGCGATCCGGCGCGTGTAGATGATGCGCTGGACGGCCGTGACATTGGTGAGGACGGCGAGCAGCACCATGATGGGCGTGAGCACGAGGAAGGTGGCGCCCGCGATCAGGGTGATGAGTCGCTCGGGGCGCTCCATGATGCCGACCTCGCAGCGGAGACCGATGGACTGGGCCCGCGCCTTGGTATAGCTGACCATGAAGGTGCCGGCGAGCGTGGCCATGGTGGCGATGGAGCCAGTGGTGTCACCCCGCGTCTCGTAGTAGACGAGGATGCCCAGGAGCACGGCGAGATCCGAGTAGCGGTCCACCACGGAATCCAGAAAGGCGCCATAGTCGCTGTCCGAGCCGGCGAGGCGCGCCACCGCGCCGTCGAAGAAATCGAAGAGCCCGGCCACGGCGAGAAGGACGGCGCCCCAGCGCAGCCGCCCCATGGAGAAAACGTAGGCTGCGGCGATGCTCACGCCCAGTCCCGCCACCGTCAGGTGATTGGGGCGGAGGCGGGCCCGGAAGAGAAGCTTCGCCACGGGATCGAAGAGCCGGTGGAGGGGGGCCTTGTAGTGGCCTAGCACGGCTTCAGCAGGGCGTCTTCCAGCGCTGCCCGGATCCGGGCCATCTCGTCGGAGTCCTCGATGCGCCGGCCCCGCCGGTCCACCACGTAGAAGGTGTCGAAGGCGTGGTCGATATCGGTGGCGATGCGCGCGCTCGCGATACTGAGGCCGAGCTTCGAGAGGGTGACGGTGATGAGGTAGAGAAGGCCGACGCGGTCGGGGCACTTGACCTCGACCACCGTATGCGTGTCCGAGAGGTGATTGTCCACGGAGACCTTGGGCGGCCCCGGCGCCGCGGCGTGCTCCGATCGCGCCCCCTTGCGCGCCGCGAGCAGCGCCTCGATGGGCTGCTCGCCCAGCACCGCGCGGCGGAGGGATTCGAGGGTGCGGCGCCAGCGCGCCTCCTCGGTGACGGCCTCGCCGAACGGATCATTGACCTGGAAGGTATCGATGGCGATGCCGTCGGCCCGCGTGTGGATCTGCGCCGAGAGGATGTTGATGCCGTGGGCGGCGAGGCTGCCCGCGATGAGCGAGAAGAGCCCCGGCACGTCGCGGGTGACGATCACGAGATCGGAGGAGCCGAGATCGTGGTGATGGAAGAGCTCCGTGGCCACGGGATCCTCGTCCAGCCGCTCGATCAGCCTCATGTGCGCGGCCATCCGCGCGGACGCGGTGGTGGCGAGGTATCGCTCAGAGACCATGGCCAGATGCCCCGGCACCGCGCGTCGAAGAGCGGGATCCGTCAGCTCCGCGGCCACGCGCTGGCTCGCCTCCTCCCGCGTCAGGCTCTCCGGACGGCTTCCCGTCAGACGCCGCATGGCGCCCGAGTACAGCTCCCAGAGCACCTGCGCCTGCCAGCCCGTCATGACGCCGGGACCCACGGCGCGCATGTCGGCGAAAGTCAGGAGGTAGAGCATGCGCAGGCGCTCCGGGGTGCCGCACATCTCGGCCAGAGTCTCCACGGTCTTCGGATCGTTGACGTCCCGCCGCTGCGCGACGTGCGAGAGGGCCACGTGCTTGGCCACGAGGAAAATCACGGCGCCCGCGGCATCGCCAGCGAGCCCCAGTCGCGCCGTCAGCTCCTCGGCGAGCGGGATACCCTTGGCGACATGCCCGTGCCCCTTACCCTTGCCGATATCGTGCAGGAGCATGCCCAGCATCAGGAGGTCGGGATGCTCGATCTCGTTGAGCACCTGGGCCAAGCCCTGGGTCTCCGTGGAGGCCCCGGGGGCCAGCGCCTCCAGACTTTCCACAGCGATGAGCGAGTGCTGGTCGGCCGTGAATTTGTGATAGACGTCGTACTGCACCAGACAGGTGAGGGCACCGAACTCCGGCAGGTAGCGCCCGAGAAAGCCCACGTGGTGCATGGACCGGAGGGTCTGGGCTACCCTCCCCCAGCTCCGGCAGATGTCGAGGAACAGATCGCGCACTTCGGGCGACCGGCGGAAGCGGTCGTCGACGAGGTCCAATGCCTCCTCGACCGCCCGCTCGGCGCCCACGCCGAGCTCAAGCCCGAGCCGGTGCGAGTGCCAGTAAATCTTCATGAGTCGCGCCGGGTCCTCGCGCAGGTCGCGGCCGTCGGGATGCACGAGATGGATGCGCTCGTCCATGACGTAGAGACCGTCGGCGAGCGCCTCCTGTCGCAGGCGCCGCTGGACGGTACCGCGACGCGAGAGCGTCTCCTGGCAGCGCAAGATCAGCTGGCTCGACACCCGGTGGACGACGCGCGCGTGGAGATAGTAGTCGCGCATGAACTTCTCGACGGCGAGGGAATCGTCGTCGCTGACGTAACCGAAGTGCGCGGCGATCTCGGGCTGGATGTCGCGCGAGAGCACGTCGTTCTTGTGGCCGGAGAGGAAGTGGAGCTCGTTCCGTACCCGCCAGAGGAAGGTCAGGGCCTCGTCAGTCTGCCGCTGCTCGCGCTCGGTGATCATGCCTTTCTCGAAAAGGTCACGGAGGGTGCGCGCGCCGAACTTGGTCGAGGCGAGCCACATGGCCGTGTGGAGGTCGCGCAGGCCGCCCGCGGACTCCTTGACGTTGGGCTCGCCCATGTACGGCGAGCCCCCGAACTTGCGATAGCGCTGGTCGCGCTCGGCGAGCGCCGTCTCCAGGAACTGGCCGAAGTCTTTGCGGTAGACGTTGGCCGAGAGCACCTTGCGGAAGCGCTGGAAGAGCCGACGGTCGCCCACGAGGTACCGCGCCTCCTGCATGGAGGTGCGTGAGGGGAAATCCGTCGTGGCCATGGCCACGCAGTCGGGCAGGCTGCGCACGGAATGCCCGACGGTGAGGCCCAGGTCCCACAGGGTGTAGAGGAGGCCCTGGGTGGCGCGCTGGATGAAAGGCTCCATGGCGCCGTCGTAGATGACCATGAGGTCGAGGTCGGAGAGCGGGCCCAGCTCTCCGCGCCCATAGCCGCCGAGGGCAACCAGGACGAGCGGAGCCGGCGCGGTGCCTTCCCGCTTGGCGTCGTCCACGGTCAGGCGGAAGAGCGTCGAGAGGAATCCATCCATGAAGGCGGCGTGGACCTGCACCGATTGCTGGCCCGACGCGCCCCCCAGGTGTGCCGCCTTGAGGAAGTCGACATTGGAGGTCAGGTGCTGGCGGAGGAGCTCGAGCCGGAGCCGCCGCTTCCTTTCCGCGCGCTCGATGGACGACCCGTCGAAGCCCCTCTCCGCCTGCACCTCCACGCGCTTCACCTGGCGGAAAAGGTCTGTGGACATGACGAAACGGTACATGTCGGTATCAGGGATGTCAAATCTGGCGCGGACTTGGACGGCGGGATAGAATGACTTGCGTGCGACGGATCTGGCGACGGGCCCTCGAGTCGGTGACGCCATATGAGGCAGGCAAGTCCCTCGAGGCTCTGTCTCAGGAGCTCGGACTGCCGGCCATCGTGCGGCTTTCGTCCAACGAGAACCCGCTCGGCCCCTCCCCTCTGGTGATCGAGGCGCTCAGGCAGGAGGCGGTGCGGGCCCATCTCTACCCGGACGCGGGCTCGACGCGACTCCGTGAGGCCCTGGGCTCCTGGCTCGGCGTGCCGCCCGACTGGCTGATGGCGGGCAATGGCGGAGACGAGCTGCTCGGGCTGATCGCGCGCGCAGCCTTCGAGCCCGGGGACGAGATCCTCATGCCGAAGCCGGCCTTCGAGCCTTATGGGATCGAGGCGCGTCTGTCCGGGGCCACGCCGGTGGAAGTCCCGCTCCGCGGGTACGACACCGACCTCGACGCCATGCTTGCGCGCGTGGGGCCCAAGACCAAGGCCATCTTCCTGTGCACGCCGCACAATCCCGCCACGACGATCATCCGGAGAGGGCCCCTCGACCAGTTCCTGGAGAGGCTCGGCGATGACAGCCCGCTCGTGATCCTCGACGAGGCGTACCGGGACTTCTCCGATGACCCGGAGACCCCCGACGGGGTGGCGCTGGCGAGGCGGCGGCCACGGCTGATCGCGCTCCGCACGTTCTCCAAGATCGCCGCGCTCGCCGGCCTTCGCGTGGGCTATCTCGTGGGGTCGCCCGAGATCATGGGCTGGCTCAACCGCGTCCGCGCGCCCTACAACGTCAACCGCTTCGCCCAGGTCGCGGCGGTGGCCGCCCTCGAAGATCGCGCCCATCTCGAGCGCACGCGCGCGCTAGTCCTGTCGGAACGTCCGCGCCTCCTGGCCGAGTTCGCCCGGCGCGGCTGTCCGGCGCCGCCCTCCCAGGCGAACTTTCTCCTGCCGAAAGTCGGTGCGCAGTCGCGCGAGCTCGCCGCCGCGCTGCTCAAGGCGGGCATCCTGGTGCGAGACGGGGAAGCGGTGGGCTTCCCGGGGCACCTTCGGATCGCCATCGGGCGGCCCGAGGACAATACTCGACTTCTGGAAATCCTGGACAAGACTCTGGCAGCCCCCTGAGGGACCGCGGGCGGGTCAGGGCTGCTCGGCCTGTTCCAGCATCCGGACGCGCTTCGACAGGGTGACGAGCAGCTTGTAGGTCAGGTCGGGCACATCCCGCAGCAGGATCTGGAAGTTCTTCCGGTCTATCACGAGCACCCGCAACGGCGTGGCCGCGCGCACCGTCACCGAGCGCGGGCCGCCATCGAGCAAGCTCATCTCACCGAAGAAGGCGCCGGGCTTGAGGAACTGCTTCTTCTTGCCCGGCTTCTCGACGGCCGCGGTGCCGTCGACGAGCACGAAGAACTCGTCGCCGGGCTGACCGGCCCGCGTCAGCGAGGTCCCCATGGGCACCTCGACCACGCGCGAGATGTCGGAGACCGAGCGGAGCTGCTTCTGGCTGCAGTCCGCGAAGAGCGGCACGTCCTCGAGATGGGCGATCTTCTCGTCATGGCTCATGCGGGGCCCGGCGGGCTCGGCCCGGCGGAGCGCGTCCTTCAGATCCTGCGGGATGGAGCCGTCCAAGATGCGACTGATCAATTCCATGCGATCTCCTCGAGCGTCGGAACGCTACCGCTTGGGCACGGACCGCCCACCCTTCTTGTCTTCCGCGGGCCGGGCCTGGCTCTCGGCTCTGAGCGCGCGCAGCTCCCGCTCCAGCCGCGCGATACGCTCTTGGCCGAGGGTGGCCTGCATGCGCAGATCTTCGGCCTCTTTGTAAACGCGCGTCAACTCCCGCTGGAGCCGGCGCGCTTCTTTCTGATAGCCGGTCCACTTGACCCACAGCACCCAGGAGAGCACGACCAGGGTGAGGCAGGCGGCGATGAGAAACCACGGCCGGCGCGGCTGCCGGTGGCGCTCCCGATGGTCGGCCTGCTCATCGTCCGGGGCGTCTCCCCTGCGCATGTGGTCCGAGCGTAGCACCGTGGGGTCAATGCCCGCCAGAATTTGGTACTGGGCCAATTTGCTTCGCCACATTGACTCAGCCCTCGCCTCGCAGCTGCGCTGCTCAGCTCGAACGCCCACGTTCTCGGTCGCCAGCAACGCTCAACTTACACCACGTACGCCTCGCATTGCTGGCTCCCTCGGGCGTGGCGGTTCGAGCTGAGGGCGCAGCCCGAGGCGAGGGCTGAGTTGATCTGGCTCGCAACTTGGCCCAGTACCCACAACGGCTTAGCCGCGCGGGCTGGTACCCAGAATTTGCTAGAGTGGCCAGCGTGATTCCCGGCCTGAGCGTGGGCCATGTCACCGACAACCGCGGGCTCACCGGGTGCACCGTCATCATGCCCGAGCGCCCCGCCACGGGCGCGCTCGAGATCGCCGGACGGGCGGCCGCCGTGCACGGGCTCGAGTTCCTCGACCCGCGTCACCTCGCGCCGACGGTGGACGCGGTCGTGTTGGCCGGCGGCAGCGCCTACGGCCTCGAGGCGATCTGGGGCGTGATGCAGTGGCTCGAGGAGCGCGGGCGGGGCTTTCCCGTGTCCCGCACCGTCGTCCCGCACGTGGCGGGCGCCATCATCTTCGATCTCTCCGTGGGCGACCATCGCGCGAGACCCGACCGGGCCATGGGCCATGCCGCCGCCGCGGCGGCGAGCGCAAGCCCCGTGGCCGAAGGCAGCGTGGGCGCGGGCACGGGCGCCACCGTCGGCAAGCTCTACGGCATCGAGCGCGCCATGCGCGGCGGACTGGGCGTGGCCCGCGTGGACCGGGACGGAATCGTCACGGCCGCGCTCATGGTCGTGAATGCCGTGGGCGACGTGCGGGATCCCGTCACGGGGCGGCTCCTCGCCGGCGCCCGCGACGCGCCCGATGGTCGGCAGCTCGTGGATACCGCGGCCGCGCTGGCGGCGGGGGCGAGTCCGCCGCGCTTCCGCCCCGCCCATACCACCATCGGCGTGGTCGCGACCACGGCCGGCTTGAGCAAGGCGGAGGCCGCGCGCGTGGCGCGGCTCGGCCTCGCGGGATTCGGGCGGGCGCTCTCTCCCCCGCATCTCGACACGGACGGCGACTGTCTCTTCTGCCTCGCCATAGGGAAGCAGCCGGCGGACCTGGCCGGCGTGGGCGCCGCCGCGGCCGAGGCGGTGGCCACGGCCATCGCGCGGGCCGTCCTGTGCGCCACGCCCCTGCCCGGGCTACCCACGGCGCGGGATATCCCAGGCTAGAATTCTCGCCGGGGGCTGGATGACCGGGCTGTAATATTTCAGCGTGGGACGATCTTGAGCCCGTTCGGCGCCACGATCCTTCGCCTCATGCTCGGCGTCGTCTACATCGCCCACGCGTACCACGCGTACTTCGACGTGACGCCGGATGCCATGGCCACCATGATCACCAAGGACCTCGGGCTGCCCTTTCCCGATGCCCTCGTCTTCTATCTGCTCACCGCGCAGCTCATGGGCGGGATCATGCTCGTCCTGGGCTTGTTCACGCGCTGGGCGACCCTCGTCAATGTCCCCGTCATGCTCGTGGTCGTCCTCGTCCTCCAGCTCAATGACGGCTTCTTCCTCCGCGCCGTCATGACGGAAGCCTCCCGAGGCAAGCCGCATGTGGTCGGCTACGAGTACGCCCTGGTGGTCCTCATCGCCACCATCGCCCAGTTCTTCCTGGGCGGCGGCACCTGGGCGTTCACCAAGGACACCTGACGCGCTCTACTTCACGCGCGGACCTCCTCCAGCCAGAGGCCCAGTGACCGGAGGGCGGGCTCGTCGTTGAAGTGGAAAAGACTGGCCGGCGCCGATCGCGAGAGGTTCTTGTGCTGGACCCAGTGCCACGGCGGCGCCACCACGCAGTCGCCCCGCTCCCAGGTGAGGACCTCGTCGCCGATGCGACTCTCCCCCTGTCCTTCGATCACGTGGAAGACCCCGCTGGCCGTGCGGCGCTCGGCGCGGGTCGCTTCGCCCGGCCGCAGCCACTGCGCCTCGCAGCCGATGGTGCGGAGCGGGAAGCTGCCGGTCTGCGGATTCACGTAGCGGAGCACGACGGGCTGATCAGCCGGAGCGGCGGCCGCCATGGCCTCGAGCGCCCGCCGCACGGTCGTCCACGGCCAGCGCACCTGCGGGTAGCCCGTGTCTTCATAGCGCGAGGCGCGCGGCACCACGCCCGCGGCGGTGAACTCGTCCTGCGAGGAATCGGTCGCCGTGGCGGGGACGACGGCCGGGCGCATCTTGGATGCCCAGGCCGCCTCGAAACTCCTCACCAGGGGGATGTCGAGACCGTCGAGCCAGATCACGGGCTCGCTTCCCTCGTGACCATGATCGTGCCAGCGCATGGGCGGTGTGATGATGAGGTCGCCCGGCTCCATCGCGCACTTGATGCCGTCCACGGTGGTGAAAGCCCCCCGCCCCTCGACGATGAGCCGGAGGGCCGCCGGGGTATGGTGATGGCTCGGGGCCGCTTCCCCCGGCAGGATGATCTGCAGCCCCGCGAAGAGCGTGGCCGTCACAGCGTAGGCGCCTCCGAGCCCGGGATTGCGAAGCACGAGGACGCGACGCTCGGCCTGATCGAGCGGCACGAGGCGCGCGGCCTCGAGAAGCGGCTCGCGCATCTCGGCCCAGCGCCAGCGGTGGGGTACCGCCTCCGTCACGCGCTCCTGCGGGAGCAGGACGTGGAGCGCGGTCCACAACGGGGCGAGGGAGAGCCTATCGAGCCCTGCCGAATATTCCGCGGGCAGGTTCGCGTCGCGCGTGGTCATGGCAGGATTCACGTCGACCTCCTCTTCGAGCGGCACTGGGCCAATTTGCTTCGCCAGATCGATTCTGCCCTCGCTTCGCGGCCGAGCCGCTCAGCCCGAACTGCCACGTTGCGAGCGAGCCGGCAACCCTCAACGTACGTTCCACTCAGCCCTCGCCTCGCGGCTGCGCCCCTCAGCTCGAACTGCCACGTACGCCTCGGGCGGCGGCGGCCGGATTGAGCCGCTCGAACCAGTCTGTCACGAGGGAGACGAAGCGGGCGGGATCGTCGAGAACGAGATGGTGCCAGGCGCCCTTGAGCTCGGCGAACTGGCCGCGCGACACGGTGGTGGCGACGTGCAGCATGGCGGCGCGGTCCATCATGCGGCTGCCTTCGCCGCGCACGACCAGCGTGGGACAGGCGATCTTGGCCAGGATGGACCAGTCCTCGGGTCTTGCCTGGGCAAAGACCCTGCGGTCGAAGGCGTAGTGCCAGACCCCGGCCGCGCGCTCGACGACGGCGGCCTCACCGAGGTGACGCAAGCACTCCGCGGGGGCCGCGGTCTCGGGGGGCGACAGTCGGAAGCGACCACCCGCTTCACCAGGATCGGCGAACCGGGGACCAGGCCGCTCCGACTGTCCGAGCACCCAGGCCGTCTCCTCCTCCGACCACTGGATCAAGGTGTCGGCGATGACGAGAGCGCCGACCCGGTCGGCGTGATGAGCGGCCAGCCAGGCGCCGACATAGCCACCCAGCGAGTGCCCGATGACGAGCGGCGCCTGCCAGCCCAGAGAGTCGAGCACGGCCACGATGTCGCCAGCATAGTCGGAGGCATGATACGCGGCCGGTTCGGCCCAGCCGCTTTCGCCGTGGCCGCGAAGGTCGAGCGCGATCGCCGTGAAGCGGGTGGCGAGGAGGGGGGCCGCCCAGTCCCACCAGTGACTGTGAGCGGCCAGCGAGTGAAGGAGGAGCGCGGGCGGGCCACCGCCTCCCCACTTCCAGAGCCTGAGGCGAAGCCCGTTGGCCTCGACAGCGCGGGCTTCGCCGCAGGCCATGGTCAGAGCGAGCCTGCCTCGCCCTCCGAGCCCTTGGGCCTGAGCACGTCGCGCACGTCGGCCACGCTCTCCGCGGCCGCCTGGACGTCCCCGAGCCGGGTCGGGCTGTGCTGGAAGCGCGGGTCGGACACATAGCCCGACCAGGTCTTCATGTAGTCGGGGCGCGAGATCCCCAGCGCGAAGTCGGAGATCTGCGCCGGGTTTGCGAAGTCAGCCATGATTCCCACTTCCTCGAAGCGCTCCGGGCGCTTGCCGTCGAGCAGAGCCTTGAGGGCGGTGGGATGCGGACCATGCGGCAGCCCCACCGGGTGGACGGAGACCATGCCTTCGGTGAAGACGCCGCCCCGGCTGAAGAACTGTCCTGAGTGATAGCCGAGCGTCTCACAGTAATCCAGGTTCTTGTGGAAGAAGGGCACCCAGAGCCCTTCCTTCTCGGCGGAGCGCACGGTGAAGACGCAGATGTAGCAGCCGGGCAGGATGAACACCGTATGCCCCGAGGGCGGCACGTGCGAGCGGTCCGCCACGAGGGGACGGACGTCTTCCACCGCGAAGCGGTAGGGCAGATACGTGCCGCGCCACCCGACCACGTCGAAGGGGTGCGTCGGGTGCACGCGCCGCGTGTAGCTCCCGCCCACCTTGGACACGATCTCGAAGCGGCCCGCCTCGTTGCGCGTCTCGAGCGAGCGCGGAAACTTGTAGTCGCTCCGGCTGTGCGTCAGGAATTGCCCCGTGGTGACGGCTTCGGCCTTCTCCGGGTCGCCCGTGAAGCTCTCGTAGACCCAGTAGTAGTGCGGCCCGGGGCCCAGCTCGAAGCGATGCGTCAGCCCCTTCGGCACGATGAGGAAATCCCCGCGCCGATACGCGATGGGGCCGAGCAGGGTTTCCAGCGTGCCCGAGCCCTGGTGGATGAAGAAGACGAGGGTGGCGCCATGATGCTCGAAGAAGTAGTCCATGGATGCGCCGGGCGCCGTCACGTTCATGGCCACCGTGGCGTTGGCGATCAGCCGCGCCATGCCGCGATAGACGTCGCCCGTGGCCGCGGGCTCGATGGTGCCGAGCGCGTGATGCGTCCCTCCGACGTCCCGGAGCGGCGAATCCCAGTGGGGCGCCCAGGCGGCGCCCTCGAGCGTCTTGGTCTCGTCGGGCAGCCAGTTGTTGGGCGGGTAGAGGTGATAGGTGTGCGTCACCTTCCCCGCAAAGCCGCCGCGGCCCAGCTCCTGCTCATAGACATGGCGGAGGAGCGGACCGGCATGGGGCGCCCGAGGGACGATGCCGACCTCGGGAATGCCGCTGAAGTATTCGAATTTGTCCACGGCTGTGCCCTCCTGGAGGAAGCCTACACGCCCACCGGGAACTGCGCCAGCCCGCGAAACCTGGCGCGCCCTCCACGCACCACGGGCCCCGCCGACCGAATCTTCGGAAAGCGGCGCACCAGCCGCCCGATGGCGACCTGCCCCTCCATGCGTGCCAGCCACATCCCCGCGCAGGCATGGATGCCCGTCGCGAAGGCGAGATGCCGGTTGGGCGTGCGCGTGATGTCGAGGCGGTCCGGCTCCGGGAACTGGGCGGGGTCCCGGTTGGCCGCGCCGATGCAGAGCGTGATGAGGGTGCCGGCCGGCATGGCCACGCCCCCGATCTCGACGTCGGCGAGGGCGCGGCGATTGCCCAGCTGGTTAGAGCTCTCGTAGCGCAGGAACTCCTCCACGCCCGCCTCGATCAGCGATGGATCGTCTTGCAGCCGCCGGAGCTTGCCGGGATGTTCGAGCAGCGCATGCCCCCCATTGCCGATCAGATTGGTCGTCGTCTCGTGCCCCGCGTTCAAGAGAAAGACGCACTGATGCAAGAGCTCGATCTCGCTCAAGGCTCCCTGCTCGTCCTCGGCGGCCATGAGCTTGCTCAGCACCTCGTCGTCGTCATCGAGGGGCGGATGGCGGCGCCTGTCCTCGCACAGCGCGCGCAGGAAGGCCTTGAACTCCTCCACGGCGCGATTGCCCTTGTCGAGGCGCTCAGTTCCGGGCACGGGCTCCAGCGCGCCCAGGATGGCCAGCGACCAGTCGCGCAGTCGCGGGCGGTCGGCCCGCGGCACCCCCAGCATGTCGCCGATCAGCTCGACGGGCAGGGCGAAGGCATAGTCGGCGATGAGGTCCATCCCGCCTTGGCTCTGCGCGCGGTCGAGCATGCCATCGACCAAGCGGACGACGCGGGGCCGTAGCGCGGCCAGGGCCTTGGGAGTGAAGGCGGCGGCAAAGAGGCGGCGGAGACGCGTGTGATCGGGCGGGTCGCGGAAGACCAGGCTCGCCGTGTGGTGCTCGAAGAGCGGAGCGTCACCGAACTTCGGCTTGAACTCGACCTTCTTGTCGGAGGAGAGCCGCGCATGGTCACGATAGACAGCGGCGACATCATCGTAGCGCGTCAGGAAATAAGGCCGTCGGGGCAGCGGTGCACCGGATCCCATCGCCGCTGCCGATGATAGATCGGGAACGGGTCTTCGAGAAAGCCGAGCTCGAGACGCAGCAGGTCGAAGGCGAGCGCGGCCTGCCGCTCGGATTCATCGTCGCCCGCGATGATGGTCCCATCCATTCCGATCCATGCTCGGGCCGGATCATCTCACGGAAAAGACCGTCCTGTAGCCGGTTGGGCGACGCTCTACTTGACAACAAATATTACATTGTAGTATATGTATCTTATTAGACAGGGAGGTGCTAGTGAAAGGGCTACGCAAGACCAGCATGAAAGCCGCAGACGAGGTCTGGGTCGCAACGGCGCTTCTCCATCGAGAGCATCCCGAGCGCACTACCTTCACTCCAAGGGAGATCCTGAGGCGCGCGGCAGAGGAGGCGGCCCCCGACAAGGTTAGACCTGCGGTCTATCAGCATGCGGTGCAACACTGCGTGGCGAACAAGCCACCGGACCCGGGCCGGTATCGCATGCTGTACGCGATCGGCAAGACGAGGCGACTCTTCCGCCCAGGCGATCCCTATCACCCGGACCGTCGCGGCGCCAAGATTGTTCCCGAGATCGAAGATCTGCCAAGGGAGTACCGGCACCTCCTCGACTGGTACCGCTCCGAGTACGCCCCGGAGGCGACGGAGCATGGAACGGCCGACCCGATTTTGCAGTTGCGAGGCGTGGGGAAGCACATCTGGGCCGGTGAAGATCCGGACGACTATGTGCTCCGCCTCCGGGAACGCTGGGTATGAGCCGCGTCTTCTGGGATACAAACCTCTTCATCTATCTCATCGAGGGCTCAGGAGAACGTGCAGACCGCGTGACGCGGCTTCGCGAGCGCATGCTCGTCCGTGGAGACCAACTCTATACCTCGACCCTGACACTGGGGGAGGTACTCGTTAGACCGATCGAGATGCAAGATGACACACTCCGTGAGACATACGAGCAGGCCATCGTCACCGGTGCAACGATTGTTCCGTTCGATCGATCCGCAGCAGGGGTCTACGCGGCGATCCGAATTGATCGTGCCATCCGCCCGCCTGACGCCATCCAGCTCGCCTGTGCCTCCCAAGCCCGAGTTGATCTCTTCATCACGAACGACGAACGTCTGAGTCAGAAGATTGTTCCGGGCGTTCAGTTCGTGACTTCACTGGAGAGAGCCTTCCTGTAGCTCAGGCTTGAGTATCCTGCCAGGCCAGCCCGAACCGGGCCAGATACTTGCGCAGCCGGTCGGCGTCGTTGGTGGTCGAGCGGCGGTGCCGGGACACGGAGAAGAGGGCACGACCGGCATCGGAAAGGCTTCGCGACCGCGCGCACACGCGCAGGACCTCGGCGAGCTGGACCCTGTCGAAGTGATCGAGCTCCGCCAGCTTGGCGGCATCGACGAAGCGGCTCAGCGCGTCATCGGTCGTCCCGGCGCTCGCGGGTTCCCAGAGAGCCTTGAGCCGGGCGATCTCGTCCCGCACGATCTCGGTGGTGATGCGCCCGCCCGCGGCCAGCGTCGCCATCCGCACGATGGCCGCGTTGAAGTCGCGGAAGTTCGCCGTCCACAGAGCGTCGGGCGAGGTCGCGAAGCGCAGGAAGGCCTCGCGGGCCTCCTTGTTGAAGGTGATGCGGCGGCCCTGCTGGACGGCCCACTGGTCGAGCTCGTACTCGAGATTCGGCTCGAGGTCCTCGACGCGCTCCTGCAAGCCGGGCAGGCGAAACGTCCACAGGTTGATGCGGGAGAACAGGTCGTCACGAAAACGGCCAGCCCGGACGGCCTCGCCCAGATCCCGGTTCGTTCCTGCGATCAGCTGAAAGTCGCTGTGCACCTCGCGGTCCGTGCCCATGGGCAGGAATCGCTTCTCCTCCAGCGCGTGCAGGAGCATGGCCTGCTCGTCGGAGCCCAGCTCTGCGATCTCTTCCAGGAAGAGGATGCCCTTATCGGCGGTGCGCAAGAGACCGGGGCGAGGCTGCAGGGCGCCCGTGAACGCGCCCTTGACGTGCCCGAAGAGGGCGGACATCGCGGCATCCCCGCGCAAGGTGGCGCAGTTGACCTCAACGAAGGCGCCTTCCACCTGGCGGCGGGCCTTCCTCAGCTCGTAGATCCGTCGCGCGAGCTGCGCCTTGCCCGCGCCCGTCGGGCCCATGAGGAGCAGGGGCGACTGTGAGGCGATGGCCACCTGCTCGATCCGCTCGATGAGCCTGTTGAACCCGGCGTTGCGAGTGTCGATGCCGGACTTGAGATACGAGAGGTCCTCGCGATGCCGCGCCTGGAATCGCGAGGCCAGCCGGTCGTACTTGGACAGGTCGAGGTCGATGATCGCGTACGTGCCCGGCTCCACGCCGCGGCGCCGGGGGGGCGGAGACGTCTGGATGAGCCGCCCGGGAATTTCTCGTGACTCGGCAAGCAGGAAGAGACAGATCTGCGCGACATGCGTGCCCGTGGTCATGTGGACGAGGTGGCTCTCTTCGTCCGGTTTGAAGGGATAGGCCCGGGCGAAATCGAGGAGCGCCCCGTACACTTCCTCGAAGTCCCAGGGGTCCCTGAATTCGAGGTCGTGGGTTCGAACCTCGGTCTCCGGCGAGACCGACAGGATGTCGGCGGTGACTTCGTTGGCGAGCCCCCGGGACCGGACCTGGCTCAGCAGTTCGAAGCGCCCGACCACCAGGTCCTCGTGACGGCACAGATCCACCGAGGGTCGCCACGGATCCCAGCGGTTCTGGCCACCGCGGTCGAGAGTCGTTCCAAGGAATCCGATCACCACCGTTCGCATGCCCGATATTATCCGCTAGCTCATTAGCTTCTCATCTAGGATCTGGACCTAGAGGAAGCCGGTAGCTAGCTCAATTCCTTACTTTCCAAAGTGTTCCAGTCGACCCTCCAGGTACGGTCAGGAGGCACGGCTCGTGCTCTATGGATGCCTAGTCGGCAAGGAGCGTGGGGGGTCACGGCGAAGCGGGGCCGTGACCCCCCTGGAAGGAACATGGGCAATCAGCGGTCGGGCTCGGTGGCGAGTCCGGCGATTCGTCCGGGCGACGTTCCACGCTCGGCCCGGCCGCCTCCGTAAAAGGGGTTCGAATCCCCGATCCCCCTGCCCCGCGGGCATCGGAGGCGCAAGCCTCTCCGCTGCCCTGGCCTTGAGGAGATCTTCGATCTCCCCGCCAGAGGCGGGCCCGTCGGGCAGGGGTCCTTACAAATGAGGAGATGCGCAATGACACTGACCGACATGCTGGCGATCGTGGCCGTAGGCGTGCCCATGATCCTGGTGCTGAACCGCTTCGTGATCCTCAGGATCGTGATCTACGATTACCAGAAGGGGCTTCTCTATCGCGCGGGCCGGCTGTCCCGGACGCTCGACGCGGGGCTGCACTGGATGTGGCGGCCCTTCGCCGCCGTGCAGATCGTCGATGTCCGCTCGCGGCTCGCGGTGGTGGCGGGCCAGGAGATCCTGTCGGCCGACAACGTCGCCCTGCGGATCACTCTCGCCCTGCGCTACCGGGTCGTCCGTCCCGAGGTGGCGACGGAGCTGGTGCAGTCGTTCGCGGACACGCTGTACCTGGAGGCGCAGCTCGTACTGCGCGACCTCGTGTCCACGGTGGCCGTGGAGACCCTGCTGGAGCGACGGGGCGAGCTGGCCGCCCAGCTGCGCGCGGGACTCGAGGCCAAGGCGGCCGTCCTCGGGCTCGAGCTGGAAACCGTGGGGATCAAGGACGTGACGTTCCCGACTCCGCTCAAGCAGATCTTCGCCCAGGTCGTGGAAGCCCGGAAGGCATCGGAGGCGGCGCTCGAGCGCGCGCGCGGGGAAACGGCCTCGCTTCGCCAGCTCGCGAACGCGGCCCGCATGCTCGAGGGGAATCCGGCGCTCCTGACCATGAAGACGCTGCAGGCGGTCGCCAACGGAAAGAATACGATCGTGCTCGGCCTGCCGGGCTCGGTGCTGCCCCTCGACCGCGAATCGCAAGGGCGTCGAGGGGAGCCGGCCGGCCCGGAGCCGACTCACATTGAGGGAGACGACCATGTCCAGTGAGCGCTCGTACGACGTGATTCACCCCGAGGGCGGCGTCCCCATCAAGGCCTGGACGCGCGGCGTCCCCATCGAGGAGGCCGCGGCCAAGCAGCTCGCCAACGTCGCGCGCATGCCGTTCATCCATCAGTGGGTGGCGGCCATGCCCGATGTGCATTGGGGCATCGGGGCCACCGTGGGCAGCGTCATCCCCACGGTGGGCGCCATCATCCCGGCCGCGGTGGGCGTGGACATCGGCTGCGGCATGATGGCGATGCAGACGACCCTGACGGCGAGCGATCTGCCCGAGAGCCTGCGCGGGGTGCGCTCCGCCATCGAAGCCGCGGTGCCGCACGGCCGTACGCCCCGGGGCCGCGACAAGGGCTCGTGGCACACGCCGCCCCCGCCGGCCGTGGAGGCCTGGAGCGGATTGAAGCCCCGCTTCGACGCCATCGTGGCCAAGCACGCCGCGGTGGGGCACTCGAACCATCAGACCCACCTGGGCACCCTCGGCACGGGCAATCACTTCATCGAGGTCTGTCTCGACGAGGGCGAGCGCGTGTGGTTCCTCCTGCACAGCGGGTCGCGCGGTGTGGGAAACAAGATCGGCAGCTACTTCATCGAGCTGGCGAAGAAGGACATGCGCAAGTGGATGATCAACCTGCCGGACGAGGACTTGGCATATCTGCCGGAGGGGACCGACCACTTCAAGGAGTACGTGGAGGCGGTGGAGTGGGCCCAGAGCTTCGCCATGACCAACCGCCGCCTGATGATGAGCGCCATCGTGGCCGCCGTGGGCTCCGTGCCCGGCCTTCCGCCCTTCGCGGCGGGCGTGGAGGCCGTGAACTGCCACCACAACTACGTGGCGCGGGAGTTTCACTACGGCAAGAACGTGCTCCTCACGCGCAAGGGGGCGGTGAGAGCCCGCGAGGGCGATCTCGGGATCGTTCCGGGCAGCATGGGGGCGCGGTCGTACATCGTGCGCGGGAAGGGCAACCCGGAAAGCTTCCACAGCTGCAGCCACGGGGCGGGGCGGGCCATGTCGCGCACCGAGGCCAGGCGACGCTTCTCGGTGGCCGATCACGTGGAGGCGACGGCGGGCATCGAGTGCCGGAAGGATCCGGATGTCATCGACGAAACGCCGGGAGCCTACAAGTCCATCGACGCGGTGATGGAGGCACAGAAGGACCTCGTGGAGATCGTGCACACGCTTCGTCAGGTCGTCTGCGTCAAGGGGTAACGCCATGCTGCTGATCGACGGATCGCGGGGCGAGGGCGGCGGGCAGATCCTCCGCAGCGCCCTCGCCCTCTCGCTCGTCACGGAAACGCCCTTTCGCATGGAGAAGGTCCGGGCGGGACGGGCCAAGCCGGGGCTTCTCCGTCAGCACCTGACGGCGGTGAACGCCGCCACCGAGGTAGGCAACGCGCTCGTCGACGGCGCCGAGCTGGGCTCGCAGGAGGTCGTGTTCCGTCCGCGCTCGGTGCGCCCGGGCGCCTATCGGTTCGCGGTGGGAACGGCGGGAAGCGCCAGTCTCGTGCTGCAGACCATACTGCCCCCGCTCCTGACCGCGAGTGCTTCATCCACCCTCGTCCTCGAGGGGGGGACGCACAATCCGTGGGCGCCCCCCTTCGATTTTCTCGCTCGGGCTTTCCTGCCCCTGCTCGAGCGGATGGGCGCACCCGTGCACGCCGAGCTGGAGCGCTACGGATTCTATCCGGCGGGCGGCGGAAGGTTCCAGGTGAAGATCACGCCGTGCCGGCGCCTCGAGGCCCTGAATCTGCTCGACCGAGGCGAGACGAAGCGCCGCCGGGCCCAGGCCGTCGTGGCGAATCTCCCCGGCAACATTGGCCACCGCGAGATCAAGGTGGTGCTCCGGAGGATGGGCTGGACGCCGGAAGAAGTCGAGGTCCTCGTGCTCAAGGCGGAGGATCCGGAAGAGTCAGACTTGCCGCAGGCGTCCCCGGGACCGGGGAATGTCATCATCATCGAGATCGAGAGCGAGCACGTGACCGAGCTCTTCACGGGATTCGGAGAGGTCGACGTCCGCGCGGAGGCCGTGGCCGAGCGCGTCGTCAAGGAAGCGCGCGAGTACATGGCGGCCCAAGTGCCCGTGGGCGCCTATCTGGCCGACCAGCTCCTCGTGCCGTTGAGCCTGGCGGGCGGGGGCAGCTTCCACACCCTGCCGCTTTCCAGCCACAGCGCCACCAATATCGAGGTGATCCGGCAGTTCCTCGACGTCACCATCGCGGTGACGCAGGACTCGCCCGCGCGCGTCCGTGTCGACGTGACGGGGGCGCGCTGAGAGCTTACACCGTGGCGAAGAAGCGGGCGGGGGCGACCTCGGTGCCCGCGATCTTGTAGAAGGGCGCGGCGAAGTCCACGCGGCGGCGGGGCAGCGCGCCGAGATTAGTCAGCCCCTCCATGATGACCACGCCCGCGCCCAGGATGACCCGATGCATGGCGAAGTCCTCCGAGCCGAAGTCGGGCAGCCGCGCGCAGTACTCCTCGAAGAAGTCGAAGCCGATGTTCTTGGGGCCGCGCTCCACGAGCCACTGGGCGGTCTCGGGCGGGAAGTACGGCGACTGGGTGAAGTAGTCGGGCCACGTCCCGTACATCTTGTCCGTCCAGTCGGTGCGCAAGAGCACGATGTCCCCGCGCTGCACGTCGCCCGCCCCGGCCTTCTTGAGATCGTCGATGGTGATCGCGTGGTTGGCGCCCACCGAGGACAGGTCGACCACGAGAGCCTCGCCCATCACCTGGTCGAGGGTGATCTCCGCCGTGGTGATGCCGTTCTTGAAGACGTGCAGGGGCGAGTCGATGTGCGCGCCCGTGTGGAGGCTCTGGTGCACGCTGGAGACCTGCCAGAAGCCCGGGCCGCGACGGTGCGGCGTCACCTCGAGCCGCATGTTGGTCGAGGGCGGGCTCATGGTGCTCGAGTCCACCGTCACCGAGAGATCGACGAACTGTCCCATGAGTCTGCTACGGCTTGCGGGCGATCGCCCGAGCCGCGCCCGTGAGCTCGACGATGTGCAGCCCCGTGTCCGCGCGATCGGCCAGATAAACGAGCCCGCGATCGTCCAGGTCGACGTTGTTGGTCTGGATGGCCACCTTGCAGCGGTCGACCCCATCGACCTTGATGCAGCGCTTGTCAGTCTTCGCCGTGACGGCGGGGATGAAGTAGGCGACCTCCCTGGGGTTGAACGGATCGCGGATGTCGAATGCGCGCACGCCCGCGTTGAAGTAGGCGATGAAGACGAGCCGGCCATAGTAGATCGGCGTGAACGACTCGTGGCTCGAGTGGGGGCCGAAGCGCCCGCCGCGGCTGCAGAAGTCGCCGGGGGAGGCCGGCACCTGGATGGTGGAGACGGAGAACGGCTTGGACTCCGTGGTGATGTCGACCATGAAGGAGAGCTGACGGAACTCCTGGCACTCGTTGCGGAGCGACTCCGAGACGAGCAGCAGGAAGTCGCGCGTCTGCCCCTTGGCATTCGCCGCCCAGTCCGGGACGGGCATGCCCAGGATGGGGTAGCTCGTGTGCCCGCCCCAGGCCGGCGACATGTCGAGCCGGCCGATCTGCGGATAGAGCAGGTTGGCGGGCGTGGGAGCGAAGCGGTCGGCCACGCCGGGATCG
Organism: Candidatus Methylomirabilota bacterium; assembly: GCA_035635755.1. Lineage (GTDB taxonomy): Bacteria > Methylomirabilota > Methylomirabilia > Rokubacteriales > CSP1-6 > AR37. The sequence continues at coordinate 1,435 of DASQAK010000264.1, read as the reverse complement.
CCGGCCAGCAGCTTGTCGCGATCCACGATCTGCAGCACGCCCTCGGAGCCCGTGCCATAGGCGAAGTAGACGCGGTTCTTGTACACGATGGGCCCGTGGACGCCTTCGGGCGCCGGTCCCGTGGAGCCCGGCTCCTGGCCCACGAGCCCGAAGTCGCGGATGAAGCGCGGCTGCGCGGGATCGGAGAGATCGTAGATCTTCGTCATGCGATGGGTTCGCCAGCCGCGGGGGTGGCCGTCGGAGACGAGGTAGGCGATGCCGCTATCACACTCCCACCAGTTCTTGTGGGTCATGTTGAGGCCCGCGACCACCGTGGTGAGGAGTGCGGGCTTGGCGGAGTCGCTGACGTCCCACACCTCGTGGGCGAGATTGCCGAACGTGCGAAGTAGATAGGTCTTGCCGCGCGTCCCTCGCGGCAGCGACGCGCCGTCGCAGACGCGCACCATCTGCGCCCCGCCCGCCTCCGCTTCGCCGGGGGAGCCCGGGATGTGACTCAGGTAGCGCGGGCGACGGGGATCGGTCACATCCACGATGGAGGTGCCGCTCCGCTCCATCTGCCCGGTGAGGGGATTCGATTTCAGCCCGCCGTGATGGCCGACATAGGCGATCCAGCGACTGCCCTGGCGATGGATGACAGGCTGGTAGGCGGAGCGGCCCTGGAGATCGTCGTGGCCGAGGAGCTGCATGTCGCGCTGCTCCGCTTCCCGGGCGGGTGGCGCCTGAGCGGAGCCGTGTCCGACCGAGCCGGCCAGGAGTGCTAAGAGCAAGGCCATGCTCGACCATGAGCGCGTCGGGTACCGAAGCTTCGTCGCTTTCGCCATGTCGCCGTTCCTCCATCCTGGTGGTATCGTGCCCCGCCTCCTGCCGTCGGCGCCCAAGACTAGCATCGGGGCTCCGGGTATGCTATCGCTCCCAGTCAGCCGCGCCACTCGGACAGGGAAAGAGAGGGGGGAGCATCATGTCCACCATCGGCATAGTCGGCCTCGGCCTTCTCGGCCACGCCATCGCCTCGCGGCTGATCAAGGCGGGCCATGCGGTCATCGGCTTCGACGTGCTGCCGGACCGCGTCTCCGCCCTCGCCGCCATGGGCGGCAAGCCCGCTCCCTCGGCTGCCGCCGTCGCTCAGTCGGCCGAGGCCGTCTGCACGCTCCTGCCCTCGCTCGCCACCGCGGAGGCGGCTATCCTCGGGGCCGGCGGCATCCTCGCGGGCGCGCGCCCGGGCCTCGCGGTCATCCAGATGAGCACCATCTCCCCGACGCTGACGGAGCGTCTCGCCCGCGAGGTGGCGGCCCGAGGTCTCGGATTCCTCGACTGTCCCGTCAGCGGCACGAGCAGCATGGTCGAGCGGGGCGATGGCATCTTCTTCGTGGGCGGGGATCGCGCGCTCTTCGAGCGCTGGCAGCCCGTGCTCGAGTCGGTGCTCGCGCGCGCCGTC
>DASQAK010000263.1:0-15574 GCA_035635755.1 Candidatus Methylomirabilota bacterium | reverse complement strand
CTGCAGGAGCTCGTCAAGACGGGCGAGGAGCTGGGCGACCTCCTCGGCCGCCGGGCCGTGGCCGCCCTCGGCGCGCCCGCCCATTCCTACGGCAAGGCGGCCATCGTCGGCGAGCAGGGCGAGTACGAGCACGCCGCCGCCATTCTTCACCCGACCCTCGGCGCTCCTTTTCGCTCGGCCGTGGGGGGCGGCCAGGCCATCATCCCGTCGGCGAAGAAGCTGGGCGGGCCCGGCGCCACCATCGACGTGCCGCTCCACTACAAGGACGCGGCCTTCGTCCGCACCCACTTCGACGCGATGGAGGTGCGCCTGGGCGACGCTCCACGCGCCAACGAGATTCTCGTCGCCCTCGTCGTCACGGATGGAGGCCGGCCGCACCCTCGCGTGGGAGGTCTGACCGTCGGCGAGGCCAAGAAAGAGGACGGGTTGAGGTGAAATTCGGACTCCGCATCCCGAGCTTCGCGCTTGGGCCCAAGACGGCGACCCTGGCGGAGATGGGCGCCTATCTCCGCCGCGCCGAGGACCTCGGCTTCGATTCCGCCGTCAGCATCGATCACCTGCTGCAGACGCCGCCCGCCTACGCCTGCACCTGGCTCGAGCCCGTCGCGCTCCTCTCCGCGCTGGCGGGCGTGACGCGCACGATCAAGCTCGGCACCATGGTGCTGGTGCTGCCTCTGCGCAATCCCGCTTATTTCGCCAAGGAATGGGCGACGCTCGATCTCCTGTCGGGTGGCCGCAGCATCCTCGGCGTCGGGGTGGGCTGGCACGAAGAGGAGTTCGGGCTCATGGGCATCCCGCACAAGGAGCGGGGACGCCGCATGGACGAGATGCTGGAGCTCGTGACGGCGCTCTGGGCCGGCGACGACGTCACGTATGCCGGCAAGTACTATCAGGTCAAGAACCTGACCATCGATCCCAAGCCCGCCCAGAGGCCGCACCCGCCGATCTGGATCGGCGGGGGCAGCCAGCCCTTCGAGAAGGTGTACGGCCAGACGGTGACGAACATCGATCCCGTGCTCAAGCGGATCGCCAAGTACGCCAGGACGTGGGTCCCGCACTCCTCCGCCACCGCCGACATGGTCAAGGAGGACTGGGAGAAGATCCAGCGCTTCATGGCCGGGCTGGGCAGGAAGCCCGGCGACATGACCAAGGTCTACTCGAACTTCGTCTACGTGCTGAAGAAGGGCGAGAAGCCCGAGGTGGCGGCGCCGCACTTCAAGGTCTACTCGGGCATGGACCTGCCGTACTGGCAGGAGTACTACCTGCTCGGCGAGGCGGAGCAGGTGGCCGAGAGGATCCGCGCCAAGATCGCCTCTCTGGGCGGCTGCGAGCACATCGTGCTCAACCCGCTGAACTGGGGCACAGAGCAGCTCGAGCGGCTGGCCGGTGAAGTTCTCCCGCGGGTCGCCAAGCCCTGACCGCTCGGGCGGGCGCGTGAGCGCGATCGAGGTGCGGCGCTGAGCCTGGCTCCCCGTCACGCCGGCGCGCGCGTGAAGCGTGTCGAGGATCCGCGCCTTCTGAGAGGAGAGGGCGCGTACCTCGACGACCTGCGGATACCCGGAGTGCTCCACGCGGCCTTCGCGCGCAGCGCGCACGGACATGCCGAGCTCCGCCACGTCGAGGTCGGGCTCGCGCGAGCGGCGCCGGGGGTGGTCGCCGTCCTGACCGCGCCCGATCTGGCCGGATGGGTGAGCCCGCTCGCGCCGCGGCTCGAAGGCCCGGGGTTCTGGCCTACCCGGTGCCCGGCCCTCGCGCGGGATCGCCTGCGCTTCGTCGGCGAGGCGCTCGCCGCCGTGTGCGCCGAGCGCGCGAGCCAGGCGGTGGATGCCGCCGAGCTCGTGGCGGTGGATTGCCAGCCCCTCTCCGCGGTCGCCGATGTCGTGTCGGCGCTCGCCGCAGGCGCGCCCCTCCTCCATGAAGGCGCGCCCGGCAATGTCCTCTTCCATCGCGACCACCGTCACGGCGACGTCGAGGGAGCGTTCGCGCGAGCGCATCTCGTGGTGGGGGAGACTTTCACCCACGGCCGCTCGTCCGCTTCGCCGCTCGAGCCTCGCGGTCTCGTCGCCTCGTGGGAAGGCGAGCGGCTGACCGTGTGGACCGGCACCCAGGCCCCCCACATCTATCGCGCGGCGCTTGCCGGCGCCTTCGGCGTGCGCGACGATCAGGTGCGGGTGATCGTACCCGACACCGGGGGCGGCTTCGGCCAGAGAATGCACGTCCTGTCCGAGGATCTGGCCGTGGCGGGACTGGCCTGGGTGACCGGGCGTCCCGTCAAGTGGGTGGAGACGCGTCGGGAGAATCTGGGCTGCGCCTCGCAGGCCCGCGAGGCGCGCGTGGACATCGAGGCGGCCGCGGATGCGCGGGGAACGCTCCTGGCCTTGCGCGCCCGTGTCGTCTCCGACAACGGCGCCTACCACATTTATCCGCTGACGGCCGCCCTCGAGCCCCTCGGCATGGCCGGGATCATTCCCGGGCCGTACCGCACGCCGGCCTACGCGTGGGACGCCATGGGTGTCGCGACCAACAAGCCGCCGCTGGGCGCCTACCGCGGAGTGGGGATGACCATGGCCGCCTTCGTGATGGAGCGCACGCTCGATCTACTCGCGGAGCGGCTCCATGTCGATCCGGCCGAGATCCGGCGCCGCAACCTGATCCCGCGCGAGGACTATCCGTTCATGTCGGCGGGGGGCTTCGTCTACGACAGCGGCGATTTCCCCAAGGCTCTCGAGATGGCCCTGGAGCTCGCCGACTACGAGGGTCTGAAGCGCGAGCGGGAGCGCGCGCGAGGGAGCGGGCGGCTCCTTGGCGTCGGCATCTCCTGCTACACGGAGTACACGGGCATGGGCTCGGCGACCTACCGGAGCCGCGGCATGAGCGACGTGCCGGGCCACGAGGCGGCGCGCGTCTCCATCGAGCTCGACGGCGCCGTGCATTGCCGCCTGTCCATGCCCTCTCAGGGACAGGGGCACGCGACCACGACTGCCCAGATCGTGGCCGACGAGCTGGGCGTGCGCCTCGAGAGCGTGGTGGTCAGCCAGCCCGATACCGACCAGACGCCTGCGGGCAGCGGCACGTTCGCGAGCCGGGGGGCGGTGGCCCAGCGGGGCGCGGCAGGCGCGGCCGCGGCCACGCTGCGTCAGAGGGTGCTCGACAGGGCGGGAGCGCTCCTCGAGGCGAGTCCCGCCGATCTCGAGCTTCGCGACGGTCGAGTGACCGTCCGGGGCGTGCCCGATCGCGGCGTGGGGATGGCCGAGGTCGCGGCCGCCGCGGGGGAGGGGACGCTCGAGGTGACGGAAGCGTTCGATCCGCGGGGGCCAACCTTCTCGGGGGCCGTCCACGTCGCCTCCGTGGAGGTCGATGCCGAGACCGGGCGCGTCGCGCTCCACCGCTACGTGGTCGTGGAAGATTGCGGCCCGGTCATCAATCCCGTCATCGTGGAAGGCCAGATCCACGGCGCGGTGGCCCAGGGGATCGGCGAGGCCCTGGGAGAGCGTCTCGTCTACGACGAATGGGGCCAGCTCCTCACGGGCAGCTTGATGGACTACCCGTTGCCGACGGCGGCCGATGTCCCCTCATTCATCCTCGGCCACCTCGAGACGCCCTCGCCGTTCACCCCGGGTGGCCACAAAGGTATGGGCGAAGGCGGCACCATCGGCGCCCCCGCCGCCATTGCCAACGCGGTGGCCGATGCCGTCAAGCCCCTCGGCGTGAAGATCACCTCTCTGCCCGTCCAGCCCGAGGCGCTGATAGGGTCCGCGATCCGATGAGCCTCGAGATCGAGCGGAAGTTCCTCGTCACGTCCTTGCCGGAGGCGATGGACCGGTATCCGCACGAGCGCATCCTCCAGGGCTATGTCGTGGTGGGCACGGACGGCAGCGAGGTGAGGCTGCGGAGGAAGGGCCAGAAGCATTTCGAAACGGTCAAGCTGGGAAGGGGCGAGGTCCGATCAGAGCTCGAGATCGAGCTCACGGCCACCCAGTTCGACGCGCTATGGGAGGCGACCTCGGGGCGGAGGATCGAGAAGACGCGATACGAGATTCCCCACGCGGGAAGGACCATCGAGGTCGACGTCTACCACGGGGAGCTGGCTGGCCTCGTGACCGCTGAGTGCGAGTTCGCGTCACTCGAGGAGAGCCGGCGCTTCGTCCCGCCGGCATGGCTCGGCAGAGAAGTTACCGACGATCCGGCCTACCAGAACCAGAATCTTGCCCTTCACGGACGACCTCGGCCTCCTCCCGAGACATAGAAAGCCCGGAGGCGGAACCGGTGTACCGCCTACCGGGCTCGATTATGTTGCGCGCAGACCCACGCCTGCGGCATGGCCCGGCACGAGCCGGGCTCTCTTGGGAATCTCTGTGACGTTGCGCGCCATCAGATCTTACCGCGCCTGATGGCGCTCCTTTGAGCCGGGTGGAGTCTTCTCCATGACACCTCCCCAAGGGTGAACGCCAAGGCGGAAGCTGGCGCCTCCGTGCTCCCGTCCCCTTCAGTCAACCTCCGTCGGCCGCGTGGTGTCAAGCCCTCATGACGGGATGTGGCGTCGCGACTTCCACGAGCTCATCTTGACCCCTCGGTGACGACGGAGCAATAACGCTCCCGGTCGCCTGGCGGACGGCGAGCCAGCCCGGGATCCGCCGGCACGCCGAGCCCATGGCCATCCTCACGGAAGAGATGATGGGGACGGATGAGATCGTGCGGGGATACCTGCAGATGGCCGTCAACACGCTCTACCATCCGGTGAGCACGGCGCGCATGGGCGGGCCCGACGACGCCCACGCCGTGGTGGATCAGTACGGGCGGGTGAGGGGACTCGACAATCTGCGGTTGGCCGACGCCTCCATCATGCCCAACATCCCGCGAGCCAATACGAACCTGACGTGCATCATGATCGGCGAGCGCATCGCGGACTGGCTGCGGGCGGAGTAGCCCCCGTCCCTCACTTCGGAGGCGCGGACACGGAGAGCGTTTGATCCGGGTTCCGCTTCAGCTTCACCGTCACCGATTTCGCGTGCACGGGGAACAGGGTCAGGGTGGCCGTGTCTTCCCAATCGAGGGTGACGAGAATGGGGCGGCGCTCTATCTCCACGATCCTCCCGGCGGGCTTGCTGAACTCCTGGAAGATGACGAAGAAGTGCGCGGTGCGCCCGTCCGTGCCCACGAAGTACCAGATGGTGCTGCCGCTCGCGGGAGGCTCGGACCATCGCGATTCGTTGGCGATCACGCCCCCGGGCGGAACCCGGTCCGGATTCAGCTTCAGCGAGAACGACCAGTGGAAACCCGCTCGTCCCGCCTCCACCACTGTCCACTCCGGCTCCGCGGAGGCGGTCGATGCCAGCGCCATTCCGAGGAGCCATGCGACAAGAAGCCGCTTCATGATGCTGATCCTCCCATGATGAGATCGCTCTCTTTCAAGAACAGGCGACCAGTCTAGCGCATCGGAAGCGCCAGCAGGTGCGCGTCGGCGGCCTCGCGCGGAAAAAGTCCCGCGCCGACCATTCTCCGGGATCCTCCCCCGATTTTTGTCACTCCAGGACGCAGGCGACGTGGCGGACACGTCTTCCCTGACGGGCCTTTGCGCGGGATGACCCCATGGAATGGCCCTTGCTCCGTGCGTGATCATGCGCATCGTGCACGTGACTCCCGGCTACTGGCCCCGCCTGGGGGGCGAGCAGGTCTACGCACGAAGACTGTCCGAAGGCCTCGCCGCCCGTGGGCACCAGGTGACCGTCCTGACCCTGCGAGGCGAGGAAGCCGCGGACTGGTTCCCGCCTCAGGGTTGGGGCCTCGCCAATCCGCCCCGGGTGATTCGCTTCGCCGAGAACGGCGCCTTCCACCGTCTTTTGAAGATAGGGGGCGCCCGCCGCCTCCTGGGAGCCGTGCTTCCACAGGATCGAATGAGGATGATGAACGGTGGTCCGCTCAGCGCGCGGCTCTTCCTGGAGCTCTTGCGAAGCAAGGCAGACATCGTGGCGGTGCTCGGATGGTGGGCGAGCCTTCTCCCCGTCAAGGTTGCCATGGCCAAGCGGCTCAGGAAGTGGCGCATGGTGGGCATTCCCATGTTCCACACGGAGGAAGCGTGGAGCCGGGACGATGTCTACGCGCCGCTGCTCGACCGGTGCGACGCCGTCATCGCCAACACCGGCTACGAGAAGCAATTCGTGGAGGAGCGCGTCTCGGATCGAACCCGGGTTCTCGTGGGAGGAACGGGGATCGATCCCCATGCCTTCGCCGAGCGCGACGGGGAGAGGATCCGAAGCCGCTATGGGTTGCGCCGCCATCCCGTGGTCGGCTACGTGGGCCGCCTCCTTCCGTCGAAGGGAGTCACCGTCCTCGTCAAGGCCATGCGCGTCGTGTGGCAGTGGAACTCGGAGGTGCGTCTCGTCCTCGCCGGTCCCAGGGCCTCGGTGGGCACGCCCGAGGGTCGGGAGGTGGAGCAGGCGCTGGCCCGGCTGACGGAGGCGGAAAGGACGCGCGTCCTCTTGCTGGGCGAGTTCGACGAGAAGGACAAGGCAAGCATCTTCGACAGCCTCGACGTCTTCGCCATGCCATCGATCGGAGAATCCTTCGGCATCGCCTATCTCGAGGCGTGGATGTGTGGCAAGCCGGTCATCGGCGCCGACGTCGGGTCGACCCCCTACGTCATCCGGAACGGCGTGGATGGACTCCTCGTCAATCCGCAGGACCCGCGGCACATCGGCGAGGCCCTGGTGAGACTGCTGAGGGATCCCGCGGAGCGCGCGAGGCTCGGCGGGGCCGGCTATACTCGGACGACGTCCGAGTTCACGTGGGACAGGGTCATCGATCGGATCGAGGGCGTGTACAAGGCGCTCGGCTCGCCAGAGCTCCTCCCCGTCTCCGTGAACGCGGGACGGGCTTCCGTCTGATCGAGCGGCAACCTTTCAAGCCGAGCAATTCGAGAGGGAGACCACGTTGCGGCGCATCTGTCTGACCGTGGTGATGTGGCTCATGCTCTGCGGCACCGCGCACTCTCAGCCTGCCCACTCCCATGCGACGAAGGCGACAGGCGCCGAGGTGCCCGCGACGCTCGTGCGCGGCCTGGGCTCGCACCGGCACCCTGTCTCCACCTCCAGCCCCGAGGCGCAGAAGTTCTTCGATCAGGGCCTCCGATTCGTGTACGCGTTCAATCACGACGAGGCCGTGCGATCGTTCAAACGCGCGGCACAGCTCGACCCACAGATGGCCATGGCCTCCTGGGGCATCGCCCTTGCCTTCGGGCCGAACATCAATCTCGAGGCCGAGGCGGACAGGGAGAAGGCGGCCCACCAGGCCGTGCAACAGGCCCTCGTCCTCGCGGCAAAGGGGCCGGAGAGCGAGCGCCGCTACATCGAGGCCCTCGCGAGGAGACATTCGGCCGCGGCCGACTCCGATCCGGCACGGCGCGCTCTCGAGTACCGCAACGCCATGGGCGAGCTCGTCAAGCGCTATCCCGACGATCTCGACGCGGCGACGCTGTTCGCCGAGGCGGGGATGAACCTGCGCCCGTGGCAGCTCTGGACGGCGGACGGCAAGCCAGCGGAGGGCACCCTTGAGATCGTCGCCGTCCTGGAGTCGGTGCTGAAGCGCGACCCGAGCCACATCGGCGCCATTCACTACTACATTCACGCGGTGGAGGCGTCGCCGAATCCGGAGCGGGCGCTCGCGTACGCGCCCAGGCTGGGTGCGCTGGCGCCGGCGGCCGGGCATCTCGTCCACATGCCCTCGCACATCTACCAGCGCACGGGGGACTATGCCGCCGCCGCCCGGAGCAACCGGGAGGCGGCGCGGGCAGACGAAGCGTACATCAGGTCCCGCGGCGTCACGGGCCTGTACCCGGTCATGTACTACAGCCACAACCTGCATTTCCTCGCGGTCGCCCACAGCATGGCGGGACGCCGCGCCGACGCGCTGGGCGCGGCCAAGCGACTGGAAGCCCATGTGGCTCCGCACTTCAAGGAGATGCCGATGGTCGAAGGCTTCATGCCGACCTCCACGCTCCTCCTCGTGCGCTTCGGGAAGTGGAGTGAGATCCTCAAGCTGCCGAGACCCGATCCGGCGGTGCGCACCGTGTACGCCTTGTGGCACTTCGCCCGTGGCTCGGCCTTCGCGGCGCAGCGCGAGGTGGCCAGAGCCGAGCGCGAACACGCGGCCTTTCTCGAGGCGGGCAAGCGCCTCCCCGAGGATGACGGCGCGCGGACGATGCTGACAGTCGCCGAGCGCCTGTTGCGCGCGCGCATCGCCGCCGTCAAGGGCGAGACCGAGGCGGCCATCGAGCTGCTTCGCCAGGGAGTGGAGCTCGAAGACACGCTTTCCTACGGCGAGCCTCCGGCGTGGTATTCGCCGGTGCGGGAGTCTCTGGGCGGCGCGCTTCTGCGGGCTCGACGGCATGCGGAGGCCGAGGCCGTCTTTCGTGCCGACCTCGAGCGGAACCGGCGGAGTGGTCGCTCCCTTTTCGGGTTGACGGCCGCGCTGAAGGCGCAAGGGAAGACCCACGACGCCAAGCTCGTCGAGGGAGAGTTCGAGAAGGCCTGGGCAGAAGCGGACACAAAGCTGACGCTCGATGATCTGTGAGTGTCAGCGATGAGCATCGAGAGCGGGGAAGCTGTCAGGGGACGCGACAGTATTACGAGGGAGTTACCGGCCTGATTCCTGAGCGATGGCAGTCGTTTAGCAGATCCGTCGGTAAAATAGCCCAAAGGTAGCTTAACTAAATCGTTGGAGAGGCTTACAAGTCGAGATGTAGGCTCCGAGCTCGTACCGCAGCCGGGGAGCCATATGCCGACAAGGGGTTTTCGTGGAAGGGTCAAGCTCGTGGCCGCCGCTGGAGCGCTGCTGCTTGGACTCATCCTTTCCTCGTCCGTGGCCGTGGCGGCGCCCATCCTGGGTCAGCAGATCTACTACGAGGGTGGCGACGTTCAGGTCACCGTCCTGCCGTACAGCGCGTCGTACACCAGCCAGTTGATTCTGTTCTCGACGCCCAGCCCGCTGGTCATCGCCATCAGCTCGCAGGTGGGGCAGACTTTCAACCTGGGCAATCTGGCCCCTCTGTACGGTATCGCGCCCGGAAGCGAGCTGATCTTCGGAATCCTCGTCCTGAACACCGGGAACACGTTCAAGATGGGGCCGGGCGGACGGAATCCTGATGGTGTCGAGCACGTCCTGGTGGACTATGCCGAGGGCGACGGCGGCGACCTTGCTCTCCTGGGCTTTGAAGACCTCTTCGGTGGCGGCGACCACGACTACAACGATGCCAACTTTCAGATTCTTGGCGGTATTGGGAATGTCAGGCGGGTGTCCGAGCCTTCGTCGCTGACCCTCCTGCTCTTCGGCTTGGCCGCTCTCGCTGCGGTGTTCGGCTCGCTCTTCAGAGCGACCCGCCGCCAAATCCCGGTTCCCTCGTCGAAGTAGCTCCGGCCGTCGCCCCCTCGGCCGTAGTCCTCCGGGCATAACGCCGGGGCCCCCTCCACCACCTTCGGGCAGCCTTCCAGCGCGTTGTCATGGCGATGTCGCGCAAGTCATTGACATCTCGTTGGAGAGCGCCTGGCACGGCTCCTGCCTCCATGAGGGCCCAGTCGACGAGCCGACGCCCCAGGCGGAAGGGCAAGACAAGGAGGAATAGGGCCATGGAACTGGAGACTATGGTTGAGTATCTGGTGGCGCTCGCCCTTCCCCTCTGGCTCCTCATAGAGCTCGCCACACACCCCCGACGGTCGAAGCAGCCCGAGAAGTCGCTTGAGCCCGATTGGCTCCGCGGCGGGTCCATCTCCCGGGCATCGTCGACAGCCCCGCAGGCTCGCACGACGAGGGTGGCACGCCCTCAGAGAGTCGCCTAGCAAGTCTCGGCGTCGACCCTCGGCCGTCGCTCCTCCCTCGCAGCACTCCTTCCCACCGTTCCCCACGCGCATGCGCGCGAGCTCCAGCGACTATAATCGACGGGATGAGATGGATGGTGCGGGCTCGTGCCGTGGGTATCCTCGCCGTCAGCCTGGTCGCGGGCCTGACGGCGGCGCGCCTCGCGCCGGCTGCGGAGCCCGCGGGCAGCGAGGTGCTCGATCTCCTCCAGGTCCCGCCGGACCAACGCCGCCGTCTCGTCGTGGGAGAGGTCCTCTCGTATCCGGTCACCGAGTTCAGCGAAAGAGAGCTGGCGGTGGGTCTCGCCATGTTCGTGCAAGCTCCCCTCGGCCGCGTCGCGGAATACCTGGCCTCCGGGCAACTGATCGCACGTGACAACACCATTTCCGAGTTCGGAATCATGGCGGAGCCCACCGGCACGGATCCGCTGCCCGGATCCCCGCTCGTGAAGGGAGAGCGAGACGAGGCGGGGAACCTTCTCGACGCTTCGCCGGGGACGCGATTCAACCTCTCCGCGGCCGAGATCGCGACGCTCCGCGCGCTCCGGGACACCACGGCGAGCGTGTCCCAGCCCGGCATGGCCGAGAAGGTCTGGGACACGTATCGCGGGCTCCTGCGTCAGCGGCTGCAGGCCTACCAGCAAGGGGGTCTCGCCTCCCTCGCCCCGTACACGCGGAGCGGGGGAGGGATCACCGACCCCGCCGCCGAGCTGCGCACGGCCATCGCGGACGTCGATCGCGTGGGACGCGACGGCCCCGAGCTCCGCGACACGCTCTTGCGATTTCCCGCCGCGCCCTCCCCGCGGCACCTTCATCGCTTCTACTGGCTCAAGCGCCGAGTGCAGCGGCGCCCGGATCTCAGCCTGCTTCATCAGATCGTCGCGCCCGGCCCCGGTCCCGCTGTCCACGTAGAGCGCTATTTCTACGTCGGGCACTCCTACAACACCGGGCAGGTCATCACCGGCGCCTTCGCGTACCTGGACGGCACCGTGGTTTTCTCCACGAGCCGCTTCTCGACGGATGAGGTCCTGGGTGTGGGGAACCAGCTGAAGCGCTCGATCGGCCGGGGCCAGCTCAGGGACGAGATGCGCAAGCGGCTCGAGGGGATCCGCGCCTCCCTGACCCGCCCCGCCTCCGCCGAGAGCCCCTAGGGATAGAGGCCGCGAACCTGGTGCGCATCCGCCACGCGGCGGATGCCCTCCATGAGAGCGGCCGTGCGCAGGTTGACGCGCTCTTTCTTCGAGATGTTCCACACCCGGGTGAAGGCGCGCGCCATGATCTCCTGGAGCCGGCTGGTGATCTCGCTCTCCTTCCAGAAGAAGAACTGGAGGCCCTGCACCCACTCGAAGTAGGACACGACCACGCCGCCGGCGTTGGCAAGGATGTCGGGGACGACCAGGATGCCACGGCTGTGCAGGATGACGTCGGCCTCGGGCGTGGTCGGGCCATTGGCGCCCTCGACGACGATCTGGGCCTGGATCCGGTCGGCATTGTCCTCGCGGATCTGGGATCCCGTGGCCGCGGGCAGCAGGATGTCGCACGGCTGCTCGAGGATGTCTTTGTTGGAGATCGGATCGGCTCCCGGAAAGCCGACCACGCTGGCCGTCTCCTTGACGTGCTGCTCGAGGGCCCGGATATCGAGCCCCTGGCTGTTCCAGACCCCGCCCTTGTAGTCGCTCACGCCCTGGATCACGGCGCCGTCGCGCCACAGCATGCGCGCGGCCACCCCGCCCACGTTGCCGAAGCCCTGCACGACCACCTTCCTGCCCTTAATCTCCTGGCCCAGGCGGTGCACGGCCTGGTAGAGGACGTACACGATGCCGCGCCCGGTGGCCTCGCGTCGACCCGCGGAGCCGCCCACGAGGATCGGCTTGCCCGTGACCACGCCGGGCACGCTCTTGCCCTGGGTCATCGAGTATGTGTCCATCATCCAGGCCATGGTTTGCTCGTCGGTGCCGAGGTCGGGGGCGGGGATGTCAAGATCGGGGCCGATCATGAGGATGATCTCCGCGGTGTAGCGGCGCGTGAGCGATTCCAGCTCGCGCTTCGACATATTGCGCGGGCTGCACCGCACGCCGCCCTTGGCGCCGCCATAGGGTAGACCCATGAGCGAGCACTTCCAGCTCATCAGCATGGCGAGCGCGGTCACCTCGCCCATGCTCACCTCCGCGTCATAGCGGAGGCCGCCCTTGGTCGGGCCGAGCGCCGTGTTGTGGTGGACACGATAGCCCATGAAGACTTCCGTGTGCCCGCTGTCCATCCGCACGGGGATGGAGACCACGAGCGCCCGGCGGGGATAGCGGAGGCGGATATGCGTGTCGTGGTCGAGATGCAGACGCTCGGCCACCTGGTCGAGCTGCGCCACGGCCGTCCGGTGCATCTCGGATTCGAATTCGGGCATCTCGGCCATCACGGGGATTCCCGGGGATGCAGGCGAGGCACGGCCAGGGTACGGCCTTCGAGCGGGTAGGGCTCACCCTCCTTGAAACGACGGCCCTCGGCGATGGGCTGCTGCCAGTCGCGCGTGTCGAGCACGGGCTCCCACGCGCCGCCGTGGTGATCGGGGAGAACGAAGGGCACCGGCTCGTCGTGCGCGTTGAGGAGGATGAGGAACGTGTCGTCGGTGATGGGCAGGCCCTCGTCGCTCATCTCCTCGATGGCGTCGCCGGCCAGCTGCAGGCCGAGGCCGGGGCTGAACCAGTGGGACCACTCCTCGTCCGTCATCTCAGTGCCATCGGGACGGAGCCACGAGAGGTCCTTGACGGCGGAGCCGCGGATGCGTCGGCCCTGGAAAAAGCGGCGGCGCTGGAACACGGGGTGCTCCAGGCGGAAGCGGATGAGGTGGGCCGTGAAGTCCACGAGGCGGCGGCCGGAGGGCCCGAGCGGCCAGTCGAACCAGGAGATCTCGTTGTCCTGGCAATAGGCGTTGTTGTTGCCGCGCTGCGTGCGCCCGATCTCGTCGCCCCCCGAGAGCATGGGCACGCCCTGCGAGAGGAGGAGGGTGGCCAGGAAATTGCGCTGCTGGCGTCCACGCAGGGCAAGCACCTGGGGATCGTCCGTGGGGCCTTCGACGCCGCCGTTCGACGACGCGTTGTCGTCGGTGCCGTCGCGATTGTCCTCGTGATTGGCCTGGTTGCGCTTCTGCGCGTAGGCCACGAGATCGGCGAGGGTGAACCCGTCGTGGGCCGTCACGAAATTGATGCTGGCCGACGGGCGTCGCCCGCCCTGCTCGTAGAGGTCGCTCGACCCTGTCAGGCGAAAACCCAGCTCGGCCACCTGGCCCCAGTCGCCCTTCCAGTAGCGGCGGATGGTGTCGCGATACTTTCCGTTCCACTCCGCCCAGCCCGGCGGGAAGTTCCCCACCTGATAGCCTCCTTCGCCGAGATCCCACGGCTCCGCGATGAGCTTGACCTGGGAGATGACGGGGTCCTGGTGGATGACGTCGAAGAAGGAGGAGAGCCGGTCGACGTCATGCAGCTCGCGGGCAAGGGCGGAGGCGAGATCGAACCGGAATCCGTCCACGTGCATGTCCAGCACCCAGTAGCGCAGACTGTCCATCAGGAGCTGGAGGGAGCGCGGGTGGGTCAGGTTCAGCGTATTGCCGCAGCCCGTGAAATCGCGGTAACGGCTCCGGTCCGCGTCTTCCAGGCGGTAGTAGGCGGTGTTGTCGATGCCGCGAAAGCACAGGGTGGGGCCGCGATGATCGCCCTCCGCGGTGTGGTTGTACACCACGTCGAGGATGACTTCGATGCCCGCCTCGTGGAGGCGCTTCACCATGGTCTTGAACTCGCTGACCTGCTCGCCGCGGACGCCCGTGGAGGCGAAGCGGGAGTCGGGGGCGAAATAGCCCACCGAGTTGTAGCCCCAGTAGTTGTCGAGACGGCGATCCTGGAGCGATTTCTCGCTCACCGAGTGGTGCACGGGCAAGAGCTCCACGGCGGTGACCCCGAGCCGCCGGAGGTGCTCGAGAGCGGACGGAGCGGCCAACCCCGCATAGGTGCCGCGGAGCGGGCGCGGGATATCCGGATGCCGGGCCGTAAATCCTTTGACGTGCACCTCGTAGATCACGGTCTGGTGCCACGGCGTGCGCAGGAGGCGATCCTCGCCCCAGGAGAAGGCCGACTCCACGATGACGCACTTCGGCACATACGCCGCGCTGTCGCGCGGATCGGGCTCGCCACTCGTGTCCGCCTCGCCCGGACGGTAGCCGCACATGGCGTCGTGCCAGCGCAGGCGGCCCGCGATGGCCCGCGCATAAGGGTCGAGCACCACCTTGGCGGGGTTGAAGCGATGGCCCTCCGCGGGCGCGTACGGACCGTGCACGCGGTAGCCGTAGAGAAGACCCGGGCGCGCCTCGGGAAGATACACATGCCAGATCTGATCGGTGCGCTCGGTCACGGGGACGCGGGCGATCTCCCGGCCCGCATCGTCCGGATGGAAGAGACAAAGGTCCACCGCGCTCGCGTGCTCGCTGAACAGCGCGAAGTTCACGCCAGCGCCGTCCCAGGTGGCCCCGAGCGGATAGGGCCGTCCCGGTCGCGTGCGGAAGGAGCCGGGCGGCACCGCGGTCAAGCCTCGCTCGGGGCGAGCCACACGGCGGCTAGCGGTGGGAGGGTGAGCAGGACGGAGTGTGACTGGCCGTGCCAGGGTATGGGCTCACCGACCACGCCTCCGCCATTGCCCAAGTCGCTGCCGCCGTAGTAGGCGCTGTCCGTGTTGAGGATCTCCCGGTAGAATCCGCCCCGCGGCACGCCCACGCGATACCCGTGCCGCGGCACCGGCGTGAAGTTGCAGACGCAGACCGTGAGGTCGCCGGGGGCCCGCCCGAACCGAGCGAAGGCGACGATGCTCTGGTCGGCATCGCTGCAGTCCATCCAGGCGAACCCCGCGGCCTCGCAATCCAGTTGATGCAGCGAGGGCCGCCCCCGGTACTGCCGGTTCAGATCCGCCACGAGGCGCTGGACACCCCGATGGTACGGCCCCTCGTCGAGGAGATGCCAGTCCAGGCTCTTGTCATGGTTCCACTCGTCTGACTGTGCGAGCTCCCCGCCCATGAAGAGAAGCTTCTTGCCCGGGTACGCCCACATGAAGCCGTAGAGGAGGCGGAGGTTGGCGAAGCGCTGCCAGTCGTCGCCGGGCATCTTGCGGGCGAGGGAGCGCTTGCCGTATACCACCTCATCGTGAGAGAGGGGGAGGACGAAGTTTTCCGTCCAGGCGTAGAGCGTGCCGAAGGTGAGCTGGTTGTGGTGGTACTTCCGATGGATGGGCTCGTTGCCCATGTATTCGAGCACATCGTGCATCCAGCCCATGTTCCACTTGAGCCCGAAGCCGAGGCCTCCGAGGTGCACGGGCCGCGAGACCATGGGCCACGCCGTCGACTCCTCGGCGACCGTGACCGCCCCCGGATGCGTGCCGTACACCACCTCGTTCAGGCGCTTGAGAAAGGCGATGGCCTCGAGGTTCTCGCGCCCCCCGAAGACATTCGGAACCCACTCGCCGGGCTTGCGCGAATAGTCGCGGTAGATCATGGAGGCCACGGCGTCCACGCGCAGCCCGTCCACGTGATACCGCTCGAGCCAGAACAGGGCGTTGCCCAGGAGGAAGTTCGCCACCTCGCGCCGGCCGAAATTGAACACGCGCGTGCCCCAGTCGGGATGCTCGCGCTCGCGCGGATCGGCGTGCTCGTAGAGGTGGGTGCCGTCAAAGTACGCGAGGCCATGCGGGTC
>DASQAK010000262.1:0-23761 GCA_035635755.1 Candidatus Methylomirabilota bacterium | reverse complement strand
GGGTGGCCACGCCGGTGAACTGGAAGCAGGGGGAGGACGTGATCATCGTGCCCGCGGTGACGGACGAGGAGGCGAGGGCGAAGTTCCCCAACGGCTGGAAGGCGCTCAAGCCCTATCTGCGCCTGACGCAGCAGCCCAAGTAGCGGAGAACTTGGGCCCGTTCCGGGGAGGAAAGACCTTCTCCGGGGCGGGCCTTGACATGTCTACACGTTGTCGGTGCTGAGGGTCGGTTCCTGATTCGATTCACCCACAGGAGGCCACGATGAGCGAGAGCAAGAGTCCCTTCCGCCAGCGCCTGGAGGGCGCCGTCGCCGCCAAGCACAGCCGCATGAATCCCTTCACGGAGAAATGGGTGAAGGGGGAGCTGTCGCGCGCCCAGCTGGGCTCGTGGGCGTGCCAGCACTACCAGTACGTGTCGCAGTTCGCGCGCTGGTGCGCGGCCGTCTACGCCGAGTGTCCGGATTCCGATGCCCGCGACTTCCTCCTGGAGAACATCGTGGAAGAGGAATCGGGGGTGAAGCACGTCGACCTCTTGATCCGTTTCGCCGAGGCGTGCGGGGTGAGCCGCGCGCAGGTGGAGACGGCCCAGCAGCTGCCCACCACCCGCGCCCTGACCGCCTGGTGCTACGAGACCTCCAAGCGACCGTTCCACATCGCGGCGGCGGGCCTGCTCGTCGGCCTCGAGTCCCAGGTGCCCGGCATCTACCAGCGCAACCTGCCGCCCCTGAAGACCCACTACGGGTTCAGCGACCACGAGGTGGAGTTCTTCGCCATTCACATCGAGGCCGACGAGGTGCACGGCGAGCGCGGCTATCAGATCGTCGAGCGCCACAGCACCGCGCCCGAGCGGCAGGAGGAAGCCGTTGACCAGGTACGCCAGGCCACGGAGATGCGCTGGCAGTACATGAGCGGTTTGCACCGCGCCTTCGTGCTGAAGGAAGACCTCTAGTCGGTGGCCGAGCAGCGCGCCGCCTCCCTCGCGGATCTCCCGGCGGGCGGCTGCAAGCTGGTGGAGGTGAGGGGCACGCCGGTCGTGCTCGCCCGTGTCGGCGACCAGGTCTACGCCTGCGACAGCACCTGCTCGCACCAGGGCGGTCCGCTCGGTGAGGGCGTGCTCAGGGGGACGAGGCTGACCTGTCCCTGGCACGGCTGGATGTACGACGTCCGCTCCGGGCAATGCCTCTTGCCCGCCCTTGGCGGCGCCATTGCCACCTATCCCGTCAGGATCGAGTCCGGCGAGATCTGGGTGGACATGCCTTGAACCGCGACCACGAGGGATGGCACGGATGATCACGGTCAAGCGGCTGACGCTCGAGGACGCGCGCGTCATTCTGGAAGCGGCCGAGGCGAGGGCCAGGGCCATCGGCGTCGCGGAGACCATTTGCGTCTGTGACGATGGGGGGCATCCCATCGCGCTGCACCGGATGACGGGGGCGCGCATCACGGGCGTCGAGATCGCCATGGCCAAGGCCTTCACCGCGGCCGGTCACCGCCGCGCCACTCACAAGTTCAACGCCCCGCCGTCCGGACCCGCCCTGCCGGGCAACGAGGCCTTTGGCATCCACGCCATGCATCCGGGCAGGTTCGCGATCTTCGTCGGCGGCTTCCCCATCGAGGTCGAAGGCGACGTCGTGGGTGGCGTGGGCATCAGCGGAGGCAACGGCGAGCAGGATACCCAGGTGGGCGAGGCGGGGATCGCGGCCTTCCTCGCCTCCCTGAAAGCAGGCGGCTGAAAAAGGCCCATCTGCCCCGATGAGCGCCTGCGCGAAGAGGCCCATCTGCGCAACCAAAGTGATCTACGTCTGAGCGTGAAGATCACGGCGCCCTCGACCGCGGGCTCAACGTAGAGAGACTACGCCTCGCCCGCGGATCTACTCAGCCCTCGTCTCACGTCGGCCAAGGGCCGCCGCTCAACTCGAACGGCGGGGCGCCGCCTCGCATCTGGACCTTTTTGAGCCGCCTGCAAGCCTTGCTAGAGGCGGAGGAGGAGGACGACGCCGGCCGTGGCCGCCGCGTTGCTGAAGGCGTGGGCGGCGAGGCCCGGGAGAATGCTTCCCGTGCGCTCATACGCCCACGCCCAGAGAATGCCGCTCCAGAAGACGGCCGCGAAGCCCGCCACGCCGTAGCCGTGGGCGGCGGCGAAGACGGTGGCCGACGCCGCGGCCGCCACCCCCGCGCCCCACCGCGTGCGCAGCGCCGGGTAGAGCACGGCGCGGAATCCGATCTCCTCCGCGAGGGGGGCCCAGAAGACCGCGTCCACGGTCTCTCGCGCCACCATGCCCCACGAGCCCCAGATGAGATTTTCCTGCAGGCCGTCGGCCCAGTGGGCGCTCAGGTGAAGCGTGTCCAGGGCGAAGCTCGCGACGGTCTCGCCTATGATGGCCACGCCCACGAGGGTGATGCTGACCCACGCCAGCTTCGGCAGGGCGTGGGCGGCCGGTCGCAGGCCGAGGGTCTCGGTGAGCGGGAGCCCGCGCGAGCGCACGTACCAGAGCGTCAGCAGCACGATGGGCGCCGCCGTCGCCGGCCCCGTCAGGACCTCGAGGGCGCTGCCCGAGGGGATGGTGACGCCGAGGGCGATGCCGGCGGCGAGAAAGCCCAGGGCACCGCGGATGAACAGGCCGTATCCCTCGAGAAGCGAGAAGTCCTCCGGCATGCGCGCATTGGCGATGCGCAGGTCGGGGCGGGTGACGAGCATGGCGGTGAGCCCCGCCAGCCCGGTCAGGACCACGACGAGCCCTCCCGCTTCGAGCGCGCGCCAGCGGCGCAGGAGAGCGGTCCCGCGCGTCACCATGGCCGACTCTGCCTGGGCCCGCGACACGGCGTCGCCTGCGCGCTCGGCGATGCGCGCCACCAGGGTATCGGCGAACCAGCCCGGCGGGAGGGTGTCCCGCACCTCGGTGACGAGCGTCCGCGCGGTCGAGCGGTCGAGCGCGGGTACGAGGTAGGCGGCGGCGAGCCATTGCTTCATGTGCGCCACCTCGTCATCCGGGCGGTCCCACTGCTTGAGCCCTTCTCGGAGGGCATCGGTCTGCTTGGCCTCGCCGAGCAGGATGAAGCGCTCGAGCTCCACTTCGGGCGAGTCCACCGACTGGGCCAGCTCGTCGTGCCAGCGGATCCAGTCCTCGAGCCCTTCGTCGCCGCTCGAGAGCGCGGAATAGAGACGTCGCTCGAACGGGGTGGCGCGGGCCAGGGCCACCCGCGCGTCCATCTCGCGCTCCGTCAATCGCTCGAGGGAGTCCTCCGGCGAGCGAAGGTGCTCGAGGGGTCCTCCTCCGCCGATGTGCAGGAGATAGCCGGTGATGAGGAGGACGAACGCCGTGTGGAGCCACGTCACCCACGGATGGAAGAACGGGCGGGGCGCGGCGGGGGCAGGCGGTGGGGAAAGGGGAAGTTCGTCGGACTCGAGGCCGGACATGCGGCGGCAGTATAGCATCGCGTCCCGACGCACGTGGGCGAGGGGACGCTCGGAGCAGCACCACACCCCCCTCGCATTCTCCGTGGAGCAGGTTCGCAGGGATCGCTGCCAGTTGACTTCTCTCCCCGCGTGAGAAGACGCCGGACCTGAGCCCGGCCGGCGTCGAACGTCACGCTCCCGCCTACGAGTTCAGCCAGCGGATCCACCGCGCCGCTCGAGTACCCTTACTGCTCAATTCACTGCTCAGCTTCGTACCACCCTGACCACTTACCACCTCCGCTGACCACCACAACAGGTTGATCTGCAAGGGATTCTCCGTGGCACTCGACTTGCGAACAGTAGAGGCATGCGACAGAACGAGGCTCCCACGGAAACGGTCGAGAGCGGGGCTCCGAGCTCCCGCGAAAGGAACGCCATGGACGCTGACGGGCGACAGAACCGCGCCTCCACAGCAACGGTCGACAGCGGGACCTTCAGCCGCCGTGAGAAGAGCGCCGTGGACGCCGACCTCCTGCGACGCATCGCCCTCTACTTGCTCCTCGCCGTCGCGGCGGTTCTCGCCGCGCTCGAAATGACGCTCGCGCGAGTGGGCGACCCCTCGGCGAAGCAGGAGGCGCCGTGGATCTCGCCTCTGCGCGATATGGACGACGCGCTCGCGCGCGGAGACTTCTCGACCGCGACGACGGCGTGTCACAAGGCCGGTCTGGCCGCGCTGGCCAGCCCCTCCTGGGAGGGCTTCCTGGCCGTGGGTGACGGCGCCCTCCGTCTCGGCGAGGCGACGGGGGCGCGGAGCGGGATGGAGCCGGAGGCGCGCCGGGCCTATCTCTCCGCGATGCTCCGGGCCCGCAACGCTCACTCGCTCGAGGGCACGCTCCGCGTCACCGACGCCTTCGCGCGGCTCGGCGATCGCGACATGGTCGAGCAGGGCGTTCGCATCGCCCGCGAGCTGGCGGGGCGGGACGACAAGGCCATGGATCGCGTGGATGAATTCGTTCAGCACTGGGCGGGCGGGGAACGGTCCTCGAATGTCCGTGTCCAGTAGTGCACCCATGCCCGCGCGCTTCGGCGGGGGACCCACACGTTCTCGAGAGGAGCACGTCATGACGATGATTCGACGCCGGACGGTGTTGGCTGGAGGGCTGGCGGTCTACCTGCTCGCGGTCGGGTTCGCGGGCCGCATGGCGGCGGAGCGCATCCGCTTCGATCGGGAGCGCGCGGGCGTGCTCGCGCACGACGACGAGGCGGTCAGGGAATGGCACGCCATCTCGATGCTGGTCGAGCATGCCGCGGAGGCCACGCGATGAGCGCCCTGGCCGCCGCCATGGTTGCACGTCAGCTCCCGCCTGCCCCTCGGCCGCGATCGGCGGAGTGGCTGGCCGCCCTCAAGGTGGATCCTCGCCAGGCCATCGAGGAGGAGCGCATCATCTGCCTCATCTGTGGGGGCGCGTTCCGGCAGCTCACCAATACCCATCTGCAGGGACACGAGACGTCCGCGGCCGACTACAAGCGACAGTTCGGCTACAACCGCCGGCGCCCCCTCATGTGTCTCTGGCTCCTCCGCTTCTACGCGGAGCGGGCCGTGCGCAACGGATTGGCGCTGCACATCCGGCGGCGGCCCATCGTGGCCGAGCCGGAGCTCCGCCGCCGGGGCGGCTCGCGTCCCGTCGCGCTCGAGGAGCTGCTGACCCGGCGCGACGCGCGGCGGACCAACGGACGGGCCAGCCCATGAACTGCCGGGTGCTGGTCGCGGGCTGGCCCTTCGCCGGTCTTCTCGCGCTGAGCGTGCGACGCCTCGATCCCGATTCAAGCGCGATGTGTCGCAGCGGCGTCGTCACGGAAAACGATGGACGGAAGGGAAGCCTGCTCATCGAGCCCGGGGACGTCGCCGGGCTCATCGAGATCGACGAGGCCACCACCGCCCTCTACGGGGTGGACGGCTATCCCATCTCGTTGGCCGAGCTTCGGGTCGGTGACCGCGTCGAGGCGGTTCAGGAAAAGCGTGGTCCGGAGCTGATCACGACGGAGATCCGCGTCATGTGGCATCTTTCGACTTCAGGGTCGACCGCGACGTAGATTCAAGAGGTAACGCGCCGCGTAACGTCTCTCGCTGACTACCAGGGCGAACCGGCCCTGGTGGCGCACTTACGACCCCCCCGGCGCACTGCCGGGCGACCGCCAGTGCGCTCCCGCCCCCCCGCCAGGGCGGTCCCGGCCCCCGCCAAGGCAGTCCCGGCCCCCGCCAGGGCAAGTCCCGGCCCCCGCCAGGGCAGTCCCGGTTGAGAGCGCGGGTGCCTTTCGCGTATATTGCCCTGTGCCGAGGAACTCTTCCTCGACCACGTCCGCGGTTCTCCCACCAAGAGGACTAGCACGATGCCGACACACTCGCAGGAGGGAACACGATGATGCGTTTCCGCGTTGCCGCGGCCTTGTGGGCGGCCGTGGCCGTCTCCAGCCTCGCCACGAACGCCTACGCCCAGACACCGAAGCCTGGGGGGCACCTCAATATCATGCTGCGCGAAGATCTGTCCCAGGGCTTCGCGGTGCACGAGACGTCGACCATCTCCACGAGCTATCCGTCGCTGCCGTGCTTCAACAACCTGGTCTTTTTCGACCAGCTGAAGCGCACGGAGAGTCTCGAGACCCTCCTGCCTGAGCTGGCGGAAAAGTGGTCATGGCAGGACAATTTCAGAAACCTCGTCTTCTTCTTGCGCAAAGACGTCAAGTGGCACGACGGCAAGCCCTTCACCTCGCGCGACGTCAAGTTCACCTTCGACATGCTCCGCGAGGCGCCCGAGGCCCAAGCCAAGCTTCGCATCAATCCGCGCAAGGACTGGTACACCAACATCGAGGCCGTGGAGGCCGCCGATCCGCACACCGTCGTCTTCCGGCTCAAGCGCCCCCAGCCCTCGCTGCTGCTCATGCTGGCCTCGGGCTATACCCCGATTTATGCCGCCCACGTGCCCCCGGCGAGCTATCGCACCGGTTGCGTGGGCACGGGACCCTTCAAGGTGAAGGAATGGCGCAAGGGCGAGTACGTCGACTACGTGAAGAACCCCGACTACTTCGTCAAGGGCCGCCCCTACCTCGACACGCTTCGCTACGTCGTGATCGAGAACCGCGGCACCCGCGTCTCCGCCCTCCAGGCGGGTAAGCTCGACGTGTCCTTCCCGGGCGAGACGACCAAGACCGCCTCCGAGCAGCTCAAGAAGGCGGTGCCGCAGCTCGTGGTCACGCCGGTCGGGCAGACGGTCAGCGACAACATCATCATGAACGTCAAGAAGCCGCCGTTCGACAATCCCAAGGTCCGTCTGGCCGTGAGCTACGGCATCGACCGTCGCGGCCTCATCCAGGCCGTGCACCAGGGCGGCGCCGTCCTCGGCGCCTCGCTGGCGCCCAAGCCCTGGGGCGTCTGGGGCATCGCCGAGCAGGGCCTCCAGCCGCTCCCCGGCTACGGCAAGGCCGCCGACATGAAGGACAAGGCGCGGAAGCTGATGGCGGAGGTCGGTTACACGCCCGAGAAGCCGCTCAAGGTGGAGATCGTCACGCGCGCCATCGCCGTCTACGTGGACATGGCCTCCTTCGTGATCAACGAGCTGAAGCAGGTCGGGATCGAGGCGACGCTCAAGCAGGTGGAGACGGCGCAGTGGCACGCCATGGCCACGCGCGGCGACTACCAGATCGGGGCCAACCTGACGGGCCTCGGCGTGGATGACCCCGACGCCAACTTCTACGAGAACTACGCGTGCGGCTCGCCGCGCAACTACAGCCAGTACTGCAACGAGACCGTGATGAAGATGATCGACCAGCAGTCGCAGGAGCTCAATCCGCAGAAGCGGCTCGAGATGCTCGCGGGGCTGCAGAAGAAGCTCGAGGAAGATGCGGCGCGGCCTATCCTCGACTGGAAGCTCGACTACTTCACGGTGTGGCCGCACGTCCACAACATGATCCCCCACAACAACATCTACAACTTCGGCCGCATGACGGACGTGTGGCGCGACAAGTAGCCCCCGGGAAGTGAAAACCTATCTCGCCCAGCGTCTCGGCATCGCGGCGCTGACGCTGTTCGGGATGTCACTGGTGATCTTCGTCCTCCTGCGCCTGGCCCCGGGCGACATCGTCGACATCCTCTTCTCGACGGGCGGGTACGTCAATCCGTCCGAGCGGGTGGCCATCGAGAAGGAGCTCGGTCTCGACCGGCCCCTGTGGGTGCAGTACCTCGACTGGATCCGGCACCTGTGCGTGGGAGATCTGGGCAAGTCGTACCGCTACGATCTTCCGGCGTGGGAGATCATCCGGCCCCTCATCCCGGTCACCGTGGAGCTCGCGGTGCTCTCCCTCATCATTGCCGTGCTCCTCGGCGTGCCCACGGGCGTGATAAGCGCCGTCCGCCAGGATACCGCCCTCGACTATGCCCTCCGCGTGGTGAGCCTGGCCGGGCTCTCCATGCCGTCCTTCTGGCTGGCCATGGTCATCATCCTCGTCCTTGTCGCCTGGATCGGCTGGATTCCCCCCGTGACCTACGTGTCCCCGTGGGAGAACTTCCCGCTCCACGCGATCCAGTTCCTGCTCCCCGCCCTCGCCGTCGGTTACCGCTCCTCGGCGCTCATGATGCGCATCACTCGCTCCGCTCTTCTCGAGGTCATGCGCGAGGACTACATCCGGACGGCGCGTGCCAAGGGGCAGTCGGAGAAGACCGTGATCTGGAGCCACGCGCTCAAGAACGCCATCCTGCCCGTGGTGACGGTGATCGGCATCGAGTTCGCCTTCCTCATCGGGGGGCTCGTGGTCACGGAGACCGTGTTCAATCTCCCCGGAGTGGCGCGCTTTCTCGTCCAGGCCATCTCGTGGCGCGACTACCCGATCGTGCAGAACCTGGTCATGTTCATCGCCGTCGTGGTCATCCTGTCCAACCTCACCGTGGACATGCTGTACGGTGTTCTCGATCCGCGCGTGCGCTATGGCAGCTGAGCCCGCCACCGTCGAGGTCAGGCTTGCCGGCGCCGCGGGCGCCCGCGCCAGCCGCGAGGGAATCGTTCATACTCTCGTGCGCTTCTGCCGCAAGAAGCCCCTGGGGGCGGCGGGGGCCGCCATCATGCTGGTGATCGTTCTCATGGCGTTCTTCGCCGACGTCATCCAGACTCACGATCCGATCGCCACCGAGGCCGCCGACACGCTGGCCCGCCCGAGCGCGACGCACTGGATGGGCACCGATCACCTGGGCCGTGACATCTACTCCCGCATCATCCACGGCGCGCGCGTGTCCCTGATGGTCGGCGTGGGCTCGACCATCGTCGCCTCCCTGTTCGGGGGCATCATCGGGCTCCTCTCCGGATACATCGGGGGCAAGACCGACCTCGTCGTCCAGCGCGTCATGGACATCCTGCAGGGCCTGCCCCTCCTCGTGCTCGCCCTCGTCATGTCCGCGGCCCTCGGCCCCTCGATCCAGAACGTGATCCTGGCCATCTCGATCCCCATCATGCCGCGGGCCGCGCGCGTCATCCGCGCGAGCGTGCTCAGCATCCGCGAGTTCCAGTACGTGGAAGCCGCCCGCGCTCTCGGCGTCACCCATCTCCGGATCGCTTTCCGTCATATCCTGCCCAACACCGTTGGCCCCTTCATCGTGCTCGCCACCGCGCAGCTCGGCAGCGCCATTCTCGTCGAGGCGACCCTGTCCTTCCTGGGGCTGGGCGTTCCGGAGCCGTATCCGTCGTGGGGTCGCATGCTCTCCGTCTCGGCGGCGGAGTACGCGCAGAAAGCGCCGCACCTCGTGCTCTTCCCGGGCATCGCCATCAGCCTGGCCGTCTTCGGCTCAAATCTCCTCGGCGATGCCCTTCGCGACACGCTCGATCCACGACTGCGGGGCGCCTGAGGTGCCCGGCGGGAAGGAGGCTCCCATGGCTTCGGATGGGCTCTGCTGGATGCCGGCCTCGGAGATGGCCGCGGCCATCCGGCGCCGGAAGGTCTCGCCGGTCGAGGTGATGAAGACCGTGCTCGCCCGCATCGAGAAGCTGAACCCGACCCTCAACGCCTTCGTCACCATCACGGCCGATCAGGCCATGCGGGCGGCCCGCGCGGCTGAGCGTGCGGTCATGAAGAGAGGGGCGAAGCTCGGGCCGCTGCATGGAGTCCCGTTCTCGACCAAGGACCTCGTCATCACCAGGGGCATCCGGACCACGTTCGGCACGCGCCTCTACGCCGACAACGTCCCCACGGAGACCGCCCCCATGGTGGAGCGCCTGATTGGCGCGGGGGCGATCCAGCTCGGCAAGACGAATACACCGACCATGGGCTGGATCGGCGCCACCCACAACCTCCTCTTCGGGGTGACGCGGAACCCGTGGAACCTGGATCGCACGCCCGGCGGCTCGAGTGGGGGGGCGAGCGCGGCGGTCGCCGCGGGCCTGGGACCCCTGGCCATCGGGACGGACGGGGGCGGCTCGATCCGCATTCCCGCGTCTTTCGCGGGCATCTTCGGCCACAAGGCGTCGTTTGGGCGTATCCCGGCATATCCGGTGAGCGCGGCGTGGAGCCTCTCGCACATCGGGCCCATGACGCGGACGGTGACGGACGCCGCTCTCATGATGAACGTGTGCGCGGGTCCCGATTCGCGCGATCAGTTCTCGCTCCCCGCCGAGCGTGTGGACTACGTGAAGGCCCTCAAGGGGTCGCTGAAGGGACTGCGCATCGCCTGGGTGCCCGATCCCGGCTATGCCAAGCTCGTCGACCCCGAGGTGACGGCGGTGTGCGCGCGGGCCGCCAAGCGCTTTCGCGAGCTCGGCTGCCGCGTGGAGGAAGTCAATCCCAAGTGGCCCTTGCCCAAGCAGCCCTGGAAGGCCATCTTCTGCGGCGGCATTGCCACGCGCCTGGCGCCCTTCCTGCCCGAGCGCCGCGCCGACATCGACGCCGGGCTGGCCTCTCTCATCGACGAGACCATGTCCTGGGGTCCCACCACGTATGTCCAGGCCTGGTTCGATCGGATGGCCTGGTGGGAGCATCCGCGGCGCCTCTTCGAGACCTATGACCTGATGCTGTCGCCCACCGTGGCCTGCCCCCCCTTCAAGGTCGGCCTCGACAACCCCAGCGAGATCGCCGGCCGTCCGGCCGACAGCTACGAGTGGATCCCGTACACCTATCCGTTCAACATGACGGGGCAGCCCGCCTGCTCGGTCCCGGCCGGCTTCACCGCCGACAAGCTGCCCGTGGGCCTCCAGATCGTGGGCCGGCGCTTCGATGACGTGACGGTGCTCCGCGCCGCCCACGCCTTCGAGAAGGCCCAGCCCTGGGCCCACCTCACACCCCCCATCGACTGAGCGATGACCACGAAGGAGAGGACATGAAAGCCGACGACGTCAAACGCATCCTCGTAGTCGGGGCGGGGCAGATGGGCGCCCAGATCGCCATGCAGTCAGCGCTTCACGGGTACGAGATCACCCTCAACGACCTGAGCATGGAGCTCCTGCAGAAGGGCATGGCGGGCAACCGCAAGCAGCTCGAGCGCCGGGTTCAGAAGGGCCAGATGAGCAAGGACGCCATGGAGGAGGCCATCGCCCGCGTGCGCCTCGAGCCCGATCTGGAGAAGGCCGGACGCGACGCCGACTTCGCCATCGAGGCCATCGTGGAGCGCCTCGAGCCCAAGAAGGACTGCTTCGCCAAGCTCGACCGCTTCTGCCCGCCCCACACCATCCTCGCCACCAACTCCTCGACGCTCATGAACTCGCAGATCGCGCCCTCGACCAAGCGGCCCGAGAAGTGCGTCAACATGCACTACTTCTATCCGCCCCTCGTCATGAAGCTCGTCGAGGTGGTCAAGGGGCAGTGGACGAGCGAGGAGACCCTCGCCATCACCGCCGAGGTCACCCGGCGCAGCGGCCGCGAGCCGGTCACCCTCCGCAAAGAGCTGCCCGGCTTCCTCGTCAACCGCATTCTCCGCGCCCTCGTCCGCGAGGCCTACTACTGTCTCGAGCAGGGCGTGGCCAATCACGCCGATATCGACAAGGCCGTGGAGCTCGGACTGAATCATCCCCTGGGGCCCTTCAAGCTGGGCGACCTCTCCGGTCTCGATATCGGCTACAACGCCCGACTCGAGACCTTCGAGGTGACGAAGAATCCCAACGACTACCCGCCCCCCGAGCTCGAGAAGCGCGTGAAGCGCGGCGATCTCGGGCGCAAGACCGGGCGGGGCTTCTACGACTACTCGACCGATCCCCCCAAGCCCGTCCTCGACTGAGTAGTCCGCCGTGGGTCGCGGGCAGCGGGCCGCGCGCCTCCTCGGGCGCGCCCTGCTGCTCCGCTGCCCGCGCTGCGGCCGCGCGAGCGTGCTCCGCTCCTGGTTCACCCTGCGCGAGCGCTGCCCGGCGTGCCGCTTCCGCCTCGACCGGGGCGAAGAGGGCTATTTCCTCGGCTCTCTCCTCTTCAATCTCATCGCCGCCGAGGCCGTCTTCGGCGTCGGCCTCCTCCTCGTGATCGTGTGGACGTGGCCGAACCCGCCGTGGCAGGCCATGCGCTGGGCGGTATCGCCCTCATGATCGCGCTCCCCTTGCTGTTCCTCCCATTCTCCAGAACGCTCTGGCTCGCCTTCGACCTGGTCTTCCGTCCCTCCGTCCCCGGGGATTTCGACCGGCCTCCCGACTCCTGAGCGATACGTGTCACTGCCTGACGGCGCGACGGAGATTGGACATTGACGCCGTCTGGAC
This sequence comes from Candidatus Methylomirabilota bacterium, assembly GCA_035635755.1. Taxonomy (GTDB): domain Bacteria; phylum Methylomirabilota; class Methylomirabilia; order Rokubacteriales; family CSP1-6; genus AR37. The sequence continues at coordinate 11,650 of DASQAK010000262.1, read as the reverse complement.
GGGCGCGCGAGTCTGCGCAGCATGGCGCGGCGACCGGCGGGCTACTCTCTGGCCGAGCTCCTCGTGGCCCTCGGGCTCCTTGGCCTTGTCATGGCCGCGACGGCGCTCCTGTTGCAGTCGGGGCTTGCCGCCTGGGGCTGGGGCGCGAGCCGGGTCGAAGCGCAGCAGTCCGCGCGCGCGGCCCTCGAGCGCATGGCGCGTGAGCTGAGGGAGGCGGGCTTTGATCCGACCGGGGCGGGCTTTGAGATCGTGCTCGTGGCCGAGCCGGCCCGGATCGTCTTCCAGAGAGACCTGAACGGCAACGGGGTGATCGATCCGACGCGCGAGCGGGTCAGCTACCTCCTGCGGTCGGGCGAGACCACGCTGAGACGCGACGCGGGCGGCGGCGCCCAGCCCCTCGCCGAGGGCGTCCGTCGCTTCGCCCTCTCCTATCTCGACCGCGAGGGTCTCCTGACCACCGACCGCGGGCAGATCGTGTCGGTGAGGATGGAGCTCGAGGTAGGTCGGGCGGGGCCCGAAGCGACCGTGGGCACCGTGGTCACCTTGAGGAACGTGCCCCTCTGGTAAAATCCGGGCCATGCCCGACCGTCGCATCTCCCGGAGGCTCTTCCTCGCGCTCGCGGCGCCGGTGATGGGGGCCGCCTGCGAGACGGTGCCCTATACGGGCCGGTCGCAGATCCAGCTCATCTCGGCGGAGCAGGAAGTCCAGATGGGCGCCCAGGCCTACACGCAGACCCTTGCCAAGGAGAAGCTGTCGACCGATCCGGTGGCCACGGAGATGGTCAAGCGGGTGGGATCGCGAATCGCTGCGGTCACCGGGCTCAACTATCAGTGGGAGTATCGGCTCATCCAGAACGACAAGACCGTGAACGCCTTCGCCCTGCCGGGGGGCAAGGTGGCGGTGTACACGGGCATGCTCCCCGTCACGCGCGACGAGAGCGGACTGGCTGCGGTCCTCGGCCACGAGATCGGCCACGTCGTGGCCCGTCACGGTGGCGAGCGCGTGAGCCAGCAGCTGCTCGTGAACGTCGGGGTGGAGTCGACCATGGCGGCGCTCTCTCGAGGCAATCCCGCGACGGTCCAGGCGGTGGGCTCGCTTCTGGGAGCGGGCGCTGCGGTGGGCGTGCTCCTGCCGTGGAGCCGTCAGCAGGAGTCGGAAGCCGATCATCTCGGGCTCATCCTGATGGCCAAGGCAGGATATGACCCGCACGCTGCTCGTGAGCTGTGGGTGCGTATGAGCCAGCAGAAGGGGGCTGGGCAGCCGGAATTCCTCTCGACCCACGTCGGACCCGACCCGCATTCGTCAGATCGAGGGCTGGCTCCCGGAAGCCCTCCAGTACTACAAGCCCCGCTGATCGTCGCCGTCCTCTACCCGCGGTAGCCGGGTCGTGGGCCGGCCCCACTGGTCGTCCTCTTCTGATGCCTCGGATATAGCAGCCAAATAGGAGTTTTTGCTTGACACCCCTACGTATTCCTCCTAGATTAGCCCGCTAGGTGGGATGAAATCCCATGAAGTGGTGAACTTGGTCAGGCGAGAGGGAAATCGTCCTCTCGGGGAGAGGACGTGTTTCGGGGGCACTTCAGGCACACCGTCGACCCGAAGGGTCGGCTCAGCATCCCGGCCAAGTTCCGGGAAGCGCTGACCGACGGCTTCGGAGACAAGCTCGTCATCGTCCCGAACGGGCGAGGCGCGCTCGACGTGTATCCGGAGCGGAACTGGAAGGAGCTCGAGGAGCGTGTCAGTCGGCTGCCGCGCCTGGATTCGTTCCGGCGCACGTTCCAGTACCAGTATCTGTCGAAGGGACAGGACGTGACCCTCGATCCGCAGGGCCGGATCCAGATTCCCCTCGACATCCGGGAGAGCGAGAGCCTGACCAAGGACGTGACGATCATCGGCATGCAAGAGAAGTTCGAGATCTGGAACGCCGAGCGGTGGACGCACTTCGAGCGGGACAAGGTCGGGGCCCCCATCGAGGACGTGGAGCAGAAGCTGGCCGACAAGGGCGTGTAGACGTGGAGCGGGAGGTGGCGCACCTCCCGGTGCTGGCCGACGAAGTGACGTTTCTCTTGCGCCCCCGACGAGGGGGCTGGGTGGTGGACGGGACCATCGGCATGGGCGGACACGCGGAAAGGCTGCTGGAAGCAGGGGGCGCGGGCACGCGGCTCCTCGGGCTGGATGCCGACCCCGAGGCGCTCGCGCGCGCGGGCCAGCGGCTCGCGCGCTTCGGCGAGCGGGTGACCCTCCGCCACGGAAGCTTCCGGGAGATCGGAGGCCACGCCCGCGAGGCCGGCATCGGTCCGGCCGCCACTGTACTCCTCGACCTGGGCCTCTCTTCTTACCAACTCGACGCGTCCGGGCGCGGCTTCACCTTCCAGAAAGACGAGCCGCTCGACATGCGTTTCGATCCCACGCGGGGCCGCACGGCCGCCGAGCTGCTCGCCGAGCTGCCCGAGGTCGAGATCGCCAGCGTGCTCTTCGAGTACGGAGGGGAGCGCCACGCCCGGCGCATAGCCCGCCGCATTGTGGAGCGGCGCCGTCAGAGCCCGCTGACGGTGACCGGCGACCTCGTGGACGCCGTGAAGCGGGGCGTGCCGCGCGCGGCGTGGTCCTCGCGCACCCATGTCGCCACGCGGACCTTCCAGGCTTTGCGCATGGCCGTCAACGAGGAGCCCCAGGCCCTCGCCGAGGCGCTGGGGGCGGCGCCGACCCTCCTGGCTCCCGGCGGGCGGCTCGGCATCATCTCGTTTCACTCGGGCGAGGACCGGGCCGTCAAGCGCGCCTTCCGGGCGCTCCGGGCAGGTGGCTTCGCCGAGCTCGAGCCCTCGCCGGTCGGACCCTCGCGTGACGAGGTTGGAGAGAACCCCAGAGCCAGGAGCGCCAAGCTTCGCGTGCTCGAGCGGCTGGAGGCGGCATGAGCGCTGAGGCAAGTCTCAGAAGAACCCCGAAGCACGCGATGCCCTTCCAGCTTTCGTTGGGCCTTCGTGCCACCGCCGATCAGCAGGTGGCGCGCTTCCACCGGGAAAGCGACCGGCGCCGCATCCGCGCCATGGCGATTTCCGTGGTGGGGGCAGGTCTCCTCGTCGCCCTCGTGCTGAGCGTCGTCGGCCTCAAGGTCCAGCAGGTGCGGCTCTCCTATCGGCTCGATGGGCTGCGCACCACGCGGACGGAGCTGGAGGAGGCGAACCGCCGCCTGTCCGTGGAGCGGGCAAGTCTCGCCTCTCTGGGCCGCATCGAGGGCGAGGCTCGCGTCCGGCTCGGCATGGTCGCGGCCAGCCAGCAGCAGGTGCAGCTCGCCCGCGAGTTCGCGGCGCCGAGCGCTGCGTCCACCGCGCGGCTGGGCGAGCGCACGGCGCGGGTGACCCCGGCCGCGGGCGTCCAGGAACGGGTTCGCTGACATATGCGAGGCGGAGCCAGCCCTCCCCCATGACGGAGTTCCGGACCACGGCCCTGAGGAGCCGGACGCTGATCTTTGCCGCGTTCGTCGCCTGTGCCTTCCTCGGGATCCTGGTCCGGCTCGGCCATCTGCAAGTATTCAAGCACGAGGAGTATTCCCGGCTGGCCGAGGCCCAGCGGGCCAAGACCGTTCCCCTCCGTCCCAAGCGCGGACCCATCGTCGACCGCGCGGGCCTGGTCCTGGCGGAATCCGCGGCCGCGGAATCGCTCTTCGGGCTGCCCACGCGCATGAGCGATTCGGCGCGGGTGGCCACGGCGCTGGCCCCCATCCTGGGCGAGCCCGCCTCCGAGATCGCCCGCCGTCTCGATCCCGACAAGCGCTTCGTGTGGGTCAAGCGCAAGCTGCCGCCTCGGGTCGCCCAGGCGGTGCAGGATCTCCACGAGCCCGCGCTGGGGTTCATCCAGGAAAGCCTGCGTCTCTATCCGAACCGCGAGCTCGCCGCGCATGTCGTCGGCTTCGAGGGCCTCGACGGCAAAGGTCTCTCCGGCATCGAGCAGGCCTGGGACGTCCATCTCGCCGGCGCCGAGGGCAAGGCGCTGGTCGAGCGGGATGCCCTCGGGCGCGACGTCACGGGCGCCCCGAAGGTCCTCAAGCCTTCGGTCCCCGGCCAGGGCGTCGCTCTCACCCTCGACGCCACCTTGCAGTACATCGCCGAGAAGGAAGTGGACGCGGCGTGGCGGCGCACTCGGGCCAAGGGCGCCATGGCCGTGATGATGGACCCGCGGACGGGCGAGATCCTCGCCATGGCCATCCGGCCGACCTTCAATCCGAATGCCTTCGGCGCGGCCACGGACGAGGAGCGGCGCAATCGAGCCATCACCGACCCCTTCGAGCCGGGCTCCACGTTCAAGGTGATCATGGCCGCGGGCGCCCTCGAGGAAGGGGTGGTTCGACCCACCGACCGCTTCTACGGCGAGAACGGCAAGATCAGGATCGCCACCGCGGTGATCGGCGACTGGAAGCCCTTCGGCTGGCTCACCTTCAGCGAGGTGCTGCAGAACTCCTCCAACGTCGGCTCCATCAAGGCGGGGCTGCAGCTGGGCAAGGAGCGCTACTACAAGTACATCACCGGCTTCGGCTTCGGCCAGCCCGTTGGGCTTGGCCTGCCGGGCGAGAGCCGCGGCCAGCTTCGTGCCCCGCCACAGTGGTCGGCCCTCTCGCTCGCCACCATGTCCATCGGCCAGGAGATCTCCGTCACCGCCGTCCAGATGGTCACGGCCTTCGCGGCCATCGCCAACGGCGGGCGCCTCATGCAGCCGCAGATCGTGCGCGCGCTCCTGGACGCCAATGGCCGCGAGGTCCGGACCTTCGAGCCCAGGGCCGTCCGCCAGGTCATCTCGCCCGAGACGGCGCGCGAGCTCACCACCATCCTCACCGCCGTGGTCCGGGAGGGGACCGGGCACAACGCCGCCATCCCCGGCTACGAGGTCGCGGGCAAGACGGGCACGGCGCAGAAGATGGACCCGAGCACGCGCCGCTATTCGCACGCCCCGGGCATTCTCTCCTTCGTGGGCTTCGCCCCCGCGGACGATCCGCGCATCGCCATGATCGTCCTCCTCGACGAGCCCAAGAACGAAAAGTGGGGCAGCGAGGCGGCTGCGCCCATCTTTGCCGCCATCGGCCGCGAGGCGCTGCCGCACCTGAACGTGCCTCCGCGAGGCACGATGCCCGTGCACCTCCTGCGCGTCGAGGCGGAATCGCCGGCACCGGCCGGCATGGCCGTGCCCGTGCGCCGCGTGAGCCTCGATGCCGATCCGGACGCCCCCGCGGCCATGCCGGCGCTCGAGGGCCGCTCGCTTCGCCAGGCCATCGCGGCGCTCGCGTCCTTCGACGTGACCCTCGAGGTCAGCGGCCGAGGCGCGGTGGTGACGCAATGGCCGGTCCCCGGCACGCCCCTCGCACCCGGCACCGTCTGCCGGCTCGTCCTGGCCGGCCTCCCCGAGCGGCCGGCCGCGAGGCCATGAGGGCGTCCCCCGTGCCCATGACGGCCCTGCTCGACGCGCTGCCGGAGAAGAGGGTGCTGGGCGCTCTGCCCGCGACCGTCTCCGGCGTGGCCTACGATTCCCGCAAGGTCGCTCCTGGAGACATCTTCGTCGCCATCCCAGGGCTCAAGCAGGACGGCCGGCGCTTCGTGGAGAATGCGCTCGCGCGTGGCGCGGCCGCCGTCGTCCTCGAGGGCGCCGACGTGCTGGAGGGCAAGCCCACGGGGCGCGTCCTCGTGCCGTCCTCCCGCGCGGCCCTGGCCCGGCTGGCCGACGCGTACTTCGGCCACCCGTCGGGCTCGCTGATCGTCGTCGGCATTACGGGCACGAACGGCAAGACGACGACGTCGTTCATGGTCGACGCCCTGCTGCGGGCGCGAGGGTTCGAGACCGGTCTCATCGGCACCGTCGAGTACCGTATCGGCGCCGAGCGCGTGGCCGCGGGCCAGACGACGCCGGAGGCCCTGGAGCTGCAGGGGCTCATGCGCCGCATGCTCGACGCCGGAGTCGCCGCCCTCGCCATGGAAGTCTCGTCCCACGCCCTCGCCCTCTCTCGTATCGACGGCACGGAATTCGACGTGGCCGTGTTCACGAATCTCACCCAGGACCACTTGGACTTCCACGTCACCATGGAGGCCTACCGGCAGGCCAAGCGCCGGCTCTTCGAGCTGGTCGCGGCGGGCACCAAGCCGGCGCGGTCCGCCGTCGTCAATGCCGACGACCCCGCGGGACTCTCCATGGTCGCCGACTTGCCTCTGCGCACCGTGACCTACGCCATCCGCGGACGCGCCGACGTGCGCCCCGCGCGCTGGTCGTCCGGGGGCGAGGGCATTCGCATGAGCGTGCGGACTCCCATCGGTCACGTGGAGATCGCCTCGCCCCTGGTGGGCGAGCACAACGTCATGAACCTGCTCGCGGCCACGGGGGTGGGCGTGGCCCTGGACATGGCCCCGACCGACATCGCGGCGGCGCTGGCCACGGTCACCTCGGTGCCCGGGCGCTTCGAGCGGGTCGAGGCGGGCCAGCCATTCCTGCTTGTGGTCGACTACGCGCACACTCCCGACGCCCTCGAGCGGACGCTCGAGACCGCGCGCAAGCTCGTGGGACCGGGAGGGCGCCTGGGCGTGGTCTTCGGCTGCGGCGGGGATCGCGACCGCGGCAAGCGGCCTCTCATGGGCGCCATCGGCGCGCGGCTCTGCGATCGCGTGTGGATCACCTCCGACAACCCGCGTAGCGAGCGGCCGGAGGCCATCATTGCCGAGATCGCGGCCGGCATACCGGGCGGTCCGGCCGTGGACCGGCATGAGACAATTTCCGACAGGAAGGCCGCAATCCGCAGCGCCCTCGACTGGGCCAGGGCCGGCGACGTGGTCGTCATCGCCGGCAAGGGCCACGAGACATACCAGATCGTCGGTACCGAGGTCCTCCCCTTCGACGACCGAGCCGTAGCCCGGGCCGTGCTCCGGGGGATCGGGACATAGGACGGCGCATGCCGGCATTCAGCGTGGAAGACATCGTCCGGGGCACCGGGGGCGCGCTCCTCGGCGGCGATCTCGGCATTGCGGTGAGCGGCGTGTCGATCGACAGCCGCAGCCTCGGCATCGGCGAGGCCTTCTTCGCCATCCGAGGCGAGCGCCTCGACGGCCACGTCTTTCTGCGCGACGCCGTGGGGCGAGGCGCCGCCTGCCTCGTGGTCGACGGCGTGTCCGACGATCTGCCGCCGGGCGTGCCCGTGGTCCTCGTGGACGATACGACTCGGGCCCTGGGACGTCTGGGCGCCTGGCACCGTACGCGCTTCGCCATTCCGGTGGCGGCGGTGACGGGGTCGAACGGCAAGACGACGACCAAGGAGATGATGGCGGCCGTGCTCGCGGCGCGCGGGCCCGTGCTCAAGCCGGAGTCGAGCTTCAACAATCAGTGGGGCCTGCCCCTCACCTTGCTCAAGCTCACCGCGGAGCACACGGCCGCGGCCATCGAGATCGGCACGAACCACCCCGGGGAGATCGCGGCCCTGGCCCACATCGCCCGTCCGACCATCGCCGCCGTCACCACCGTGTCGAGCGCGCATACGGAGTTCCTGGGCTCGCTCGACGACGTCCAGCGCGAGAAAAGCGCGCTCGTGCAGACCCTGCCCGAGGACGGAGCGGCCGTGCTCAATGCCGACGACCCGCGCGTCCTTGCCATGTCCGCGCGGACGCGGGCGCGCGTGTGGACGGTCAGCGCTCGGGGCGCGGGCGATGTTCGCGCGGCGGGGCTGGTGAGCGAGTCGCCCGACGGGGTCGCCTTCGACATCGAGACGGCGGAGGGACGGCGCCCGGTGCGCCTGCGCTTCTCCGGACGGCACAACGTCACCAACGCCCTCGCCGCCGCCGGGGTGGGCGTCGCGCTCGGGCTCCCCCTCGACACGATCGTCGCCGGTCTCGAGGCCGCGCGCCCCGTCAGGGGACGCTGCGTGTGGCGCCGCGCGGGGGCGCTCCTCATTCTCGACGATACCTACAACGCCAATCCCGTCTCGGTCCGCGCCGCCCTCGAGACGCTCCAGGCCTCGGCGGGCGGGCGGCGTCGCGTGGTCGTCCTGGGCGACATGCTCGAGCTGGGGTCCATCGCCGCGGCCGAGCACCGGGAGATGGGCCGGGCCGTGGCCGTCTCCGGGGCCGTCGAGTTCATCGGGCTCGGGCCCTGGTGCGGGACGGCGGTCGAGGCGGCGCGCGAGGCCGGGCTTGCCGAGAGCCATCACGCGGCGACCTTCGAGGACACGGTCGTCCTGCTCCTCAAGCGCCTCGCCCCGGGGGATGCCGTGCTGATCAAGGGCTCCCGCGGCATGCGCATGGAGCGCGTGGTGGATGCACTCATGGCCCGCTTCGGAGGGGAGGATGGCTGATGCTTTACGACCTCCTCGTGCCGCTGGCCAAGGACAGCATCCTCTTCAACGTCTTCCGCTACATCACCTTCCGCACGGCCATGGCGACGGTGACGGCGATCGTGATCTCCTTCGTCCTCGGGCCCTGGCTGATCGGACGGCTGCGCGCGCTCCAGCGCGGGGGCGAGACCATTCGCGAGGACACGCCGGAGCGGCACCGCAGCAAGGCGGGCACTCCGACCATGGGCGGACTCGTGATCCTGGCCGCCCTGCTGATCTCGACGCTCCTGTGGACGAATCTCCACAATCGATACGTCTGGATACTCATCCTGGCCACGGCGGGCTTCGCCGTCATCGGTCTCCTCGACGACTGGCGAAAGCTCAAGACCAGGAAGGGCATCTCCGCCAAGCAGAAATTCGGCGCGCAGATCCTCCTCGTCACCGCGCTGATGGGCTGGCTCTACCTCTGGCCGCCCGACGGCTTCACGACTGGCCTCGCCATCCCCTTCTTCAAGGGCTGGCTCCTCACCCTGGGCTGGCTCTGGATCCCCTTCTCGCTCCTCGTGATCGTGGGGTCGTCCAACGCCGTCAATCTGACCGATGGTCTGGACGGCCTGGCCGTCGGGCCCATCGTGATGGCGGGCGGGGCCTTCGCCATCATCTGCTATCTCACGGGCAATTTCCGGGCGGCCGAGTACCTCAAGATCCTGAACGTCAAGGGCACGGGCGAGCTGACGATCTTCTGCGGGGCCCTCGTGGGCGCCGCCGTGGGTTTTCTCTGGTTCAACAGCTACCCGGCGCAGGTCTTCATGGGCGACGTGGGCTCGCTCGCCCTGGGCGGGGCCATCGGGACCCTCGCCGTGCTGACCAAGGCGGAGCTGCTCCTCCCGCTCATCGGCGGGCTCTACGTGGTCGAGGCCGCCTCCGTCATCATCCAGGTCGGCTACTTCAAGCTCACGGGCAAGCGCTTCTTCCGCATGGCCCCGCTCCATCATCACTACGAGATGCAGGGGTGGCCCGAGCCGAAGATCATCGTGCGGTTCTGGATCGTGTCGTTCATGTTGGCGCTTCTCGCGCTGACCACCCTCAAGCTGAGGTAGGCCGGTGATCACGCTCACGGCCGAGACGGCGGACGAGGATCACATGACGGGGGAGCGGGGCCAGGGCTACCGGCAGTGGCTGGCCGAGCGCACGGTGGCCGTGGTGGGCCTGGCGAGAAGCGGAGTGGCCGCGGCCCGGCTGATCCGACGGCTCGGCGGCCGCGTCCTGGCGTCCGACTCGGGCCGTCGCGAGTCGCTTTCCCGCGAGGCGCAGGAGCTCGAGCAGCTCGGCTGTCACCTCTGGGTGGGCGGCCATCCGGACGCCGCCTTCGAGGGCGCCGAGCTGGTCGTCGTCAGTCCGGGCGTGCCCCTCGAGCTGCCCGTGCTCGAGGCCGCGCGCGCCCGGAGCGTGCCCGTCATCAGCGAGCTCGAGCTCGGCTGGCGCGTCATGGAAGCCGATCTCATCGCCATCACGGGCACCAACGGCAAGACGACCACGACCACCCTCACGGGCGAGCTCGTGGGCGGGACGGTGAGGCCCGTCCTCGTGGGCGGCAACATCGGCACCCCGCTCTCCGCCCACGCCCTGGACTTCCCCGCCGACGGCCTCATCGTGGCGGAGGCGTCGAGCTTCCAGCTCGAGGCGATCGAGCTCCTGCGGCCGCGGGTGGCCGTCGTGCTCAACGTCACCCCCGATCACCTCGACCGGCACGGAACGGTCGAGCGCTACGTCGAGGCCAAGGCGAGGATCTTCGCCAACCAGACGGGGGCGGACTGCGCCGTGCTCAACGCCGACGATCCCGTCACGGCGGCCCTCGCCCCGCGCACCCGCGCGCGCGTCCTCTGGTTCAGCCGGCTGCGCGCCCTCGATCACGGCGTCTTCGTGCGGAGCGGCGCCATCGTGGCCAAGCTGAACGGCCACGTCGAGGAGATCTGCCCGCTCGCGGACATTCCGTTGCGCGGCCAGCACAACGTCGAGAACGTCCTCGCGGCCACCGCCTGCGCGCTGTGGACGGGCTTGAGCCCCGAAAGCATCCGGCGCGGCATCGCGGCCTTCCGCGCCGTCGCGCACCGTATCGAGCGGGTCCTCGACGAGCGCGGGGTGGGCTACTACAACGACTCCAAGGGCACCAATGTCGCCTCGACCATCAAGGCCCTCGAGAGCTTCTCCGAGCCCGTCGTCCTCATCGCGGGCGGCAAGGGCAAGGGGCAGGACTTTCGCCCCCTCGCCGAGGCGGCCCGCGGACGCGTGAAGCGCGCGGTGCTCATCGGTGCGGACCGCGATCAGATCCGCGCCGCGCTCGAGCCGGCCGGGGTGCCGTGCCAGGACGCGGGCTCCATGCAGGACGCGGTGGCGGCCGCGCGGGAGGCCGCCCGGATCGGGGACGTGGTGCTTCTCTCGCCCGCCTGCGCTTCCTTCGACATGTTCGACAACTACGAGCATCGCGGCGAAGTGTTCAAGAACACCGTCCGCGAGTTTGCAGGATGACTGCGACGAGTGGCCGCAACCTCATGGTGAACCGACCCGCGATGCTGGCAAACTGGTGGGGGGGTCTGGGGGAGGAGCGGCGCTCGCTCCCCCCCAGATCCGGTTAGCCTAATGCCTCGGAGACTGACGCCCGATCTCTGGCTCTTCGGTGTGGTCCTGGCGCTGGTGTCGATCGGCGTGGTGATGGTGTACTCGGCGTCGGCCATCATGGCCGCCGACCGCTTCCACGATCCCGTGCACTTCCTGAAGAAGCAGGGCGTGTGGGCGGGCCTGGGGATGATCGCGCTCTTCGCGGGACTCCGCTTCGACTACCGGCGGCTCCAGCGCCTGGTCGCCCCGCTTCTCGTGCTTTCGTTCGTGCTCCTCGTCCTCGTGCTCGTTCCGCCCTTCGGCCAGGAGATCAACGGCACGCGGCGGTGGCTTCGCCTCGGGCCGGTGTCCTTCCAGCCCGTCGAGCTGGCCAAGCTCTCGCTCCTCCTCTACCTCGCCTCCTTCCTCGCCCGCCGCGGCGACGTGGTGGAGAGCTTCGCGCGGGGCCTTCTCCCCCTGCTCCTGATGGCGGGCGCCATGGCCGGACTGACCATGCTCCAGCCCGACATGGGCAATGCCGTGGTGCTCATCGTGCTGACGCTCGCGCTGGCGTATCTGGGCGGGGCGCGGCCCGCGCACATGGGGCTGATCGCCGGGGCGGCCCTTCCCCTGGCCGCCGTCGCCATCGCCATGAAGCCGTATCGTCTCCGGCGCGTGGCCGCCTTCCTGAACCCCTGGAACGATCCGCAGAATTCAGGCTTCCAGATCATCCAGTCCTTCCTCGCCCTGGGCTC
>DASQAK010000261.1:0-16179 GCA_035635755.1 Candidatus Methylomirabilota bacterium | reverse complement strand
GGCGCGGGTCATGCCGCGCGCATCCGGGGACGGGCGAAACGTCCCCGCGCAGACGAGGCCCTTGGCGTGAGCGGGGCGGAAGCCGGCGTGCGGGCCGGCCAGCGCCCGCATGGTTTCGACGAGCTGGGCGACGACGGTTTGGGGCGCAGCGGATGCAGACATCGAGGGTCTCCTTCTCGATTGGATGCCAGCTTCGGGCCGAGCGCCTCGGACGGGGCGGGCGCCGCAGGAACCTCCTGCAGTGTACTATCGGGGCGCTGCCGACGCGACGACAGCACGGGAGGAACAGCGATGCCGGTCTTCAAGCGCCCTGATGCCGAGATCTACTACGAAGTGCACGGGTCGGGTTATCCGTTGCTGCTCTTCGCGCCGGGAGGACTGCGCTCGCAGCTCGAATTCTGGCGCTACAGCCCGAGCAACCCGTCGGCACCGCCGCCCTGGATGAACCCCATGGTCGATCTGGCCAGCCGGTTCACCGTGATCGGCATGGACCAGCGCAATGCCGGCAAGTCGCGCGGCGCCGTGACGGAGACCCACGGCTGGCACACGTATGCCGGCGATCACCTGGCGCTGATGGATCACCTCGGCCATGGCCGCTTCCACGTCATGGGCGGCTGCATCGGGGGCACCTACTGCCTGACGCTGTGCGAGCTGGCGCCCGAGCGGATCACCGCCGCCGTGCTGCAGAACCCCATCGGCCTGCACGAGAACCGCGACACCTGGGAGGAGGCGGTCAGCGGCTTCGCCAAGACCATGCTGGCCGGAGATCCGTCGCTGACCGAGGACGTCATCCGGAAGTTCGGCCACAACATGTTCGGCGGCGACTTCGTCTTCTCGGTGAGCCGCGACTTCGTGCGCCGCTGCCCCACGCCTCTCTTGCTGCAGCCCGGCACCGACAAGCCGCACCCCGCCGCGACCAGCGCCGAGATCGCCAGCCTCGCGCCCAACCTCGAGATCCAGAAGGATTGGCGCGGCCCCACGCATCTGGCCGAGTCGATCCGCCGGGTTACCGACTTCCTGGCGCGCCACACGCCCACGTCGTGAACGTCGCTGTGCCGGCGCTCGCTCCTAGCTTCCATGACCGGCCCTCAGGGCGCCATGTAGATCATCCAGGAGACGCCGAAGCGATCGGCGACCATCCCGAAGCTCGGGGAGAAGAACGTCTTCATCAGCGGCATCAGCACCTGCCCGCCCTCGCCCAGCGCGGCGAATCGCCGCTCCGCCTCGGTCTCGCTGGGAACGGTGAGCGACAGCGCGAAGCCCTGGAAGCTCGGCGCGCCCTGGCACCGGCCATCGGAGGCCAGCAGCGTGCTCTCGCCGATCCGGAACATCGCGTGGATCACCTTGTCCTCGGCGCCCGGGATGGTCATCGTCGGGTCGGGGCTGTCCTTGGAGCGCATGAGCGCCAGCACTTCGGCGCCGAGCGTGCGGCGGTAGAACTCGAGCGCCTCCTCGCAGCGCCCCTCGAAGAACAGATACGGCTGGACCTGCATGGCGGTTGGCATCGTCTGGGCTCCTTTGGTTCTGGTTATTTGGGAGGCCTCCGTCGGTTTCGGCCGAGCAGGCCCCGGCTTCACTTCTAAGTCGAACGACTAGGGGCGAGATCGACAGGCTTTCGCCGCCGTTGCTCGAAGACCGGATTCGGTATAATGCGGCCGTGTTCGACAGCCGGTTCTTCGAGGAGTCGTGGCCGACCATCTCGCGGGGCCTCGAGTCCGAGGTGGACGCCGAGTCGGAAGTCGGCTGGATCCTCGGCCACGTGGCTCCCGCCGCGGGCGGACGGATCCTGGACGCCCCGTGCGGCTTCGGCCGTCACTCATTCGCCCTGGCGCGCCGGGGCTTCGACGTCACGGGCGTGGACCTGTCGGAGACCGAGCTCCAGCGGGCCAAGGAGCGCGCGGCGGGGGCGGGGCTTCCCCTCCAGCTCGTCCGCCAGGACATGCGCGACATGGAGTTCTCGGGCGAGTTCGACCTCGCCCTCAATCTCTTCTCCAGCATCGGCTTCTTCACCGACGACGAGGACCGCCTCCTCCTCGACCGCTTCTGCACCGCCCTCAAGCCCGGCGGCGCCTTCGTCCTCGACACCCGCAACCGCGACTTCGCCATCCACGGCGTGGCGCCCGAGGAGATGGTGCGGCTGCCCGAGGGCACCGTCCGCGTCAAGAACCGCTTCGATGCGCGGACGAGCCGCGTCCAGCAGAGCTGGTGGCTCGAGAAGGATCATCGCCTCCTCGGGGAGATGGAGATCCGCCTGTACTCCGTCCACGAGCTCCTGCGCATGCTGCGCCCGGAGCGGTGGTCCCAGGTCGAGCTCTTCGGCGGGCTCGACGGCCGGCCTTTCACGCTCGAATCGCCCCGCATCGTGCTCGTCGCCACCAAGTAAGCGTACTGAACCTCTAAAATAGCCCCAGGTCAGAAGGAGACCCATGAAGCCCTTCGTCGTCCTTGCCGGCCCCATCCATGCCGACGGCATCAAGCTGCTCGAGAGCGAGGCGCGCGTGCTCGTGTCGAGCGAAGAGACGGAAGGCGGAATGCTCAAGGTTGCGCAGGAGGCCGAGGGCATCCTCTTCCGCGCCAAGCCGGCGTGCACCCGCTCCCTCATGGCCGGCTGCAAGCAGCTCAAGGTGGTGGGCCGGCATGGAGTCGGCCTCGACACCATCGATCTCAAGGCGGCCACCGACCTGGGCATCGCCGTGGTCCACGCCCCGGGCTCCAACTCCAACTCCGTGGCGGAGCACGCCATCATGCTCATGCTCGCCCTCGCCAAGCAGGCCGTGGTGGTCGACCGGCGCACGCGGATGGCCGACTGGGGCAAGAGCCGCTCGCAGGGGCTCCTCGAGATGAACGGCAAGACGCTCGGCATCATCGGCGTGGGCAACGTCGGGCGGCGCGTGGCCAAGACGGCCGGCGCCCTCGGGATGCGCGTGATCGCCTACGACAAGTACGTGCCCGCCGAGGAGCTCCGGAATCGCGGCGTCGAGCCCATGCCCGACATGGCCTCCGTCCTCCGGGCCGCCGACGTCGTCACGTGCCACACGCCGCACACGCCCGAGACGCATCACATGATCAACGCGGGGTCGATTGCGCAGATGAAGGACGGCGTGATCTTCATCAATACCTCCCGCGGCAAGGTCCAGGACGAGAGCGCCCTCCTGGCGGGTCTCGAGAGCGGCAAGATCCGCGCGGCGGGGATCGACGTCTTCGAGGAGGAGCCCGTGTCCTCGGACAGCCGTCTCCTCCAGCGCGACAACGTCATCGTGAGCCCCCACATCGCGGGGGTGACCGAGGAGACGACCCGCGGCACCGCCATGCAGGTGGCCGCCGAGATGCTGCGCGTGCTCCGCGGGGAAAAGCCCCAGGTGCTCGGCAACCCCGATCTCGGGCCCAAGCTCGGCCACCTGAAGTAAAGTATTCAGAGACCCGGAGGTCCTGATGCCCATCGATGCGCGTCACCCGAAAGAGATCCGAGCCGACATCCGCAGCGGCAAGTTCGCCGGCATCACGGCCGGCCTCGGCCCCGGCTTCGTGCAGGCCAACATGGCGGTGCTGCCCAGGGATGACGCCTACGACTTCCTGCTCTTCTGCCAGCGCAACCCTCGCCCGTGTCCGCTCATCGAGGTGACGGATGTGGGCTCGGTCGAGCCCGTGGGCGCGGCGGCCGGCGCCGATCTCCGGACGGATCTCCCGCGCTACCGGATCTACAAGGACGGCGTCCTCGCCGACGAGGTGACGGACGTCAAGGCCTTCTGGCGCGACGACCTCGTGGCCTTCCTGCTCGGCTGCTCCTTCACCTTCGAGTGGGCCCTCATGGACGCGGGCATCCCGCTCCGTCACGTCGAGCGTGGGTGCAATGTCTCGATGTGGAAGACCAACATCGACTGCCGCCCCGCCGGCCGGTTTCACGGCCCCATGGTCGTCTCCATGCGCCCCATCCCGCACGAGATGGTGTCCAAGGCGGTCACCGCCTCCGCGCGCTTCCCCGGCGCCCACGGCGCGCCCATCCACGTGGGAGACCCCGCGGCCATCGGCGTCAAGGACGTGACCAAGCCCGACTGGGGCGATGCCGTCGAGATCAAGCGAGGCGAAGTCCCCGTGTTCTGGGCATGCGGCGTGACGCCGCAGGCGGTCGCGCTCGCCTCCAAGCCCGCCTTCATGATCACGCACAGCCCCGGACACATGTTCATCACGGACATCCCCAACAGCCAGCTCGCCGCCTTCTGAGCGGTGGGGATCTATGCCGAGCCCCGCTTCTTGCCGTGCGGGGATCTCGCGCTGTCGGTGGAGTTCGCGGACGAGATCAGCCACGAGGCCAATGCCCGGACCCTGGCGCTCGAGTACCTGATCCAGCAGAAGGCCCTCTCCGGTATCACCGAGACCGTCCCGACGTTCCGCTCGCTCCTCGTCTACTATGATCCGCTGATCGTCGGCTGGGACGATCTCGTGGCTTCGCTCCGCGCTCTCTGCCGTCAGGCGCGCCCCGACGTGTTGCCGCCCGCGCGCACCGTCGAGCTGCCGTGCTGCTATGGCGGCGAGCTCGGCTTCGATCTCGAGGCGGTGGCCAAGCAGGTCGGTCTGTCGCCGGATGACGTGGCGCGGCTCCACGCCTCCGCGGACTACTACGTCTACTTCGTCGGCTTCACGCCGGGGCTGCCCTACATGACGGGCATGTCCGAGCGCCTGAACATCCCGCGCCTCGCTCAGCCGCGCGTCAAGACCCCGGCGGGCAGTGTCAGCATCGGCGGCGAGCAGTGCTGCATCTACTCGGTGGAGAGCCCCGGCGGCTTCTGGGTGCTCGGTCGCACACCGGTGCGCCTCTATGATCCTTCCTCCCCCGACCCTATCCTCCTGCGCGCGGGCGACCACGTCCGCTTCCGCATGATCGATCGCGCCGAGTACGACGCCATCGAGACGGCCGCCGCCGAGGGGCGCTATCGCCCGCGCATCGAGCGACCCTGATGGCGACCCTTCTCGTTCACGACGCGGGACCGCAGACCACCGTGCAGGACCTGGGCCGGCGCGGATCGCTGCGTGTGGGCGTCCCGCCCTCGGGTCCGGTCGACCGTCAGGCCTTCGTGCTCGCAAACCGGCTCGTGGGCAATGCCGACGACGCCGCGGGGCTCGAGGCCACGCTCATCGGCCCGCGGCTCGAGTTCGCCGACAAGCGGTGGGTGGCGGTGACGGGCGCCGCCATGCCCGTCACCCTCAACGAAGCAACCATGCCGCGCTGGGCCGCCTTCGAGGTGGAAGCCGGCGACGTGCTGCGGCTGGGCCCCGCCGCATCCGGCGTGCGCGCGTACATCGCCGTCTCGGGCGGTCTCGACACGCCGCCCGCCCTCGGCTCTCGCGCGACCTACCTGCGCGGGCAGATGGGTGGCTGGCAGGGGCGCGCGCTCCGCAAGGGTGACGAGCTGTCGCTGGGTCCGAGCGTGGGCGGGGCGCCCGCGGAGGTGCGTGGCTCGCTCATCCCGGACTACACGCGCGAGCCGATGGTGCGTGTCGTGCCGGGCCCCCAGGACGACCGCTTCACGAAGCGCGGCCTCGCCACGCTCTTCGAGGCGCCTTACGAGATGACCCCGCACAGCGATCGCATGGGCGCCCGCCTCCGCGGCGCCCGCATCGAGCACACGCGCGGCCACGACATCATCTCGGACGGCGTGGCCCTGGGCGGCATCCAGGTGGTGGGCGACGGCCAGCCCATCGTGTTGCTCGTGGACCGGCAGTCGACGGGTGGCTATACGAAGATCGGCACGGTATGCTCGTTCGACATCGGACGGGTGGGGCAGGTCAAGCCCGGCCAGCGGTTGTCGTTCAAGCGGGTGACGGTGAGCGAGGCCCACGAGCTGCTGCGCGCGTACCGGCGAGAGCTCGACGACGCCATCGCCTTTCCCTCGTAGACGCTGAAAGGAGTCACGCACATGACACTCGAAACCATCGTCAACGACTACAAGGCCAAGACGTCCCGCTCGAGGCAGATGTACGAGGAGGCGCTGCGCGTGATGCCGGGCGGCAACAGCCGGACCACGACCTTCTTCGACCCCTATCCCTTCTACATCACGCGCGGGCAGGGCGCGCGCATCTGGGACGCCGACGGCGCCGAGCGCCTCGACTTCAACGGCAACTACACGAGCCTGATCCTGGGCCACGCGCATCCCTCCGTGGTCGAGGCGATCACGGAGCAGGCCACCCGCGGCATGTCCTTCCCGGGGCCGAGCGAGCACGAGGTCAAGCTCGCGGGGGTCTTGACCACGCGGATCCCGAGCATGGAGGTGGTGCGCTTCACCAACTCCGGCACCGAGGCGACCATGAACGCGGTGCGGGTGGCGCGCGCCTTCACGGGCCGGAGCAAGATCGCTAAGTTCGAGGGCGCCTATCACGGCACCCACGACTGGGTGCTCGTCAGCGTCTCCCCCGACGTCGAGAAGGCCGGCTCCCGCAAGCGCCCCAAGTCGCTCGCCTACTCAGCGGGCGTGCCCGACACCGTCCTCAAGCACACCATCGTCCTGCCGTGGAACGACGCCGAGGCCTGCGTCAAGATTCTCGAGAAGCACGGAAGCGACATCGCGGGGCTCATCGTGGACCCGCTCCTCGCCAACGCGGGCATGCTGCTGCCCCAGCCCGGCTTTCTGGAACGCCTGAGGGAAGTGACGGAGCGGCTGGGCATTCTCCTGATCTTCGACGAGGTCATCTCGTTCCGGGTGGCGCCGGGCGGGGCCCAGGCGCGCTTCGGCGTCCGCCCGGACCTGACCACGCTCGGCAAGATCATCGGCGGTGGCCTCGCCGTGGGCGCCTTCGGCGGCCGCGCGGAGGTGATGAACTACTACGATCCGCGCGGGGGCAAGGGGCGCATCAGCCACGGCGGCACCTTCAACGCCAACGCAGTGACCATGGCGGGCGGGCTCGCCACCATGCAGGAGCTGACACCCGAGGCCTATGCCAAGCTCGAGGCGCTGGGCGAGCGGCTTCGCGCGGGCGTCAAGCGGGTCCTGACCAGGGCGAAGCAGCCCGCGCAGGTGACGGGCATGGGCTCGCTCTTCTGGATTCACTGGACCAAGAAGCGGCTCAGCGACTATCGCTCGAGCCGCCCCGCGGATGCGGAGCGCCCGCTCCGCACCTTCATGGGCCTGCTGAACGAAGGCGTCGTCCTGTCCCAGCGGGGGCTCGGCTGCTGCTCCCTGGCCATGACGGACGCCGACGTGGAGCAGTTCGTGGCGGCCTTCGAGCGCGTGGTCGGCAAGGAGTCATGAAGCGGCACCAGAATGCTTCCGGCTCAGCAGGCACTCCGGTCATAATGGCCGGACAGGAGGACCGACCATGATGATGATGTCTCAGCGCTTCGTGGCAGGATTCACGGCGGTGGCTTTCGCGGTGGCACTCAGCGGCTGCGCGTCCTCGGGCAATCCGCAGCCCTCGGTCTTCGCCTATCCGGCCAAGGGGCAGACGTCCGAGCAGCAGGCGCGCGACTCGAGCGAGTGCCAGACGTGGGCCAAGGGACAATCGGGCTGGGACCCCGCGACGGACACGGCCAAGGGCGTGGGCATCGGCGCGGCGGTGGGCGCTCTCGGTGGCGCGGCGCTCGGCGCCGCAGTGGGCGCCGCCGCAGGCTCTCCAGGCACGGGCGCGGCCATCGGCGCCGCGGCCGGCGGCATAGGTGGCGCCACCTATGGCGGTACGAGTCAGTACGGCAAGGGCAAAGCGGGCTACGACAGCGCCTACGCCGCCTGCATGAACGGCCGCGGCTACACGACCAAGTAGCTCGGCGAAAATACCTGCGCCCCGGCGCGGCGGCTCCCCGCGCCGCGCCGGGGCGGCTTGGCATTGCGGCCCGGGGGCCCATCCATTAAGATGATGGCGCTCCCATGACGCAGACGCCGGCTCCCCTCAAGTGCACGCCCCTCCGAGATGTCCACGTCAAGGCCGGCGCCAAGATGGTGCCTTTCGGCGGCTGGGACATGCCCGTGCAGTACACGGGGATCATCGAGGAGCACCGCTGCGTCCGGTCGGCCGTGGGCCTCTTCGACATCAGCCACATGGGCGAGTTCGAGGTGCGCGGGCCCGGCGCGCTCGGGGCCGTCCAGCGGGTCACGAGCAACGACGCGTCCACCCTCGCCATCGGCCAGGTCCAGTACTCGCTCCTCTGCTATCCCGAGGGCGGCATCGTGGATGACCTCACGCTCTATCGACTCGCTGACCAGCACTACATGCTCACCGTCAACGCGTCCAATATCGACAAGGACTGGGCGTGGGTGACTGAGCACGGCCAGGGCGCCGACTGGAAGAACGTCAGCGCCGAGACGGGACTCCTCGCCGTCCAGGGGCCGAAGGCCGAAGGGCTGGTCCAGCGGCTCGCCGGCACGGACGTGACGCGCGCGCCGTACTACCACTTCGTCAAGGGCGGCGTGGCGGGCGTGCCGTGCCTGATCTCGCGCACCGGCTACACCGGTGAGGACGGCTTCGAGCTGTACGCGCCCGCCGAGCGTCTCGAGAGCCTGTGGAACGCGTTGATGGAGGGCGGCAAGGGCGACGGAATCCAGCCCATAGGGTTGGGCGCCCGCGACACCCTGAGGCTCGAGATGAAGTTCGCCCTCTACGGCAACGACATCGACGAGACGACCAGTCCTCTCGAGGCGGGACTCGGCTGGGTTGTGAAGCCGGCGAAAGGTGATTTCATCGGGCGGGCGGCGATCGAGAAGGTGCGAGCGGCGGGAGTCACGCGCAAGCTCGTGGGCTTCGAGATGACCGAACGCGCGGTGGCCCGACACGGCTATCGCTTGCTCAAGGACGGCGCTGAGATTGGCGTGGTCACCTCGGGGTCGTTCTCTCCGAGCCTCGAGCGCTGCATCGGCATGGGATACCTGCGCGCCGATCTTGCCCCCGCCGGTACCGAGCTCGACGTGGACATCCGCGGCCAGGCCCATCGGGCGCGGGTGGCCAAGACGCCCTTTGTCCCCTCCAAAGCGAAGAAGTCCTAGGAGACCTT
The DNA here is from genome assembly GCA_035635755.1 of Candidatus Methylomirabilota bacterium. Taxonomy (GTDB): domain Bacteria; phylum Methylomirabilota; class Methylomirabilia; order Rokubacteriales; family CSP1-6; genus AR37. Next base: position 7,202 of record DASQAK010000261.1, on the reverse strand, counting down.
GATGGCGAATGTTCCGGCAGACCTCCGGTATACGAAGGAGCACGAGTGGGCGAAGCTCGAGGGGGACAAGGCCCGCGTCGGCATCACGGCCTTCGCCCAGGAGCAGCTGGGCGACGTGGTCTTCGTCGAGCTTCCCAAGGTCGGCGCCAAGGTGAGCGCCATGAAGACCTTTGGCGTGGTCGAGTCCGTTAAGGCCGTCTCCGATCTCTTCGCGCCATTGACCGGGGAGGTGGTGGAGATCAACGCCGAGCTGCCCAAGAAGCCCGAGCTCGTCAACTCCGACCCGTACGGCAAGGGCTGGATGATCGTCATCAAGCTGGCGAACCCGAAGGAGTGGGAGACGCTCCTGTCCGCGGCCGACTACGAGAAGCTCGTCGCCTCGGCGGGGCACTGAGGCCATGCGCTACATCTCGAACACCCCGGCCCAGCAGCGCGAGATGCTCGCGACCATCGGGGTGGGCTCCATCGAGGATCTTCTCGCGCGCATCCCCGCCAAGGCCCGGCTCTCTCGTCCTCTCAACGTGCCGGCGGCCATGGCGGAGAGCGATCTCGTCCGGCACCTGCGCCGGCTGTCCGCGAAGAACGCCAACGCGGATGACTTCGCCTGCTTCCTCGGCGGGGGCTCCTACGATCACACCATCCCGAGCCCGATCAACCATTTGATCTTGCGTGGCGAATTCTTCACCGCCTACACGCCGTACCAGCCCGAGGCGAGCCAGGGGACGCTGCGGTCCATCTTCGAGTACCAGACCATGATGGCGGAGCTGACGGGCATGGACGTGGCCAACGCCTCGCTCTACGACGGCGCCTCCTCGGTGGCCGAGGCCGTGCTGATGGCCCACGCCGTCACCGAGCGGAAGGCGGCCGTGATCTCGAAGGGCGTGAATCCGCTCTATCGCCAGGTCGTCGAGACCTACTGCGAGGGGCCGGCCATCCGGCTCAAGTCCGCGCCGCTCGCCGAGGGCGTCACCGACCTGGACGCCTTGCGCAAGTCCGTGTCCGCGCAGACGGCGGCCGTGGTCGTGCAGTACCCCAACTTCTTCGGCTGCCTGGAGGACATCAAGGCGGCGGGCGAGATCGCCCATGCCGCGGGTGCCCTCCTCATCGTCGTCGCGGACCCGGTCAACCTCGGGCTGCTCACGCCTCCGGGGGCGCTGGGCGCGGACCTCGTGGTGGGCGAAGGGCAGGGGCTCGGCGTGCCCATGAGCTTCGGCGGGCCCAATCTCGGCGTCTTCGCGGCCAAGCAGGAGCTGGTGCGGCGCATGCCGGGGCGGCTCGTCGGGGCCACCGTGGACCTGGACGGCAAGCGAGGGTTCGTGCTGACGCTGCAGACGCGCGAGCAGCACATCCGGCGCGAGAAGGCGACCTCGAACATCTGCACCAACGTCGCCCTGTGCGCCCTCATGGCCACGATCTACGTCTCCGTCATGGGCAAGGAAGGGCTGCGCAAGGTCGGGGAGCTTTCCACGGCCAAGGCGCACTATGCCGCGCAGGCCTTCGCGAAGATCCCCGGCGTCGAGCTCACGTTCAAGGCGCCCTTCTTCAAGGAGTTCGCGCTCACGCTGCCCAAGTCTCCCGAGCGCGTGGTCAAGCGACTGATCAAGGACAGGATCCTGGCCGGCGTGCCGCTAAAGACGCTGGACCGGGCCTACAAAAACGGCCTCCTGGTGGCGGTGACCGAGAAGCGCACGCGAGAGGAGATCGACGCCTATGCGGCCGCACTCACCGCGGCGTTGGCCTGAGGCCGACATGCATACCGCCAAGCCCGGCTACGACAAGCTGATCTTCGAGCTCTCCACGCCCGGCCGCCATGCCCACTCGCTGCCGGAGTGCGACGTGCCCGTGAGTGATCCCGCCCAGCTCCTGCCCGCCCAGCATCTGCGGGCGACCGCGGCCGAGCTGCCCGAGGTTTCCGAGGTCGACGTGATCCGGCACTACTCGCGTCTGAGCCAGATGAACTACGGCGTGGACACGCACTTCTATCCGCTCGGCTCGTGCACCATGAAGTACAACCCGAAGATCAACGAGGACATGGCCCGGCTCCCCGGCTTCCTGCGGCTGCACCCGCTCGCGCCTGAAGCCGCCTCCCAGGGCGCGCTCCAGCTCATGCACGAGCTGGCCCTGGATCTCGCCGAGGTCTCGGGCATGGACCACGTCTCGCTGCAGCCGGCGGCGGGCGCCCAGGGCGAGCTCGCGGGCGTCCTCATGATCCGCGCCTATCATCTGGCGCGCGGCGAGCGGCGGACCAAGGTGCTCATCCCCGATTCCGCCCACGGGACGAATCCGGCCTCCACGGCCCTGGCGGGCTTCTCGGTGGTGGAGCTCAAGAGCGAGGCCAACGGCGACGTGGATCTCGTCGATCTCGAGCGGCACCTTGGACCCGACGTCGCCGCCTTCATGATCACCCAGCCCAACACGCTGGGCCTTTTCGAGTCGAAGATCCACCAGATCACCGAGATGTGCCATGCCCAGGGCGTGCAGGTCTACATGGATGGCGCCAACTTCAACGCCATCCTCGGCATCACGCGGCCGGGCGATCTCGGCTTCGACGTGTGCCACTTCAACCTGCACAAGACCTTCACCACGCCGCACGGCGGCGGCGGGCCCGGCTCGGGGCCGGTGGGGATCAAGGATCACCTCGCGCCCTTTCTCCCCACCCCGGTCGTGGTCAAGGACGGCGACGAGTACGCGCTGGACTGGAGTCGGCCGCAGTCCATCGGCAAGCTCCAGGCCTTCTGGGGCAACTTCGGCATGCACGTGCGGGCGTGGACGTACATCCGCACCATGGGCCCCGACGGCCTCCGAGCCGTGTCCGACAACGCCGTGCTCAACGCCAACTATGTGCTCCGGCGTCTCGAGGATCACTACGACCGCTCGGCGCCCGGACCGTGCATGCACGAGTGCGTGGTCTCGGCGCGCCGGCAGAAGAAGCTCGGCATCACGGCCATGGACATCGCCAAGCGCCTCCTGGATCTCGGCTTCTACGCGCCCTCGACCTACTTCCCCCTCATCGTCGAAGAGGCGCTCATGATCGAGCCCACGGAGACGGAATCGAAGGAGACGCTCGACGAGTTCTGCGACGCCATGATCCAGATCGCCCGCGAGGCGCGGGAGAGTCCCCAGATCATCCTCGAGGCTCCGGTGACCACGCCCGTGCGAAGGCTCGATCAGACGGGAGCGGCCCGCCAGCCTCGACTCAAGTGGACGCCACCGGCGAAGGCGTGAACGGGCCCTTGCCCCTGATGATCTCAGCCCTCGCCTCACCGCGCTCCTCGCCTGCGGCTCGTCGGCCGCGTCTCAGCTCGAACTGCGTAACCCTCTCCCCACGGGGAGAGGGAGAATGAGTGGGGGGCCCTTCGGGCCGTGACCAGCACTTTCCGGCTGCTCGTGACCGAGCCGCTCGACGGCGCCGCGAACATGGCGCTCGACGAAGCGCTTCTCCTCTCGCGGCTCCGCCACCACGCTCCCCCGACGCTACGCTTCTTCGCGTGGGCTCCGCCCACCGTCTCGCTCGGCTATGGCCAGCGTCTCGACGGCCGCATCGACCTCGACGAGGCGCGCGCGCTGGGCATCGGTCTCGTGAGGCGCCAGACGGGGGGCAGCGCAATCCTTCACGAGGGCCCCGACCTCGAGATCACCTACAGCGTGGCCGCCGCCGCGGGAGACTTCGAGGGCGCGGGCGATCTCCTCGAGACCTATCGCTGGATCGGGGCCGGGCTGCAGGCGGGCCTCGCGGCCCTCGGCGCTCCCGTCGAGATGGTGCCCGTGCAGCCCTCGGATCCCGCGGCCATGCCCGCCTTCTGCTTCGCCCGCACCGGCTCCTTCGAGCTCGAGGTGGAGGGCAAGAAGCTCGTGGGCAGCGCCCAGCGGCGACAGGGCGCGGCCTTCCTCCAGCACGGCGCCATCATGCTGGGCGCCGACCCCGCGCGTCTGCGCCGCGTCTTTCCCGGCGCGGGCGATCCCCTCGAGGGGATGACCACCCTCGAGGCGGCGCTGGGACGCCGCCCGTCCTTCGACGAGGCGGTGGCGGCGCTGACGGCGGGCTTCCGCCAGGTCCACGGCCTCGCGCTGGAGGAGGGCGGGTTGTCGGCCGAGGAGACGGAGCTGGCCGGGTCGCTCGCGCGGGACAAGTACGGCACCCATGACTGGACGTGGTCGGGCCGCGCCCCCCGCGCGCTGACCATCGTCTGATGGGGGCGGTGAGAGAATTCCCCGAGGCTCCGCGCGTGGCCGTGGGGGCCGTGGTGCTCGACGGCGAGCGCGTTCTTCTCGCGCGGCGCGGCCAGGCCCCCTCCGCGGGCAAGTGGAGCATTCCCGGCGGCCTCGTCCATCTCGGCGAGCGCCTCGAGGACGCCGTGGTGCGCGAGGTCGAGGAGGAATCGGGACTGCGCATCCGCGTGCTCGGGCTCTGCGGCGTCATCGACCGGGTGCATCGTGAGGGCGAGCGCGTCCGCTACCACTACGTGATCATCGACTATGCCGCGGAGGCCCTGGGCGGCGAGCTCCGCGCGGGCAGTGACGCGGCCGAGGTCCGCTGGGTCGCCGTCGACGACCTCGGCCGCTACGAGACCACCGACGGGCTCGCGGACACGATCCACCGTGCCGTGCGCCTCGTTCGAGCCATGAGCTCCCAGCCAGGAGGAACTCTTTGATGAAGCTCTCCCTCTCGCAGAGCGGCCTCACCGAGACGCGCGCCGATGCGCTCATCCTGGGTCGACACGCCGACGAAGCGCGCCTCTCGCCCGGCCTCGCCGCCGTGGACGAGGCCCTCGGCGGGCTGCTGACCCGGGTGATGGCGGCCGAGAAGTTCGAGGGCAAGCCGGGCCAGCTCACGCACGTGCACGCGGACGGCCGTCGCCTGCGCGCCCCGCGCGTGCTCGTGGCCGGCCTCGGTCCGAAGAAGGCGAGCAACGCCGAGATCGTGCGCCGCGCCGCGGCCGCCGCGGCCCGCCGCGCCCGCGATCTCGGGGCCAGGAGCGCCGCCGCCTATCTCGCCGCGGATGGTCTCTCCGCGCGCGCGCGGGCCCAGGCCACCGTGGAAGGCACGGTCCTGGGGACCTATCGCTTCGATCGCTATCTCAAGGAGAAGAGCCCCAAGCAGCTCCAGGCCCTGGCCGTGGTCGAGCCCGAGGGGCGCCAGCGCGCCGCCGCCGGCGAGGGGATGCGCGCCGGCGAGATCTGGGCCGCGGCTACATGCCTCACCCGAGACCTCGTCAACGAGCCGGCCAACGTGGTCACGCCCTCGTACCTGGCGCGGCGAGCGCAGGAGATCGCGCGGGCCGGCCGCCTCGGGCTCAAGATCCTCGAGCGCGCCGACTGCGCCAAGCTCGGCATGGGCGCCTACATCGGCGTGGCGCAGGGGAGCGAGGAGCCGCCCAAGTTCATCCACCTGACCTATACGCCCAGGGGCCGGGCGCGCCGGCGGGTCGCGATCATCGGCAAGGGCATCACCTTCGATTCGGGCGGGCTCGACCTCAAGCCGGCCGACGGCATGTACCGGATGAAGGACGACATGGCGGGTGCCGCGACCGTCCTCGGTCTCTTCTCCGCCCTGCCCAAGCTCCGTCTCCCCGTGGAAGTGCACGGCCTCATCGCGGCCACCGAGAACATGCCTTCGGGCACGGCGCAGCGCCCCGGCGACGTCGTGCGCGCCATGAACGGGCTGACCATCGAGATCGGCAACACCGATGCCGAGGGGCGGCTGACCCTCGCCGATGCCCTCGCCTACGCGGTGAAGGAGATCAAGCCGAGCGAGATGATCGATCTCGCCACCCTCACCGGCGCCATCGTGATCGCCCTCGGCCAGGCCGTGTCCGGCGTCTTCGCGAGCGATGATCCGCTCGCCGGCCGCGTCCTGGGCGCCGCGGAGGCCGCGGGCGAGAAGATGTGGCGGATGCCCCTCCACGACGAATACAAGGACGGGCTCAAGAGCGACATCGCGGATCTGAACAACATCTCGAGCCAGCGCGGAGGCGGGGCCATCGTGGCCGGTCTCTTCATGCGCGATTTCACGGACGGCAAGCCGTGGGCCCATCTCGACATCGCGGGCACGGCCTTCAGCGAGCGAGAACTGCCGCTCGGGCCCAAGGGCGGGACGGGCGTGGGCGTGCGGACGCTCCTGGCATATCTCTCCGCCATCGCCGGCCGGCGGTAGCACATGCCGGGGGGCGTGGACCTGCACACCCACACGACCGCCTCGGACGGAACGTATGCCCCCCGCGACCTCGTGATCGAGGCAGCCAGCCGCGGCGTCCGCGTCCTCGCCATCACCGATCACGACTCCACGGAGGGACTGCCCGAGGCCTTCGAGGAGGCAGAGCGCCGGCGTCCCCTCGAGCTTCTCCCCGGCATCGAGATCAACTGCGACGTGGAGGGCGCGGAGATCCACGTCCTGGGCTATCTCATGGAGTGGCAGGCTCCGTGGTTCCAGGAGTTCTGCCGCGAGCAGCGGCGTGAGCGGCGGGAGCGCGTTCACCTGATGGCCGAGCGGATGGCCGCCCTGGGCATGCCGTTCGACGCCGACGAGGTCTTTGCGATCGTGAAGGAGGGCTCGGCGGGACGCCCGCACGTGGCGCAGGTGATGGTGGCGCGTGGCTACGTCAAGACGGTGCGCGAGGCCTTCGACAAGTACCTCGCCGCCGGTCGGCCGGGGCATGTCCCCAGGAAGAAGCTCACGCCGGAGGACGCGGTCAGGCTCATCCGGAGAGCAGCCGGGGTGCCCGTCTTCGCCCATCCGGGCCTCGCCGACCGTGACCAGCTCATCCCGGGCCTGATCGCGGCAGGCCTCATGGGCATCGAGTGCTACTACACGGAGCACTCCGCCCAGCAGCGCGCGACGTATCTGCAGATCTGCAAGGAGCAGGATCTGGTGGCCACGGGCGGCTCCGACTTCCACGGCCCCCAGGTCCGCGCCGCCACGCTGGGCTCGCCCAGCGTGCCCATGGCCGCCGTCGACGCCCTCCGGGCCAAAGCCGCCCTCGCCCGCGCCTCCCTCGCCTCGTAGCTCTTCGCTCGCGCTACCTGTCGGCAATGCGCCGCGTGGGGCAGGGGGCATCCCCCGTGGACCACACTGACTCGCATTCCTCAGCGGCGTCTCGAACGAGCCACGAGATTCAGGTCTTCGCCTTCGTTGCGCGCAGAAGATATGGGTCCACGGGGGATGCCCCCTGCCCCACCCGTCGCCGCGCGGCCACGGATCGCCT
>DASQAK010000260.1:0-5866 GCA_035635755.1 Candidatus Methylomirabilota bacterium | reverse complement strand
ATGGGGCTTGGCCACGCGGGCGCGCACCCGGACTACCCGGGAATGGTGTCCGAGCGTTACATCTCCGAGAACAACCAGCGGCTCTTCTACCAGCGCTGGGAGGAGTTCATGAATGCCGAGAGCTGGGCGGAGATCCCCATCTCGCCGATCACCGCGCGCTTCGAAGGCACGGCCACCATCCGCGGGTAGCCGGAAGCGCCGCGTGGGAAAGCCCGCGAGCGCCGAGGCCGCGACGGTGACCGTGACTCCCCGCCAGGCCTTGTGGCTGGAGCTGATGCCCTTCTACATCCACGAGGCCTGGCTGCTGGACGAGCGCAGGTTCAAGGAATGGCTGGACCTGTTCACGGACGACGTGCTGTATTTCATGCCCCGGCGGAAGAACGTCCTGCGTCGCGAAGCGCAGCGTGAGGTGACACCGCTGGGAGACCTCGCCCTGATCGAGGACGACCGGCGCTATCTGGAGATGCGGGTGGCGCGCCTCGACACGGGCATGGCGTGGGGCGAAGATCCCCCGTCCCGCACGCGCCATCTGATCGGCAACCTGGTGGCGGAGCCGCTGTCCAAGGGCGAGGTGAAGGCCAAGACGGCCTTCCTCGTGTACCGCTCGCACCTGGAAACGGATCACCAGCTCCTGGCCGGGAGCCGCGAGGACGTGCTGCGCCGGGTAAACGGCGCGTGGAAGATCGCGAAGCGCACCATCCTCCTCGACGCCAACGTCCTCCTGGACAAGAACCTCAGCATCTTCCTGTAGCGCCGTCGACCTCGTGCGCTATGCGGAGCCGACCGCCGGTCGCCGAAAGCGGTCACGGGGAATCTCCGCGGTCGCCGTGATCTCGACCAGGAGGTCGGCGTGATACAGGCGCACGACCTGGACCGTCGTCGTGACCGGGTACGGCTCGACGAAGAACTGCCGTCGGATGTCTCCCGTCGTCATGAAGGCGTCGATGTCGGTCACGTAGTGGACCAGCGAGACGATGTCTTGCATCTCCCCACCTATGCTGGCGAGGAGCCTTTGAATGTTCTCCAGCGTCTTTCGCGTCTGCGCCCGCATGTCATCCTTGCCGACGACGTGCCCCTGTTCGTCCAGCGCCACTTGCCCCTTGAGATGGATGATCTGGCCCGCCCCTTGAATGACGGCCATCGAGAACGCCCCGAAGGGCGCCCATACGCCGGGTGGATTGAAGCTGTCGACCATGTCAGTAGCCCTTCAGGAACGCGAGGACGTGGGCGGTGTACTCCTCGGGCTTCTCGAACGGGGGCCAGTGGCCGCAGTTGTTCAGGAGCACCACGCGCGAGTTGGTGACGTGGTTGAGAATGGCGATGCTCACCTCGAAGGCGACCATGCGGTCGTAGCGCCCGTGAATCAGGAGCACGGGCGCCTGGATGCCCGCCAGCTCCGGCGTGTAGTCGTGCGGCACGCTCACCGACTGCTTGCGCGCCTCGTCGAACGCGGGCGACCAGGTGTGGGCCCGGTGGATGTAGTCCACCAGCTCGTCGGTGACCAGCGCCTCGTCGTCGATGTGCACGCGCAGGTACCGGCGGATGTTCTCGCGCGTGGGATTGGCGAGGGCCTCGCGCGTGGCCCGGCTGCCCTCCGAGGGCCGATTGGCCATCAGGTAGCGGTCACCGCCGGTGCCGATGTGCGATCCGCCCATCACGAACTTGCTGACCCGGTCCGGGTACGTCATGGCCACGACCATGGACGATTGCCCGCCCTGCGAGTTGCCGACGAAGTGCGCCCGCGGGATGCCCAGCGCGTCCAGGAGGGCGACGGCGGTCCGCGCCTGCACGGCGTGGACGCCCTCCTTGTAGACGATCGGTCCGGTCTTGCTGAAATTGGGCAGGTCCATGAGGATGCACCGGAAGTGCTGGGAGAGCGCGCCCACGATCTTGTGGAAGGTGATCCACGCGGTCGTGCCCGGGCCATAGGAGTGCAGGAAGAGCACCGGGTCTCCGCTGCCGATGTCGTGGTAGTGCACGGTCATGCCGCCGGCCTGGACGGTCCTGCTCGTCTCTGACTCCGTGAGTCCGTTCGACGTGACGAATGCCATCTATCTCTCCTTGTCAGGCGAGGCGGAGCCGCGCGCGGGAGGCGGCAGCTCGGCGAGGCCGAGGTAGGCGGCCCGGATGCGCGGGTCGGCCGCCAGCTCGCGGGCGGGGCCGCTGACCACGACGCGCCCCGTCTCGAGAACATAAGCGCGCGAGGCCAGGGCGAGCGCGCGGCGCGCGTTCTGCTCGACGAGCAGCACGGTCACGCCCTCGGCGTTGATGCGTCCGATGACGCCGAAGATCTCCCGGGTGAGACGCGGGGCGAGGCCGAGCGACGGCTCGTCGAGGAGAAGCAGGCGCGGCCGGATCATGAGGGCGCGCGCGATGGCGAGCATCTGCTGCTCGCCCCCCGACAGGGTGCCCGCGGGCTGGCGCGCCCGCTCGCGGAGGATGGGGAAGAGCGAGAACGCGCGCTCGGTCGCCTCGGGGATGACAGCGCGCGGTACGGTATGACCGCCCACGAGCAGGTTCTCGTGCACGGTGAACTGGGGGAAGATCTCGCGCCCCTCGGGCACGTGCCCGACGCCGGCGGCGACGATGGCGTCGGGCGCGGCGCGGGTGATGTCACGGCCGTCGAACACGATGCGGCCCGCGTGGGAGCGCGCGAGGCCCGAGATCGTCCGCAGCGTGGTGCTCTTGCCGCTGCCGTTGGCGCCGAGGAGCGTCACGATCTCGCCGGGGCCGATCGTGAGCGACACGCTCTCCAGGGCGCGGCGCTTGCCATAGGCGACCGATACCGTGTCGAGCGCGAGGAGATCACTCATCGCCGCCCAGGTAGGCCTCGACCACGGCGGGATCGCGGCTGACCTCCGCGGGCGTGCCCTCGGCGAGCTTGCGCCCGTGCTGGAGGACCGCGACGCGGTCCGAGACCCCCATCACCAGCTCCATGTTGTGCTCGACGAGCAGGATGGTGAGCTGATCAACGTCCCGGAGGCTCCGGATCAGCTGCATCAGCTCCTGCGTCTCCGTGGGGTTGAGCCCGCCCGCCGGCTCGTCGAGCAGGAGCAGGCGGGGAGCGAGGGCAAGCGCCCGCGCCAGCTCGAGGCGCTTCTGGAGCCCGAGCGGGAGCCCCGCCGCGTCGCGCTCGGCGGCCTCGGCGAGCCCTACCCGGGCAAGGAGCGCGTGCGCCCGCGCGCGCGCCCACGCCTCCTCCTGCCGGACCTTCGGCAGCCCGAGGGCGGCCGCGATCACGCTGCCGCGGAGGCGCGGGTGCTCGCCGATGAGCACGTTGTCGAGCGCGGAGAGCCCGCGGAAGACTTCCGTGTTCTGAAACGTCCGCGCGACGCCGAGACGCGCCACCGCGTGGGGCGCGCGGGCGAGCAGGTCGTGCCCGTCGAAGCGCACGCGCCCCGCCAGGGGGCGGTAGAGCCCGGTCACGATATTGAAGACGGTGGTCTTGCCGGCGCCGTTCGGACCGATGAGCGCGAAGATCTCTCCCGCCTCGACGGCGAGGTCGACGTCGCTCAGCGCGGCGAGGCCGCCGAAGCGGATCGACAGCCCCGTCACGTCGAGCAGCGCGGAGGGCGGCGTCACGGGTCGGACTTGATCCAGTCCGAGAGCGGCTTGAAGTGCCCCTTCTCCACGCGCACCCAGAACCCTTGCTTCTGCGTGTCGTGGTCGGGCCCGATCGTCATGGGCGGCACGATGCCGGTGTCGAAGCCCTTGAGCGTCTCGAGGGCGGTGATGAGCCCGTCGCGCGTGAGGTTCCGGCCCGCTCGCTTGGCGCCCTCCGCGAAGAGCATGCCCGCCAGGTACCCGGCGAGCGAGTAGCGATTGGGCTCGTTCTTGGGAAAGTATTTCTGCATCTGCTCCCGGTACAGCTTCACGCCGGGCGCGTCGGAGCGAACGGGATCGGGCAGGGTGGACAGTCCCTCGACTCCCTCGGAAGCATCCGCGGCGAGGGCCAGGTAGGTCTCGTCCGTGAGCGGTCCCGTCGAGACCATCAGGGTGTCGCTCCAGCCGATCTTCTGCCGCTCCTTGAGGGCCTGCGCGGCCGGGCCGGGGGTGAGCACGAGGAAGGTCACCTCGGGCTTCGCGGCCTGGAGCTTGGCGATCTGGGCGCTCACGTCGGTGACGCCGCGCTTCACGGGCTCGGTCGCCACCAGCTTGAGCCCGTGGCGGGCGAGGTCGTGCTCGAAGGCTCCGAGGAACGACTTGCCGTACTCGTCGTCCTGGTAGAGGGCGCCGAAGCGCTTGAACTTCCGCGGCCCGGCCAGATGGTCGATCATCATGCGCGACTGGCGGTCGCTGAGCACGAGGCCGCTGAAGACGTACTTCCGGTTGCGCGTCTCCGTCGAGCTCTGGAACGGGAAGAGCAGCGGCACCTTGTTCTGCTCGAGGTAGCCGAGCGTGGCCACCACGGGCGGGGAGCCCTGGGGCGCGATCACCGCGAAGATCCCGTCCTGCTCCACGAGCTTCTTCGTGTTGGCCACCGCGTCCTGGGGACGATAGGCGTCGTCGTAATAGATCGTGCGCACCTTGCGGCCGTGGATGCCCCCCGCGTCGCTGACGACGCGGAAGTACAGGTCGACCCCGAATCTGGTCAGCTGGGTGCCCGTGAAGGCCAGCGGCCCGGAGAACGAGTTCGACGAGCCGAGCAGGATCTCGGTGTCCGTCACCCCCTGCTCGGCGGCGACCGGCGTCGCCCCCAAGGCGGCGAGGACCAAGCAGAGCACCGCCCATCTCTGTCTCATGACTTCCTCCTTGTCATCGCGGCCAGGCCGCCGGGCATGAAGAGCATGCAGATGATCATGATCGCGCCGAAGATCAGCGGCCGGAAGGCCTGGAACCCGGCGAGCGAGTCGTTGAGCACGGTGACGATGGCCGCCCCCGCCACGGAGCCGAGGACGGATCCGAGCCCGCCCAGGATGATCATCACCAGGAAATCGACGGAGAGGAACACGTCGAAGGCGTCGGGAGAGAGAAACCCCACCACGAAGGCGAAGAGCCCGCCCGCCACGCCCGTGTAGAACGCCGACAGCACGAAGGCGATGGTCTTGTAGGCGGCGGCGTTGATGCCGCTCGCCTGCGCGGCAATCTCGCTCGTGCGGATGGCGAGGAAGGCGCGCCCGGTGCGCGTGGCCGCCACGTTGAGCGCGGCCAGGATCATGGCCGCGGCCACCGCCACGGCCAGGTAGTAGCGCGCGGCGTCGGTGTCGAGGATCCACGGCCCGAGCCGCGCCAGGGGCACGCGAAGGCCGTCGTTGCCGCGCGTCAGCCAGTCGAGGTTCGTGATCGCCTCCGTCACCACGAAGCCGAAGGCCAGCGTGGCCATGGCCAGGTAGAGGCCCTCGAGCCGGAGGCACGGGATGCCGAGGGCGAGGCCGACAAGCGCGGTGGCGAGACCGGCGACGAGCAGCGTGAGCGGCACGGGCAGCGCGGGGACATGCAGGGTGAGGAGCGCCGCCACGTACGCGCCGATGGCGAGAAACCCCGCGTGGCCGAAGGAAAGCTGGTTCGTGTAGCCCGAGAGCAGGTTGAGGCCGATGGCCACGATGGCATTAACGGCGACCAGCGTGCCCAGGAACACGAGGTACTTCGGCGCCACCAGGGGCCAGCCCAGCGCGGCCACGGCTGCGAGCCCGAAGGCGACTCTGCGCACTAGACTTTCCTCCGCTCGACACGGCCGAAGAGGCCGCGGGGGCGCGCGAGGAGGATGGCGATCATCACGAGGAAGGGGACGGAGTAGCGGATGCCCGTGGGCAGGTAGAGCGGGGCCAGGTTCTCGATGACTCCGAGGAGCATGCCCCCCACCACCGCTCCCGGCATCGAGCCAAAGCCCCCGAGCACGGCCGCCGTGAAGCCGTTGATGGCGATC
>DASQAK010000259.1:0-11237 GCA_035635755.1 Candidatus Methylomirabilota bacterium | reverse complement strand
GCAGCCCATCATCGCGGCCATTCGCGGCTTCGCCCTGGGGGGCGGGCTCGAGTTCGCGCTGGCCTGCGACATCAGGGTGGCCGCGGAGGATGCCCAACTCGGCCTGACTGAGATCAACCTCGCGATTATTCCGGGGGGCGGGGGCACCCAGCGGCTGCCCCGGCTGGTGGGACGCGGCAAGGCGCTCGAGATGATCCTGACGGGGATGCGCGTGCCGGCTGCCGAGGCCTTGAGAATTGGGCTGGTCGAGCGCGTGGTGCCCGTGTCCGAGCTGATGGCCGCCGCGCAGGGGCTAGCGCGCGACATCGCGGCCAAGGCGCCCATCGCGCTTCGTTACGCGAAGGAGGCGGTGGTCAGCGGCCTCGGCCTGCCCCTGCAGGACGGCATCCGGCTCGAGAACGATCTGGCCACGCTGCTGCGCACCACCGAGGACCGCGTGGAAGGGGCGCGCGCCTTCGTCGAGAAGCGCAAGCCCAAGTGGTCGGGCCGCTAGTCTCGTGAGTCTGAGACACGTCGACTAAATCGTTTCGAACGGTTTGGGTCGCTCGTCGTGGATGGCGAAGTAGTACGTGAAGGCCTTCGCACGCGATTGACCGCAGAGGCGGAGATATCACGCTTTTCCGCTTGACAGCCCTGGCCGGGTGACTTGGTCACGCGTGGGCAGGCCTCGGCAAGAGCCGGCCCAGCGGCCCGCACACGGCCGCCGCTGCGCGAACGGGTGGGGCCGGATCAAAATCCATTCTGCGTCTGAAGATCGCTCGTCCTAGACGCTCCCCGAAGGCTCGAAACTCAGGGTGTAGAGTCGCCTTAGCAAAGGAGGGCTCTCGCCATGCACATTCACTCGTCATCTGTCCTTGCTCCTCCCCATCTCGGCGCTGAGCTGGACCGGCTCGGCGACGAGATTGCCGAGCTGTCCGCCCACCTCGACGCCGCCACCGCGCGCCTGCTCGAGCTGATCCGAGCATTCGACGCCCGCGGCGGATGGAACACGGGCTTCCGCTCCTGCGCTGCCTGGCTCTCCTGGCGGGTGGGGCTCGATCTGGGCGCGGCTCGGGAACGGGTCCGGGTGGCCCGTGCCCTCGGCACGCTGCCCCTCTTGGCGGAGGCCCTTGGCCGCGGGGAGCTGTCGTACGCCAAGGTCCGCGCCCTCACTCGCGTGGCCACGCCGGAGACCGAAGCCCGGCTGCTGGCGGTGGGGCGTGCCGGCACAGCCGCCCACGTCGAGCGGATCGTGCGCGGGTGGCGGTGGGTGGATCGGCGCGCCGAGGCGCGAGAGGCGAAGCGACGGCATGCGACCCGAGCCCTGCACGTGTATCAGGCCGAGGACGGGATGGTGGTGCTCAAAGGGCGACTCGAGCCGGAGATGGGGGCACTGGTCATGCAAGCCTTGGCCGCGGCCCGCGAGAGCCTGTACCAGCGGGCCCGGGAGCGGGCCAGGGTCTCCACTGCGTTCGGAAACGTCTCCGCGGAAACGCCCCCGATGGCTCAGCAGCAGGCCGATGCCCTGGCCCTGCTCGCGGAGACGGCGCTGCACCACGGCCTCGATCCCGGCGCCCCGGGGGAGCGCTACCAGGTGGTGGTCCATGTCGACGCCCAGGTGCTGGCCGATCCGGAGCAGCCGGGGCAGTCGGTCCTGGAAGGGGGTACTCACGTTTCCGCGGAAACGTCCCAACGCCTCGCGTGCGACGCCAGCCGGGTGGTAATGCGTCACAACGAGGAGGGCCGCCTGCTGGAGATCGGGGCCCGGACCCGGACGATTCCTCCTGCTCTACGCCGTGCCCTCCACCATCGGGACCAGGGCTGCCGCTTCCCGGGGTGCGGCCTGCGCTTCACCCAGGGGCATCATCTCCGCCATTGGGCCCACGGAGGCCCGACCACGCTGTCGAACCTTGCCCTCCTCTGTCGCCGGCACCATCGGGCGGTGCACGAGGAGGGCTACCAGGTGGCGCGCTTACCCGACGGGGCGCTCCAGTTCCGGCGGCCGGACGGCCGCCCGCTACCTGAGGTGCCGGCGCCAGCGACAGTACCTGACGATCCCGTCAGGGCTCTCCGAGCGCGTCACGACTCACAGGGCCTTCGTGTCCACGCGCGGACGGGGTGCGCGGGCTGGCTCGGGGAGCCACTCAATGTGACTTGGGCGATCGACGTCCTGCATCCCTTGGCCCAGAGATCAAGACCTTGTCCAGCTGAGACGCGAACCCAGAGCTCCGTCGTCGGAGTGTCCACTCCAGCAGGCGGCAGCTCGAAAGCGCCATGATGCAGTACCTGGCCATCAACAACGAGCGACCCAAACCGCTCGTGCGAACGAGGCGGCAGACGAAATCTCGCCAGCGGCGAACGATTTTGTCGGCGTATCACAGACTCGCCAGACTAGCGCCTCACCAGTCCCCCGCGTACTTGACGCTGTACGGGGCGACCATCCCCAGCAGTCGGCTACGCCGGAGCTCCACGAGCTGGCGCGTGTGCAGGTTGTCGTGCGCGACCCAGGACGCCAGGAGATCGCCCGCCTTGATGGGTCCAAAGGGCGCGGCATACTCGGCGTCCCAGTTCGGTTCCGACAGGCCATGCAGCCAGGTCAGCGAGTTCTCGCGCTCGGTCAGCAGGCCCTCGAGCGCCTGCGCGAGGTCACGATCATTGTACTTGCGCGTCGTGACCCAGCCCGCCGGATCGATCTTCGGCCACTTCTCCGTCGGCCGATGGAGCGCGATATCCAGGCGTGGGCGGAAGTCCTCGCGCTCCTCATCGTAGAGGTGACCGACGACTTCGAGGATCGACCAGGTCTCCGGAGTTGGCTTGAAACGCGCTTCGGCCTGGGAGACTCCGGCCACGAGCTGACGCACGATCTCCACGCCATAGGCCAGCTCTCGACGGAGTATCGCGGGCTGCATGACCTGCGCGGCTAGGGTCGTCGGGCTATTGAGCGGGCGCCTTCGGCGCCACCGAGACGCCGCGCGCGCCCGTCCGCTCGATCGCTCGAGCCACCAGCCCCGAGGCCTTTGCTTCCTCGACGAAGCCGCGCAAGTACTGGATTCCCGCCTCGCGACCCTTGGGAACGCCGACGGCCTGCTGCACGCCGAAGAACTGGCCGTCGAGGATGCGAGATCCCGGGTGCTTCGCGGCGAGCCCGATGAGCCCCTGCCTCAATCCCGCGAGCGCTTCCACTTTTCCGGTGGTGAACAGCTCGATGGCCGCGTCGCCGTTGGGCGCCCGGACGAGCTGGGCGCGCTTCAGGCCCCGAGTCAGGAAGAGCTCGTAGGCCGCCCGGGCCGGCGCCGCGACCCGCACTCCCTCGCGGTCCACGTCCGCAATGGCGCGGAGCGGCGAGCCCGCGGGTGCCAGGTAGGTTGCCTCGATCTCCAGATACGCCGCGGTGAAGCTGATCTCTCCCGCCCGCGCCGGATCGGACCCGAGGAACGCGATGTCCCATGTGCCGGTCGGCGCCGCGTCCACCATCTTGGCCACGCTGTCGTAGGCGACGATCTCCGCAGGCACGCCGAGCCGCTGCGCGAGCTCGCGCATCAGGTCGATGGCCACGCCGCGGGACTCGCCCGTCGCCGGGTCCTTGACGGCGAGGATGAAGTTCCCGTAGTTGACCCCCGCGCGCAGCTTGCCCGTCGGAGCGAGATCAGCCCGTGCCGCCGGAGGAACCTGAGCCATGGCCACGGCGAATGTTAGCAGAACCACCCCGCCATGTCCCACGGCAATCCAAAGGGCGGTCGAGCTCGCGACTCGTCGGAGGCTCCAAATCATCAGCGATCAGCCCGCCGGTCAACGGTGGTCATCTCGTCCATTTCCTTCCCCAGCGCGTTCCGCGCGCGACACCGAGCCCGATCGCGAAGACCACGGCGGCGATGCTCAAGACGAGCACCTCGCGGCCGCGAGCGCGCCCGCTGCCGAACATGAGGCCCTTCGCCATGAATACTCCGACGAAGAAGGAGCCTATCATCGCCACCCTCAGGATCAGGGCGCCCACGTGAGGTCGGTTGGCTGGCATGGTCGCCCAACACACGGCGAGCGCGGCCACACACATGGCCGCGACAGTCACGGGCCGTCGCCACCCGACGACCTCAGGATACAGAGCGTGGAGAGCAGCGAAGCCGACGGACAGGCCGAGAAAGGTACTCGCGCCGCCGTACACCAAGACGAGGAAGAGGCCCCGTGCGAGACCCTCGCCCCCATGCCGGGGCTTCAGCGCCACGCCCAGTTTCCGGTTCGACTACTGAGGATGGCGATCGATAGACCTATCAGCATTCGACCGATCGTGATGATGCCATGCGGGAAGCACACAGAAGTAGACGGTAGCAGGACATAGCGTTCGGTTGACCGCATTGCCGGCGGGCGGTAGCATTCCTGCCCGAATGCCCTTCGCGTACTTCGAGCGACTGAGCCGGCGGCAGCAGAGCATCTATCTCCGCAGCGAGAAGATCACGCAGGTGGCGCTGCCGGGGGCGCCCGCCCTCCGGCCCCTCGTGACGGAGCTCCGGGCTGCGCTCGAAAGCGATGACCGCGCGCTCACGGAGTCGGCGGCGCAGCTCCTGGCGGGCGGGATGGTCCGCGCGCTCCGCGTGCCGCCCGTGCGGGTCAAGGTGCTGGCCGCGCGGCCGCACGCGAAATGGGGCGAGCTGCACGGGCTCTACGAGACGGCCGAGCGCCCGGGCCTGCCCCCCACCATCACGCTCTGGATGCGCACGGCCCGGCAGAAGCGCGTGGTCGCCTTCCGCACGTTCTTGCGGACGCTGCTGCACGAAATCGGGCATCATCTAGACTACACTCTGCTGCGGCTCGGGGATTCGTTCCACACCCAGGGCTTCTATCAGCGGGAATCGCACCTGTTCCATCAACTGGTCACCGACGGAGGGATCCAGATGGCAAGCCTCGACGAGCAGATGGCGCGCATGGAGCGGACCGCCCACGACTTCGCCGCCGCCATCAAGGGCGTTTCGGACGCGCAGCTGTCCAAGCGCCCCGACGACAAGAACTGGTCGGCGAAGGAAGTGGTCTGCCACGTGCGCGACGTCGAAGAGTCCTTCATGATCCGCTTCCAGACCATCATGGCCATGGACGAGCCCAAGTTCCTGGGCGTCGAGCCCGACCGCTGGGCCATCGACCGGCAGTACTCGCGAAACGACGTGCAGGAGGCGCTGGAAGCCTTCCGGGCGCGCCGTGACGAGTCGCTGAAGTTCCTCCGCGGGCTCGCCCCCGAGCAGTGGGAGCGCGGCGGCGTGCACGCCACGCGCGGGCGCATGACCGTCAAGGACTTCGTCGGCCTCATGGCGTGGCATGACGACAACCACCTCGACCAGCTCAAGCGCTCCCTCGAAGGCAAGGCCTGATCAGGCGGCCCCGAGCCGCGGCGGAGGGTGCCAAGGGAGCGGAAACGCGCTAGAATGCGCGACGGTCCGGCCGACGGTGTCCGGGCGTGGAGTTCTTCACGGTTCGACCCGCTCACACCAAAGGAGACCCGCATGATGATGAAGCTCCGCACCCGCAAGGCTCTCTTCAGCGGCCTTGCCGCCCTGGCCCTGCTGTTCGGCGCCGGCCTCTACGCCGTCGCGCAGCAGCCCATGGAGGAGGCCAAGCGCGATCGCGCCGTCTCCATGGGCGGCGGCAAGTTTCACGTCCTCGCCGCCACTCTCGAGACGACGCAGTGGGGCTGGCTCGATCCCAAGGAGCCTCCCAAGCTCGTCGTCAACTCGGGCGACACCGTGGCCGTCGAAACCATGATGCATGCCCACAACAAGGTCCAGCCTGGCACGACGATGGACGAGATCGTGGCGCTCCGGAAAGCCAACCCGGGCGGCGGACCGCACTCGGTTACCGGGCCCATCTATGTCAACGGCGCCGAGCCCGGCGATGTGATGGAGATTCGCTTCCTCAAGATCGTGCCGAAGGCCTTCGCGGTCAATTTCAACCTGCCGGGCAAGGAGTTCCCGACGATCGGGGCGCTGGCGCCCGAGATGCCGGACGGTTTCATCAGGTACTTCTACCTCGACTGGGAGAAGCGGACGGCCGAGTTCAAGCCTGGTATCACGATAGATCTGCAGCCCTTCCCCGGCACTTTCGCCGTGGGTATCGACCCGAAGGATCCCTCGCCCCGCAAGGGCGGCTCGACCGATCCCATGGCTCCCGTGTCCACGCTCCGGCCCTGGAAAAACGGCTCGAACATGGACATCAACGAGATCCAGGAAGGGTCCGTCCTGTTCATCCCCATCTTCGTCAAGGGCGGGCTCGTGTGGACGGGTGACTCCCACTGCCGCCAGGGCAATGGCGAGGTCAATCTGACCGGTCTCGAGTGCTCGTATCGCGAGATGGTCATGCAGCTCATCGTCCGCAAGGACATGAAGCTCGAGTGGCCGCGCATCGAGACCAAGACCCACTGGATCAGCACGGGCTTCGACGAGGACCTCAACAAGGCCATGGTCAACGCGGTCCGCGAGGCCGTGGACATGCTGGCCACGCAGAAGGCGGTGCCGCTCAGCCGCTACGAGGCGTACTCGCTGGTGTCGATGGTCGGCGACTGCCGGGTCAGCCAGGTCGTGGACGTCCGCAAGGGTGTGCACTGCATGGTCCCGAAGTCGGTCTTCACCGCCAAGAAGTAGGCTGGTGCTGCGGGCGCTCCGCGCCGCGCTCGTTTTCCTGATCGCCGCGGCTGCGTGGTGGACCGTCGCTCCCGCGTGGGGCGGCGGCCCCCTTGCCGTCGTCGCCACCTCCACGGACCTCAAGGCGCTCCTCGAAGAAGTGGGCGGGGAGCGCGTGCGCGTGGAGGCGCTGGCGCCGCCCGGTCAGGATCCGCACACCGTCGAGGTGACGCCGGGGCGTCTCACCGCCCTGCAAGGCGCCGCCCTCGTCGTGCGGGTCGGCCTCGACCACGAGCCGTGGCTCGCCGCCGCCCTGCGAACCCTTCGCGGCCGGCGGGCGCCGCCGGCGGACCTCGACTGCTCCAATGGCATCGCGCTCCTCCAGACCGAAACCGCGCGCGTCCGCCCCTAGCGAGGCGAGCACGTCCACGGCTTCGGCAACACGCACTACTGGCTGGACCCCGAGAACGCGCGCCCCATCACGGCGGCCATGGTCGCGACGCTCGGGCGGCTGGCGCCGGAGGACCGGGCCGGCTTCGAGTCCCGTCGCGCGGAGTTCCTCAAGCGCCTCGACGCCGGCCTCACGCGCTGGAGCGCCGCCCTCGCCCCCTATCGCGGCGCCAACGTCGCCGTCGTGCACGAGAGCTGGCCGTACTTCGCGAAGCGCTTCGGCCTCCAGATCGTGGCGGCCGTCGAGCCGACTCCCGGTGTCCCGCCCTCGCCCGCGTATCTGGCCTCGCTGACCGCCCAGATGAAGCAGGCCCAGGTGCGGGTGCTCATCGCCGAGCCCTATGCCAGCGCCTCGCTGGTCGAGCAGGTCGCCGCGCGAAGCGGCGCGCGGATCGCCCGGCTGGCGCCGTCCGTGGGCGCCGATCCCGAGGCGCGCGATTATGTCGGCCTCTTCGATCTCAACGTCAAGCGTCTCGTCGACGCCTTCTCGGCGCGCTGATGCTGGAGCTGTTGTGGCTGCCCTTCCTCGCCTGCCTCGTGCTGACGGGCATCCACGTCTACCTGGGACTCCACGTGCTCGCCCGCGGCGTGATCTTCGTCGATCTCGCCCTCGCCCAGGTGGCCGCCCTGGGCATCACGGCGGCGTTCCTGGCCGGGCATCCGATCCAGAGCGAGGCGGCCTACTGGTACGCGCTGGCCTTCACCGTGGGCGGCGCCGCGCTCTTCTCCCTCACGCGCATGCGCCGCGCCGTTATCCCGCAAGAAGCCGTGATCGGGATCGTGTACGCCGTCTCGGCCGCCATCACCGTGCTCGTGGTGGACCGGGCGCCCCAGGGCAGCGAGCACATCAAGCAGCTCCTCGTGGGGAGCATCCTGACCGTCACGCCCGCCGAGGTGGCGAGGCTCGCCGTGCTGTACGGGCTGATCGGCGTGCTGCACCTCTTGATCCGTCGCCCGCTCCTCGAGATCTCCTTCGACCCCGAGGGCGCCCGCGCGCGCGGCCGCGCCATGCGCGGATGGGACTTCTGCTTCTACGTCACCTTCGGCGTGGTGGTGACGAGCAGCGTGCGGGTCGCCGGCGTGCTCCTCGTCTTCTCCTACCTCATCGTCCCCGCCGCGGTGGCCGCGCTCCTCGCCGGCTCCGTGGCGCGGCGGCTCGTGACGGGCTGGGCCCTCGGCTTTCTCGTCAGCGTGCTCGGGCTCTGGGCGTCGTTCGCCTGGGATCTCCCCACCGGAGCCGCCGTCGTCGCTACTTTCGGTGCGCTCATGGCGGCCGTCGCTCTCGGGCTCGGCTTGTCGAGGCTCGTATCCGGTGTCCGCGAGCGCGGCTGGGAGGCCCTGCGGGGCGTCGGCCTCGCCGCCGGCGCCGCCGTGGCGCTCGCGGGACTCCTCCTGGCCGCCGTCCCGCGCATGGACCACCACTGGCTGAACTGGCTCGAGGAGGCCGTTCCGCCCGTCGAGCTCGCGTTTCTCACACGCGGCGAGCGCCAGACCTGGCACGAGAGCCGCGAGGCCCTGGCGCGAGCGCAGGCGGAAGTCCGCCGCCTCAGGACGCTGCAGGAGGACGTGCAGTGGGGCCGGGCCAAGCTCACGGAGGACCAGGAGCAGCGCCTGCGCCAGTTCCTCGCCTCGCGGGGCGAGATCAGCGCGGGCGACCACTTCGTGCTGCGGACGCTGCGCGCGCACGCCCGCGAGCGCCAGCGCTTCTGGCTCGGCGTGCCCCTCCTGGCGCTCGGCACACTGGGCGCGATCTGGCTCGCCCGCGGCCGTCGAAGGCACGCCTCGGCGTAGCTTGTCCGCCGGGGAGCTTGTACAATCGCGGCGATCGCTGCCCCGGGCGGTCGAGGTAGACCGCCCGCGCGGGGCGATCCACGTAGTGACGAGGCGGCCACGCAGTGGGGAGGGCGCTCATGGACAATGGCGTCACACGTCGCGCGTTCGTGATCCACATGGGAACAGCGGCCGCGCTTCTCGGCGGCGCCGTTCCGGTGCCCGCGCAGACCGCGCCGGCGCCCGTGCCCGGCAAGGAAAAGCTCATCGTGCGGAGCCCCCGCCCCCTCAATCTCGAGACTCCGTTCGGACAGCTGGGCGCGGACATCACGCCGACCGAGCTCTTCTTCGTCCGGAACAACTACGATGGGCCGGAAATCGACCCCGCCCAGTACGCCCTCAAGGTGGACGGCCAGGTGGACAATCCGCTCACCCTCCGGCTGGACGACCTCAAGCGGATGGAGCAGATCACGCAGACCCTCACGCTCGAATGCGCGGGCAACGGGCGCAGCTTCTACTCACCCAAGGCGCCCGGTCTGCAGTGGGAGAATGGCGCCGTGGGCACCGCCGTCTGGAAGGGCGTGCGGCTGGCCGACATCCTGCGCCTGGCCCGGCCCCGTCCCACCGCTTCCCACGTGGTGCCCGACGGCAACGACACGCCCCCCACGCCGCAGGCGCCGGACTTCATCCGGAGCCATCCGATCTGGAAGGCCATGGAGTCGCACACGATGGTCGCCCTCGAGATGAACGGGCGCCCCGTGCCGCATCTGCACGGCGGGCCGGCGCGACTGATCGTGCCGGGCTGGATCGGCTCGGCGTCGATAAAGTGGCTGATCCAGCTCACGCTCGCCGACAAGGAGTGGGACGGTCCGTTCATGCAGCGAAGCTACCGCTCTCCGCGCGCCGAGGATCCAAAGCACACGTACTCGCTGCAGTCACTGGAATGCAAGTCGCTCATCATGAGCCCGCTCGACGGCGCCAAGATCGTGGTGGGCGCGCAGACGATCGCGGGCTACGCGTGGGCGGGGGAAGGCTCCGTCACCGGGGTGGACCTCTCGCTGGACGGCGGCAAGACGTGGTCGGCGGCCGCGCTGGTGGGCCACGAGCTGCGCTACGCCTGGCGCCGCTGGGAGTTTCCGTGGCCGGCCGCGGCCGGGACGCACGTCATCATGGCCCGCGCCACCGACTCCCTCGGCCGCGTGCAGCCTGGCAGCAAGTCGCGCGATCCGCAAGGCTATCGCTGGAACGTGATCCACGCCGTTCGGGTCGATGTGGCGTAGCCGCCTCGCGCGGTCAGTGGCCGCGCTCGTGGTCGGAATCGCGCTGGGTTGGGGATGGAGCTGGTCGGCAGACACGGGCGATCGCGTCGGCCCCCCCGGCGTGTGGGCACAGGATGCGAACCCCCTGCCGCGGGACCGTGATCAGCAGATGGTGACCGGGCGATGCATCATCTGTCACAGCCTCGAGATGATCGCCCAGCAGCGGCAGACACGCGACGAATGGGCCGTCATCGTCGATCGGATGATCACCTACGGCATGCCCGTCCAGCCCGGCGAGCGAGAGCGCATTCTCACGTACCTCGCGAAGTACCTCGGCCAGTGACTAGCTGGACGGCGACGGCGGGAACGAGCATAGTGGGCGCATCACACTTCCGGAGCAGGAGGCAGGCCCATGGGCGATATCACGTTCGACCCGATGGATGCCGAGTTCATCGCCAACCCGTATCCGACCTACCATCGGCTGCGCGCCGAGGAGCCCGTCCACCACAACCCCCGCGGGTTCTGGGTGCTGACGCGATACGAGGACGTGCTCATGGTACTGCGCGATCCGCGCTTCGCGAAGGAGGCGATCGCGGCATTCGTGGCCGCGCGATTCGGAGTCGCCCCGGCCGGCATCGGCCTCTCGATGCTCGATCGCGATCCGCCTGACCACACGCGACTGCGCGGCCTCGTCAGCAAGGCCTTTACCCCGCGCGTGGTGGAGATGCTGCGGCCTCACATCCAGCGGATCGTCGACGGGCTCCTCGAGCGTGTGGAGATCGCGGGCTCCATGGACCTGATCGAGGACTTCGCGTACCCGCTGCCCGTCATCGTGATCTGCGAGCTCCTCGGTGTCCCCGTGGAGGACCGCGACCGTTTCAAGCAGTGGGGACTCGACATCGCCCGCGGCCTCGATGCGATCTGGCTGCCTCCGGACTCCGAAGTGGCGGCGAGGAGCGTGGCCTCGCGCCGCGCGCTCAGCGACTACTTCCGCGCTCTCATCGCCGAGCGCCGCGCCTCGCCGCGCGGCGACATGCTGTCGGCTCTCATCGCCGCCGAGGAGGCCGGCGACACGCTCAGCGAGGATGAGCTGCTCGCCACCTGCATCCTGTTGCTCGTGGCCGGACACGAGACCACCGTGAACCTGATCGGCAACGGCACTCTCGCGCTGCTCCGCCAT
>DASQAK010000258.1:0-17026 GCA_035635755.1 Candidatus Methylomirabilota bacterium | reverse complement strand
GGACAGCCTGGTTCACGCAGGGGCGGACATCCAGGGCAGCGTCTTGTGGGACGGAGTCGAAATCGGGGCCGGCGCGGTGATCAAGGAGGCGGTCATCGGGCGCAAGACGATCGTGCGAGCCAACGCCTTCCTGGCCGAAGGTGTGGTCATCGCGGACTCCTGCCGTATCGGGGAAGGCAGCGTGGTCAAGGCCAACGTCAAGGTCTGGCCCTATAAGGAGGTCGAGGACGGCGCCACCCTGGCCATGAGCCTCGTGTGGGGCGAGCGGTGGAGTCGGTCGCTCTTCGGGCGGTACGGGGTCTCCGGCCTGGCCAACATCGAGGTGTCCCCGGAGTTCGCGGCCAAGCTCGGAGCCGCTTTCGGTGCCACCGTCGGGCGCCACCGGGTCATGGTCACGAGCCGCGACCATCACAAGGCCTCCCGGATGATCAACAGAGCGCTCATGTCGGGCCTCCTCTCGGTGGGCGTGGAGGTGCAGGACCTGGGGGTGGCGCCCATTCCGGTGGTTCGCTACCAGGTCGGGGCGCTCGGTCTGGCCGGCGGCACCCATGTCCGCAAGTCGCCGTACGATCCGCAGCTCGCCGACGTCAAGTTCTTCGACGCGCGCGGCCTCGAGATCGCTCCCGACCGGGAGAAGGCCATCGAGCGGCTCTTCTACATGGAAGACTTCGAGCGGGCCCCCATGGACGAGATCGGCACCCTGTCCTTCCCGCATGCGGGGACGGACCGCTACCGGGACGGTCTCCTCGAATCCGTGGACCGAGAGATCGTCCGCAAGGCGGGGCTCAAGATGGTGCTCGACTACGCCTTCGGCTCGGCCTCCTCGATCTTCCCCACCGTGCTGGGCGCCCTCGGTGTCGAGGTCATCGCGCTGAACGCATACCTGGACGAGACACGGATCTCGAAGACCGCGGAGGAGTTCGCGCGCTCGCTCCAGCAGCTCTCGAATATCGTGCGCACCCTGGGGGCGGACCTGGGTGTCCTCCTCGACACGGGCGGGGAGAAGGTCTTCCTGGTGGACGAGAAGGGCGAGATCCTGCCGGGAGACCTCGCCCTCGCCCTCGTGTCCCTCCTCGTGATGCGCACGCGGCCCCCGGGCCGGATCGTCGTCCCCATCACCGCCTCGCGGGCCGTGGAGCGGATGGCGGAGGAGCACGGCTTCACGGTCACACGCTCGCGCGGCACGTCGCGCGCGCTCACCGAGGCCGCCCTCGCTCCCGACGTGGCCTTCGTGGGTGAGGAGCTCGGCGGCCTGATCTTTCCCACCTTCCACCCCGCCTTCGACGGCATGTCCGCCGTGGTGCGGGTCCTCGAGATGATGGCCCGTCTCGACGTGCGGCTCCATCAGCTGACGCGCGCGGTGCCGGAGAGCCACATGGTGCGGCTCGAGGTCCCGTGCCCAGACGAACGCAAGGGGGCGGTGATGCGGCGGCTCATAGAGGCGACCAAGCATTTCAAGGTGGAGCTGATCGAAGGCGTCCGGGTGCACACGGACGAGGACTGGGTGGCGGCCATTCCCGATGCGGACCGGGCGATCTTTCACGTCGTCGCGGAAGCCTCGGATCGAGATCGCGCGCAGCGCCTGGCGGACGAGTACCGCGAACGCATCACGGGTTGGAGAAAGGAGCCCGCGTGAAGAAATCGCTGGCAAAGAAGCCGAACCCCGGACCCGCGCGCCCCGCCCCGGGCCGCGCGCCCGTCGGGGGGCAGGCCAAGGTCAAGGAGCGGATCGACGTGGCGCTGGTGAGCCGAGGGCTTGCCCCGACGCGCGAGAAGGCGGCCCGGCTTCTCCTCGCCGGCGCCGTGCTCGTCGACGGCCGGCGCGTGGACAAGCCCGGCGTCCTCGTGGCCCCCGGGGCCGAGCTGAAGGTGACGGCGCGCCAGAAGTTCGTCAGCCGGGGCGGGGACAAGCTCGCCCACGCCCTCGTGGCTTTCGGGGTGGAGCCCAAGGGCCGCGTCTGCGTCGACGTCGGGGCTTCGACGGGCGGCTTCACGCACTGTCTCCTGGAAAACGGCGCCGCGCGTGTGTATGCCGTGGATGTGGGACAGGGCCAGCTGGACGCTTCGCTCCGGGCTGATGGACGCGTCGTGGTCATGGAAAAGACGAACGCGCGCCAGCTCGCGCCCGACGCCTTCCCGGACCCACCGACTCTGGCCACCATCGACATCTCCTTCATCTCGCTGGAGAAGGTGCTCTCGCCCGTCTTCAACGTGCTCACCCCCGACGGTGAGGCCATCGCGCTCGTGAAGCCGCAGTTCGAGGTTGGCAAGGGCCTCGTGGGCAAGGGCGGAGTGGTGCGTGACGCGAGCCATCACAAAGCCGTCGTCTCGCGGGTGGCGCGCTACTGCGTGCTCCACGGGTGGCACGTGCGCGGAGTGGCGGTGTCACCCCTCAAGGGCCCAAAGGGCAATCGCGAGTTCTTCCTCCACCTGACGCGCACCGGACGCACCGCCGCCGATCTCGATCAGCTCATCGCCCGCGCGGCCGAGACGCCCGAGCCCGAATGAAGCGCATCGGCATCGTCGCCAAGCCCGACCGGCCGGATGCCGCCGGAGTGGTCGCCCGCCTCCTCGACTGGTGCGCCGAGCGCGGGCTGCAGCCCGTGCTCGAGAAGGAGACGGCCGGGCTCTGTCCGGACGCGCAGGCGTCCACCGCGCGCAAGCCCGACCTGCCTGGGCAGGTCGATCTCCTCCTCGTGCTGGGCGGAGACGGCACGCTCCTGTCCATGGCCCGCCTCGTGGGAGACCTGGGCGTGCCCATCCTGGGCGTCAATCTGGGCGGGCTCGGCTTCCTCACCGCGCTGACCAAAGAAGAGCTCTTCCCGGCTCTGGAGGCCTTCCTGGCCGGTGGCCTCGTGATCGAGGAGCGGATCATGCTCGCCGCGCAGGTGTGGCGACAGGGCGAGCGCCTGTCGGAGTACGCGGCCCTCAACGACGTCGTCATCACCAAGTCGGCCATGAGCCGGATCATCAACCTCGCGGTGTCGGTGGATGGCCAGTTCGCCACCGCGTATCGGGCGGACGGGCTCATCATCTCGACGCCGACGGGCTCCACCGCCTATTGCCTCTCGGCGGGCGGCCCTATCGTGTTCCCGACCATGCCCGCCGTCGTCCTCACGCCGATCTGCTCTCACACCCTGACCAATCGGCCCATCGTGCTGCCCGCGGACCAGCGCATCGAGGTCACCCTGCAGTCCGACCAGGACGTGATGCTGACCCTGGACGGCCAGGTCGGCTTCGCCCTCAAGGAAGCCGACGTGGTGGCCATCAGCCAGGCCGCCGCACGCATCCGTCTCCTCCGTTTCCCCCAGAAGCATTTCTTCTCCGTGCTCCGGACCAAGCTCAAGTGGGGAGAGCGCTGAGCGGGCCGCCCCGGGATCACCTGGCGTGTCCGGAGGGATACGGTTTGAGTCTGGCGCTCCTCGCGACGTAGCATAGCGGCCGACATGCTTCGCGAGCTCACCATCCGCAACCTCGCCGTCCTCGAGGAAGCGAAGGTCGCCTTCGCCGCGGGTCTGAACGTGCTCACCGGAGAGACGGGCGCGGGCAAGTCCATCGTCATCGACGCTCTCCTCCTGGTCCGGGGAGCGCGGGTCCAGGCCGACTTGATCCGCACGGGCGCCGAGACGGCCTCGGTGGAAGCGGTCTTCGAGGTGCCCCCGACCGGACCGGTGGCCGCCGTCCTCGACGAGGCGGGGCACGCCCCCGCGGATGGGCAGCTCGTCATCAAGCGGGAGCTGTCGCGATCGGGCCGCCACCGCGTCTTCGTGAACGATTCGGCGGCGACGGCGGGCCTGCTCGAGCGGCTCGGCGATGTCCTCGTGGAAATCCACGGGCAGCACGAGCACCAGCGGCTCATGGAGCCCGCCCGGCAGCTCGACCTCCTCGACCGCTTCGCGGACTGCGAGGAAGCGAGGCTCCGGCTGGGCGAGGGGTGGCGGCGCTGGGACACGGCGCGGTCGGAGCTCGCGCGCATCCGGGACGAGGCGCGCGAGGGCGCCCGCAAGGAGGAGCTCTATCGCTGGGAGCTCTCGGAGATCGACGCGGTCCAGCTGCGGGACGGGGAGGAGGACGAGCTGCGCGGCGAGCGGCGGCGCCTCCAGAACGCCGAGCGGATCTATGCGGGCCTCCAGGAGGTGATGGATCTCCTGCAGGAGGACGCCCAGGCCGCGGGCGCCCGTCTCGGGCGCGCCGTTTCGCTCCTGCGTGAGCTCTCCCGCTTCGATCCCGATGTGGGCGCGCCCATCGAGGCCCTCGAGGGCGCCCAGGCCTACGTCGAGGACGCGGTAGCCCGGGCGCGCGCGCTCCGCGACCGCGCGGTCATGGATCCCGACCGCCTCCGCCTCGTCGACGAGCGCCTGGACGCCATCTCCGGCATCAAGCGGAAGTACGGCGAGACGGCGGCCGCGGTGAGCGCCTACCGGGAAGAGATCGCGCGCGCGCTCGATCGGATCGAGCGCCACGATGCCATCGTCGAGGAGACGCAGGCCGAGGTCGCGCGGGCGGGGGAGGCGGCAAGCCGTCAGGGGCGCGAGCTTTCGGAGACGCGGGCGGAGGCGGCCCCGCGGCTCGAGCGACTCATCCAGCGCGAGCTCCGGACCCTCGGGATGGATCATGCCCGCTTCCGCGTGGCCTTTCGCCGTGAGACCGCGGGCGCCGCGGACCTCGCGAGCGGCCCCGACGGATGGCGGCTCGGCGTGCGGGGGGCGGAGAGCGCGGAGTTCCTCCTCTCGGCCAACCCGGGGGAAGAGCTCAAGCCTCTGGCCAAGGTCGTCTCGGGCGGAGAGCTCTCGCGCACCATGCTCGCCATCAAGACCATCCTGGCCGCGAGCGAGGACGTGCCGAGCATGGTCTTCGACGAGGTGGACGCGGGCATCGGGGGCCGCGTGGCGGATGCCGTGGGCCACAAGCTCCGCCAGACGGCGGCGGGCCGGCAGGTCCTCTGCGTCACGCACCTCGCTCCCATCGCCGCATACGCCGAGCACCACCTGCTCGTGGACAAGCGCGTGGCGAAGGGAGCGACCAAGACCACCGTCACCGCCCTCGACGCCGGGGGCCAGGTCGAGGAGATCGCCCGCATGCTGGGCGGCGAGCGCATCACGGACGCGTCGCGGCGTCACGCGCGCGAGCTGCTCAAGGCCGCGCGCTCGGGCGAGTAGTGTAAGATACAGCGCATGCTCTCCGTTCTCTTCCGCGCCGTTTTCGGGACCAAGCACCAGCGCGACGTCAAGCGCATGCGGCCGGCCGTGGAGGCGATCAATGCGCTCGGCCCCGAGCTCGAGCGCGTGAGCGACACGGCCCTCGCCGCGAAGACGGACGAGTTCCGCAAACGCCTGGGCGATGGCGAGGAAGTGGACGACCTGCTCGTCGAGGCCTTCGCGGTCTGCCGCGAGGCCGCCCGCCGCACCGTGCGCATGCGCCACTTCGACGTGCAGCTCATGGGGGGCATGGTCCTGCACCGCGGCACCATCGCGGAGATGGCGACCGGCGAGGGCAAGACCCTCGTGGCCACCCTCCCGGCCTACCTCAACGCCCTGCCGGGCCTGGGCACCCATATCGTCACCGTCAACGACTACCTGGCGCGGCGCGACGCGCAGTGGATGGGTCCCATCTATCGCGCCCTCGGGCTCTCGGTGGGGGTCATCCAGCACGAGGTCTCGTACCTCTACGACCCCTCGCACTCCTCGCCGGACATCCGGCTGCAGGCCCTCCGCCCCTGCTCGCGCCGCGAGGCCTACCAGGCCGACATCACGTATGGCACCAACAACGAGTTCGGCTTCGACTATCTCCGGGACAACATGCGCTTCAGTCTGGAGGACATGGTCCAG
Organism: Candidatus Methylomirabilota bacterium; assembly: GCA_035635755.1. GTDB lineage: Bacteria > Methylomirabilota > Methylomirabilia > Rokubacteriales > CSP1-6 > AR37. The sequence continues at coordinate 11,198 of DASQAK010000258.1, read as the reverse complement.
CGGGAGCACTGCTACGCCATCGTGGACGAGGTGGACTCCATCCTGATCGACGAGGCGCGGACCCCGCTCATCATCTCGGGACCCGCGGAGGGCTCGACGGAGCGCTACTACAAGATCGACCGCATCATCCCCAAGCTCAAGCGGGCCGCCACCATCGTCGAGGGTAAGCTGTCGGAGATCGAAGCCCAGGCCCCCGGGGACTACATCGTGGACGAGAAGTCGAAGGCGGTGTCGCTGACCGAGCAGGGGATATCGCATTGCGAGCGCCTCCTGAACATCGACAACCTCTACGATCCTTCTCAGATGGACCACCTGCATCACATCAGCCAGGCGCTCAAGGCCCACGCCCTCTTCAGGAAGGACGTGGATTACGTGGTCAAGGACGGCCAGGTCATCATCGTGGACGAGTTCACGGGACGGCTCATGCCCGGGCGGCGATGGTCCGACGGCCTCCACCAGGCCGTGGAGGCCAAGGAAGGCGTCAGGATCGAGTCGGAAAATCAGACCCTTGCCACGATCACTCTCCAGAACTACTTCAGGATGTACGACAAGCTCGCCGGCATGACGGGTACGGCCGCCACCGAGGCGGAGGAGTTCGCGAAGATCTACAAGCTCGACGTCACCGTCATCCCCACCAACCAGCCCATGTCGCGCGTCAACTATCCGGACGTCGTGTACAAGAGCGAGCGCGAGAAGTTCGAGGCGGTGAGTTCCGAGATCGTGGCCGCCCATGAGAAAGGGCAGCCGGTCCTCGTGGGGACGGTCTCCATCGAGAAGTCGGAGCATCTCTCCCGCCTCCTCAAGAAGCGCGGCATCCCCCACCAGGTGCTGAACGCCAAGTATCACGAGCGCGAGGCGGAGATTGTCGCCCAGGCTGGCCGCGAAAAGACCGTGACCATCGCGACCAACATGGCGGGGCGGGGCACGGACATCCTGCTCGGTGGCAATCCCGACTTTCTCTCCAAGGAGATCCTGAGGAAGAAGGGGCTCGATCCCGCCCTCGCCCCCCCCGAGGCGCGCGAGACGGCCTGGGAGGAGGCGCGTCGGCTCACGGATCCCGAACATGAGCGCGTGGTGGCGCTGGGCGGGCTACACATCATCGGGACGGAGCGCCACGAGTCGCGTCGCATCGACAACCAGCTCCGCGGTCGATCGGGCCGCCAGGGCGATCCCGGCTCCTCGCGCTTCTACCTGTCCCTCGAGGACGATCTCCTGCGCATTTTCGGCTCCGAGCGCATCCAGCGCATCATGGAGCGCCTGGGCATGGAAGAGGGCGAGCCCATCGAGCACAAGCTCGTCACGCGCGCCATCACCACGGCCCAGAAGCGCGTGGAGACGCGCAACTTCGAGATCCGCAAGCACCTGCTCGAGTACGACGACGTCATGAACAAGCAGCGGGAGATCGTGTACGGGCTCCGCCGGGAGACCCTCGAGGGCGAGAGCCAGGAGGAGCAGATCCTCGAGTGGACGAGCGAGGTCGCGAGCGCCATGGCCGGCCGCTTTGCCCCGCGAGACGCTCATGTCGAGGACTGGGACCTCGCGGGGCTCAACGAGGCCCTCTACCGCCAGTTCGACGTGCGGCTGGCCCCCGACGAGGCGGAGGCCGCCGTGGAATCGGGATCGGCGGAGGCTCTCGAGGCCAAGGTGCTGGAGGCCGTCGAAGGCGTGTACCGGGAGCGGGAGCGACAGGTCGGCCCCGAGCTCTTCCACCGCCTCGAGCGCTGGATCATGCTCGGGCTGCGCTGGGAGGACGGCGAGTTCCGCGGCATCGATCAGCTCTGGAAGGACCACCTCCTGAACATGGACCACCTGAAGGAAGGCATCGGTCTCCGCGGCTACGGGCAGCGCGACCCGCTGACCGAGTACAAGAAGGAAGCCTTCGACATGTTCCAGGAGATGATGGAGCGGCTCAAGGAGATCGTCCTCGAGCAGCTTTTCAAGGTGCGCATCGGCCCCGCGGAGCTGGGGGCGCCGAGCGCCTCGGAGACGCCGCCTCCCGAGCCGCGGTGGCGCGAGATCCACGGGGATGCCGGCGCGGCCAATTCATCTCCGAAGGTCGTGGCCTCGGCGAAGGTGGGTCGCAACGACCCGTGTCCCTGCGGCTCGGGAAAAAAGTACAAGAAATGCTGTCTCCTGAAGGGCGCCTGAGCGAGCGTACAGCCCCGCATTTAGTGCCCGCCAGCCGCCCCGTCCCCCACGTGTAGGGTTTTTTCTTTGGCGGTCCAGGGCATCCCGTGGTATCAGTAAGTGCGCTTTGACGGCGCAAACCATGCGACTCCAGCACATCCTCATCCAGGGCTTCAAGTCCTTCGCTGAGAAAACCGACGTCGAGGTCTTCCCCGGCGTGACGTGCATCGTGGGGCCCAACGGATGCGGCAAGTCGAATGTCGCCGACGCCATTCGCTGGGCCTTGGGGGAGCAGAGCCCCAAGACCCTCCGCGGCCACAAGATGGAAGACGTCATCTTCCACGGCTCGGCCTCGAGGAAGGCGGTGGGGCTCGCCGAAGTCAGCCTCGTCTTCGACAATGACGGCAGCCTCGCGGGAGACCTCAACGTCCCGTGGAGCGAGATCGGGGTGGCGCGCCGCCTCTACCGCACGGGCGAGAGCGAGTACCTGCTGAACAAGAGCGTGTGCCGTCTCCGCGACGTGCAGGATCTGTTCGCGGGCACGGGCGTCAATCCCAAGGCCTACGCCCTCATGGATCAGGACCGGCTCAACCACGTCCTCACGGCCAAGCCGTGGGAGCGGCGCATCTTTATCGAGGAAGCGGCCGGGGTGGCCCGGTACAAGCAGCAACGCGCGGAGACGCAGGGCAAGCTCGACGCGACCCGGCAGAACCTTCTCCGCGTGCGCGACGTGATGGACGAGGTCAAGCGGCAGGTCGGCTCCCTCGAGCGACAGGCCAAGAAGGCCCAGCAGTACAAGGCCCTCCACCAGGAGCGTCAGGCCCTCGACCTCGCCATGATGGCTGCCGACTATGCGGGGCTCACGGCGGCCCACGAAGCCCTCGAGCAGGAGATGGGCCGGCTCCGGCGGGAGGAGGAGACACAGCGGGTGACCATCGCGCAGATCGAGTCGCGCGAGGCGACGCTGCGCGCCACCATCCAGGAGAGCGACTACCGGCTCGCCGACCTCCGCCAGTCGGCGCAGAAGTTCCAGGGTGAGCTCGAGCGCCTCCTCGAGCGTCGCGAGCAGATGGGCGCGCAGATCCGCGAGCTCGGCGAGGAGGAGCTGCGGCTCGCCGAGGAGGTGCGGTCCCTCGGCGAGCGGCGCGCCGCCGTCGGCGTGGAGCGTGAGGAGACGATCCGCGGACTGGGGGAGGCGCGCGAGCGCTTCGGCGAGCGGGAGCGACAGGTGCGAGCGCTCGAGGCGGATCTCGAGGCGTGCCGGGGGGAGCTCGGCCGGCGACGCGAGGCCCTGGAGGGCCTGCGCCTCGAGCAGATCCGGACGGCGGGCGAGCGGGCCGAGATGACCCGCTCGGTCGGCGAGCTGCGCGAGCGCCTGGCTCAGGTCGAGAGGAGGCGCGAGCGGCTCCAGGGTGAGACGACGGCCGCGCGCGCCGAGGCGGATCTCCTCGCCGCCGCGCGGCGCCTGCTCGAATCGAGCTTCGAGCAGGCGGGCGCTCAGCTTTCGCTCCTCACGGGGGAGCGGGAGCAGGTCGACCAGGAGCTTCAAGGACAGGAGGGGCTGAGGGTGCGGGCGCAAGAGGCCCTGGCCCTCCTGCGCGTGAGCCTCGCGGCCAAGGAATCCGCGCTCGATTCCCTCCTTCGCCTCGAGCGGGAGCGTGAGGGCTACGGCTCGGGAGTGCGCTCCCTCTTCTCGGGGCACGGGGCGGCCGCCGTGGCGGGAATCATTGGCACCGTGGCTGATCTCCTGGACGTGCCCGCGGGCCTCGAGGCCGCCGTGGAAGCCGTGCTGGGAGACCGTCTCCAGTGGGTGATCGTGGACCGCTTCGAGCAGGGCCGGGCCGCCCTGTCCTACCTCGAGCGCGAAGGCGCGGGAGCGGCCACGCTCCTGGCGCTCGAGACGCTGAGGGGAAGCGCGGCACCCCCGCCGCTCGAGGACGATCCCGAGATCATGTGGGCGGACCGGCTCATCGGCGGCCCGCGTCCCGAGCTCGTGCGCCACCTCCTCGGCCGCGTGGGCGTGGTCAGGCATCTTGACGCCGCCGAGGCGCTCTGGCGACGCAATGGTGTGGTTGCGACCTACGTGACGCGCGCGGGAGAGGTGCTGTCGGCGGCGGGAGCTCTCACGGGCGGGCGGCGCGATGGCGAGCGGCACGTCAACGAGCAATCGCTGCTCGGCCGGAAGCGCGCCATCCGGCAGCTCGCCGACGAGGTCGGCGTGATCGGGGGCAACGTCGAGGAGAGCCAGCGCCGCCTGCACGCGCTCGAGGTCGCCGTCGACTCGCTGCGCGCGCGGCAGGGCATGCTGCAGGTGTCGGTGCATGCCCAGGAAACGGCCCGTCTCAGCGGGGGCAAGGACCTGGAGGCGACCCGGCGCGAGTCCGAGCGGGTGCTCCGTCATCTCGAGACGCTCGAAGCGGAAGCGCGGCTCGTGAGCGCGGAGAGTGTCGAGACGGACGGGGAGCTCGTCAGCCTCGAGGGCAGACTCACCGATATCGAAGCCCGCGAAGGCTCGCTCGAGCGCGAGATGGCCACGCTCCGTGAGCTCCTCGAGACAGACCAGGCGGCCGAGGGCCTGCTCCTGTCTGGGGCGACCGCCGGTCGGGTGGAGCTCGCGACGGTGCTCGAGCGGGTGGAGTCGCTGGGACGCGATATCGAGCGGCTGGCCTCGCTGGGATGCGAGTTCGAGACGCGGATCGAGGAGTCGGGAGCGCGCCGGGCGCAGATCATCGAGCGCCGGCAGGAGCTCGCGCGCGAGCAGGAACGCACGGACGACCACGCCCGGGAAGTCGGCGCGGAGCGCGACCGGATGGAGCGGGACGTCGCTCTGCGTGCCGAGGAGCACAACCACCGGCTCGAGGAGCGTCAGGTGACGGAGACGGAGCTACGTGACGCCCAGCGCCAGCTCGACGCGCTCGTGGGACGGATCCACGAGATCGACATCCGGGAGACGGAAGGGCGCGTGCGGCGCGAGGAGCTTCTCCAGGAAGCGGGTCGGCGCCATGCCGTGTCCGGGGCAGAAGGGCTCCTGGCCGCATACGACCCCACGCGCGATCTCGAGGCAACCCGGTCCAGGCACCTGGAGCTCGCGGAAAAGCTCGAGGGCATGGGCCCGGTCAACCTGGTCGCCGACGACGAGTACCGGGAGCTGACGGAGCGGCTCGAGTTCCTGCGGAGCCAGCACGACGATCTCGTCCAGTCCATGAAGGATCTCGAGAAGGCCCTCCGGGGCATGACGCGCACGGCTCAGGACCGCTTCCAGGAGGCCTTCGAGCAGATCAACCGGCACTTCGGGGAGATCTTCTCCCGTCTCTTCGAGGGCGGGCGGGCCGAGCTCCGCATGGTGCCGCCCGAGGACGGCGAGGAGGACCCGCTCGAGCTGGGAGTCGAGCTCATGGCCCAGCCGCGGGGCAAGCGCCTGCAGGCCGTCACCCTGATGTCAGGAGGTGAGCGTGCGTTGACGGGCCTGGCCTTGCTCTTCGCGATCTTCTACTACCGCCCAAGCCCCTTCTGCGTGCTCGACGAGGTCGACGCTCCCCTCGACGACGCAAATATCCACCGCTTCATCCGGGTGCTGCGGGAGCTCTGCACCCAGACTCAGTTCATCGTCATCACCCACAATCGCAAGACCATGGAGGCGGCCGACGTCCTCTACGGCGTCACCATGCAGGAGCCGGGTCTCTCCCGGCTCGTTTCCGTCAAGCTGACCGAAGCGTAACTATCCCTCCGAATTGACTGTTCGCCACGCGGGGGCGTAGACTCCGCGTGAGTAACCATGAGCTCTCTAGGGGTGTATCTGCGCGGGCTGCGCGAGGCCAAGGGGGTGTCGCTGGACGACATCTCGCGCTCCACCCGCGTCGGGCGACGCCACCTGGAGGCCCTTGAGAGCGACAAGCTGGAGGATCTCCCCGCCCGGGTCTTCGTCAAGGGCTTTATCCGCGCCTACTGCGACACCCTCGAGGCGCCTCCCGACCAGGCCTTCGATCTCTTCCGCCAGACGGCGGGCGAGCCCGCACGGCCTGAGCGTTCCACATCGCGGCCCTCCTTCGGAGCGCGGCCGCGTCGCGGAGGGCCGCTCCTCGTGAGCGCCATCCTCGTGCTGGCCCTGGGCGGGAGTCTCTTCGCCCTGCACCTCGGGCTCAAGGGTCCCGCCCGCGAGAGGGTTCAGGCGTCGAGCGTCACCCCCCGAGCGCCTGAGCCGGTCGCGGTCGCCCCCGCCGCCCCCGCGACTCCTGCCGCGTCCTCGTCTCCCGCGCCCAGCCCGGCGACCGCCGCCGCAGAAGCTAAGCCAACGGGGTCCCATCGACTCGTCATGCGCGCCATCGAGCCGACCTGGGTCCGCGTCCAGATCGACGATGGCGCGGTCGCCGAAGAGCTCCTGCCGACAGGTGCCGTTCGCGAGTGGACCGCCGCTCGCGGGTTCGTGCTCACGGTCGGCAATGCCGGGGGGCTCGAGATCGATTTCAACGGGCGCCGCCTTCTGCCACTCGGGGCGCGGGGCGCCGTGATCCAGCGGCTCGTGCTTCCGCCAGACAGGCCCGAGGCTTCGTGATGGGCTTCTTGAGCGGGATCGCGGATCGCTTCCGCCAGGGGCTCGAGCGGTCCCGCCAGGCCATGAACCAGGGGCTCGATGGTCTCCTTGCCCTCGGGCGTCAGGTCGACGAGTCCATGCTCGACGAGCTGGAGGAGATTCTGCTCGCCGCGGATCTCGGGGCGGAGACGAGCCAGGAGTTCGTCAGCCGGGTGCGCGCCGAGGCCAAGCGGACCGGCTCCCTCTCGGCCGCCGATCTTCGAACCCTCTTGAGACAGTTCCTCGAGGAGACGCTCGCGGGGGCGGCGGCGCCCCTCGAGCTCGAGGCGAGGCCGAGCGTCGTGCTCATGCTGGGCGTCAACGGCTCGGGCAAGACGACGAGCACCGGCAAGCTCGCGGCCGCCCTCAGGCAATCGGGGAAGGGCGTGCTGCTTGCCGCCGCCGACACCTTCCGGGCCGCGGCCGTCGAGCAGCTCGAGGAATGGGGCCGGCGCTCCGGCACGGAGGTCATCCGTCAGGGGACGGGCGCTGATCCCGCCGCGGTGGTCTTCGACGCCGTGAAGGCGGCCATGGCCCGCCGTATCGACGTCCTCCTCGTCGACACGGCGGGGCGCCTCCACACCAAGAGCAATCTCATGGAGGAGCTCGCGAAGCTCAAGCGCGTGATCTCGCGACAGCTTCCGGGGGCGCCCCACGAGTCGCTCATGGTGATCGAGGCGCCCACCGGCCAGAACGGGCTCCAGCAGGCCCGGCTCTTTCACGAGGCGATAGGGCTCACGGGGCTCGTGCTGACCAAGCTGGACGGCACCGCCAAGGGCGGCATCGTGGTGCGGATCTGGAAGGAGCTGGGCGTGCCCATCAAGCTGATCGGAGTGGGTGAGAGCATCGAGGATCTCCAGCCCTTCGACGCGAAGATCTTCGCGGCGGGCCTCGCGGGGGAATGAGGGCGACCATGACCGCGAGCACGCCGGACATCCGACCGACAGACATCGGGCCCACCGACATCAGCCCGACGGACATCAGATGGATGGGGCGCGCGCTCGAGCTCGCGGAGCGAGGGCGGGGCGTGACCTCGCCGAATCCCGCCGTGGGCGCCGTCGTCGTGGCCGACGGGCGGGCGCTCGGCGAGGGCTTCCACGCGCGCGCGGGCGCGCCTCATGCCGAGGTCCTCGCCCTGGCCGCGGCGGGAGCCCTCGCCCGCGGCGCCGATCTCTACGTCACCCTCGAGCCGTGCAATCACGCGGGCCGGACGGCGCCCTGCGTCGACGCCATCCTGCGGGCGGGAGTGCGCCGCGTCGTCGCGGCCGTTGCCGACCCCAATCCGAAAGTTACCGGAGGCGGCGCCCGCGCGCTGGCCGCCGCGGGACTCGCCGTCACCCTGGGCTGCCGGGAGCGGGAAGCGATCGCCCTGAACCGCGCGTTCTTCACGGTCGCCGGTCTCGGGAGACCGCACGTCACGCTGAAGTGGGCCGCCACCCTGGATGGCAAGACGGCGGACCACGATCAGCGCTCGCGCTGGATCACGGGCGTGGGCGCGCGGGCCGAAGCGCACCGGCTGAGGAGCGCGAGCGATGCCGTCGTGGTGGGGATCGGCACGGCCCTCACCGATGATCCCGCCCTCGACGTGCGCCTGGCCGCTCCTTGGCCGCGCGAGCCGCTGCGCGTCGTGGTCGACAGCCGCGCCCGCCTCCCCCTCCACGCAAGAGTCCTGGCCGCGGGGCGCCCTTCACGCGCCGTCGTCGCCGTCACCGATCTTGCCGATCCCGAGCGCGTGGCCGCCCTCGAGGCACGGGGCGTCACGGTGCTCCGGTGCAAGGAGGAGGACGGCCGCGTGGGGCCGGTCGATTTTCTCGCGCGCCTGGGCGCCCTCGACGTCACGGGTCTCCTCCTCGAAGGCGGCGGGGAGCTGGCAGGCTCCTTCCTGCGAGCGGGACTGGTCGACCGCATCGTCGCCTTCGTCGCTCCCGTGCTCCTGGGCGGACGTTCCGCCCCGGGGCCTCTCGCGGGCCCGGGGCTTCGGCTGCCCGAGGCGGTCCGGGTGGGGCGTCTCGAAGCACGCCCTGTCGGCGATGACTGGATGCTCGAGGGCGACGTGGAAGCATCGAGGAGGAGCTAGGCTGGATGTTCACCGGAATCGTCGAGGAGTGCGGACGGGTGCTCGAGCGGGATGGATCGCGTCTCACCGTTGAAGCCGATGCGACGCTCGGCGGCATCGAGATCGGCTCGAGCATGGCCGTCAACGGCGTCTGCCTGACCGCGGTGGGAATCGGCTCCGGACACCTCGCCTTTGATCTGGGCCCGGAGACCCTGTCGCGCACGGCCCTCGCCGATCTCGGCCCCGGCGACCCGGTCAATCTCGAGCGTCCCATGCGGCTCGACGGTTTCCTGGGTGGTCACCTCGTGCTCGGGCACGTCGACGGGGTCGGCTCAGTGATCGCGCTCGATCGGGCGGGGGAAACGGCGCGACTCAGGATCGAGTGGCGAGGTGAAGACCTGGCGCCCCTGCTCATTCCCCAGGGATCGGTGGCCGTGGACGGCGTCAGCCTGACGGTAGCGGCGCTGGAGGTGGGGGCTTTCGAGATCATGCTGATCCCGCATACACTGGAGCGCACGACTCTGGGGACCCTCAAGCCCGGACGGAGGGTCAACCTCGAGATGGACGTGATCGGGAAGTACGTGCTGCGCGTGCTGAGCGTGAGAGGGGAGCCACGGTGACCATGGAGAGCCGACGAGAGTTCGCGAGTATCGAGGCCGCGGTGGAGGACATTCGCGCGGGGCAGATCATAATGGTCGTGGACGACGAGGATCGCGAGAACGAGGGCGACTTCCTCATGGCCGCCGACCGGGTCACCCCCGAGGCGGTCAACTTCATGATCATGCACGGGCGCGGCCTCATGTGCATGCCCATGCTCGCCGAGCGTCTCGACGAGCTGCAGATCCCGATGATGGTGAGCGACAACACCGCCCCCCTCGGCACCGCCTTCACGGTCAGCGTGGACGCCCGGCGCGGGGTGACGACCGGCATCTCCGCCTATGACCGGGCGGTGACCATCCGCACCCTGGTGAGCCCGACCGCCCGTCCCGATGACCTGGCGCGGCCTGGGCACATCTTTCCCCTGCGCGCGATGCCGGGCGGCGTCCTGAGGCGGGCCGGCCACACGGAAGCCGCCATCGACCTGGCGAGGCTGGCCGGCTGCTACCCGGCCGGCGTCATCTGCGAGATCCTCAACGACGAGGGAGGCATGGCGCGGGTGCCCGACCTCCTTGCCCTGGGCCGGCGGCACGGGCTCAAGTGCATCACCATCAAGGACCTCATCGAGTACCGCATCCACCAGGAGAAGCTGGTCCGGCGTGCCGCCACCACGCAGCTTCCCACCGAGTACGGGGAGTTCACCTGCATCGCTTACGAGACCACGGTGGACGACCGGCTGCCCCTGGCCCTGGTCATGGGCGATGTGCGGGGCGAGGAGCCCGTCCTCGTCCGCGTGCACTCCGAGTGCCTCCCGGGCGACGTCTTCGGCTGCCGCCGCTGCGACTGCGGCTCCCAGCTCCACAAGGCGCTCGCCATCATCGAGCGCGAGGGCCGCGGAATCCTCCTGTACATGCGCCAGGAGGGACGCGGCATCGGGCTCCTGAACAAGCTTCGCGCCTACGAGCTGCAGGACCAGGGCAAGGACACGGTGGAGGCAAACACCGTCCTGGGCTTCCAGGCCGACTTGCGGCACTACGGAATCGGGGCGCAGATCCTCGTCGATCTCGGCGCCAAGCGTCTGCGGATCCTGACCAACAATCCGAAGAAGATCGTCGGCATCGAAGGCTACGGCCTTCAGGTCGTCGAGCGCGTGCCCATCGAGATCCCTCCCACGGAGAACAACCGGCGATACCTCCTGACCAAGCGCGACAAGATGGGCCACCTCTTCTCTTCGTTCCCGGACTGACATGGCGGGCCGAGCTCCCCGGACTCCCTCGCGGCCGAGCGCGGCCCCCGCGGGCCGCTTCGCCGTGGTGGCGGCGCGCTTCAACGAGGCCATCTCGAAGAAGCTCGCCGATGGCGCCATGGCCGCCCTCGGCGAGGGTGGCGTGGGGCCCGAGCGCGTCGACGTCCACTGGGTGCCCGGCTCGTTCGAGCTTCCCCTGGCGGCCATGACGCTGGCGCGCACGCGCCGTTACGCGGCCATCGTCTGTGTCGGCGTGGTGATCCGCGGGGAGACGCCCCACTACGAGTACGTGGCGAGCGCGGCCGCGCAGGGGCTGTCGCGCGTGGCTCTCGAAACCCGCGTCCCCGTCACCTTCGGCGTCATCACCTCGTTGACGGAGGAGCAGGCCTGGGAGCGCGCGGGCGGGTCCGTCGGCCACCGGTGGGAAGACGCGGCGCGGGCCGCCCTCGAGATGGCGGGGTGGATGCGGGGCGCGCGCGCGTCGCGCCGGTCGGGGCGCCGCTGATGGGCAAGCGCCGGAAGGCGCGCGAGCTCGCGCTCCAGCTCCTGTACCAGCTCGATCTGCAAGGGGAGTCCTCGCCCGAGCCGCACCTCGACGAGTT
>DASQAK010000257.1:0-15450 GCA_035635755.1 Candidatus Methylomirabilota bacterium | reverse complement strand
CGAGCTGTCGGTGCTGACCATCACCGAGGAGCTGGGCAAGACGACGATCAACCTCACCTCGGGCAAGATCGCCGTGGGCGTGGCCAAGCAGCGCATGCAGCCCGGGGAGCGGCTCGAGGTGCACACCCCCAACGCCGTGGCTGCGGTGCGCGGCACCGTGTTCGTGGTGGAGGTGACGCAGCAGGGGGCCCAGGGGACGCAGGGTCCCCTGGCCGCCAATACGCTCGTGACCTGCGTCAACGGGGCGGTGGACGTTGCCCCGCGGGCGAACCTGGGCCAGAGCACCCAGCTGACCCCGTTCCGCACGGTCGGAGTGGTCGGGGCCTTCCTGGGCAGCAGCCGACCCGTCACGGTGGGGGAGATGAGCCAGAAACTTGCCGGCTTCACTGCGCCGCTGGTCGCCGGTGTCCGTCAGGGCCGGGAGGCCCTGATCGGCCAGGAGCAGAAAAAGCTGATGCTCCTGGCGGCAGCTATCTCGCCCGAAAGCACTGAGGCCGACACGAAGATCCAGGGCTGCACCTCGGGATGCCAGGCCCAGATCATCCCGCCCGTTGGGCTCCAGAACATTCCAAGCACCCTGAAGGGCGAGAAGCTGAGCAATGGCGGCTTCGAATCGGGCAGCTTCCCTCCCGGCTGGAGCCTTGGGGGTAGCGGCCAGGTGATCACGAGCCTGGGAGCCTTCACCACTCCGGCAGGGCATTTCATGGGATTCGTCTCCAGTGGGCCAGGCTCCATGCCCGGCTCGCTTGATCCAAGTGGTCGCTTCACTCAGTTCAGCACGCTGTCCCAGTCCTTCCAGGCCACCGGCCAAACGCTCTACACGGTCAAGGCCACCTACAACTTCGTCAGCAATGAGTATCCGTACTGGACCACGCTCTACGGGGGCAATAGCCCTTTCAATGACACGTTCAACGTCAAGATCAAGACAGCAGCAGGGGAGACGACGCTAACAACGCTGTCAGTCAATAGCGCCTTCACCCCCAGCCAGGTCTCCCAGCAGCAGGTCAGTGTCGCCGGCTTCAGCGCCGGGGGAGATTGCCCGACGTGCGGGTGGGGATATACCGGCTTCAAGACGCTCACGTTCAGCTGGCTGGCGCCGGCCAAGTCCGGCGAGGCCTCGCTCGTCTTCGAACTGGGCGACGTGGGCGACACCGCCTATCCCAGTGGCGTCCTGATCGATGAGGTGTCCGTGCTTCAGGATCCGCCCCTGTACCTGGTCCAGGGTGGGGCGACGCTGACCCGTACGAGCTCTGATCCGCTGCTCGACTATCACGGTGGCGCCGCAACTTTCGACTCTGCGATGGTCGTGGCAGCAGGGTCGAAGGCAAGCCTGGGCGGCCCGCTGCTCCGTGCCACCGACACCAATCTCACGGCCCCCGTGAGCCTGCTCTCCGTGCTGCCCGGCGGAAGCTTCGTCTCGACGACGACCGATCCCCTGGTTTCCCTGACCGGTGGCAACCACGCCATCGGCACCGACATCGCGATCTTCGATCTCGCGGGCAGCGGCACGGCCGTCGATCCCCTGACGGGGCAAACCGTGGCAACGGACACGCCGCTCACGACGGGCGGCGGGCTGCTCGCCGCCGACGGCGCCACGATCACGACCCAGCACGTAGCCCGGGTCGACAAGGCCCTCCTGGAGGCCACTGCGCCCGTGGTTGCCCTCCTCCGGGGCAGCCAGCTGACCAGCGCCTCGGACGCGATCGCGCTGGGCGGCCAGAGCCGGCTCATGAGCCACGGGACGACCCTGGTCGCCCTCGATGCCAGCCGGCTCGTCGTCTCCCGCGGCGCCCTCGTGAACGTGACGGGCGGGAGCGGGCTGACCGTGACGGGCAATCTGCTGACCCTGAGCAACGGCAGCACGCTGTCGCTCCTGAACGGCCCGCTGCTGAGCGTCAGCGGCGGATCCTTTGCCAGCATCGGTGGGGCCCTGGTGGCCTTCGGGGGCACGGGGGGCAACCTGCTCTCCGTCTCGAACAACCTGTGCGGCGGCTCCTGCGCGCTGTTCGGGGGGATCCCGGTGGCCCTCCTGAACGGGGCCACCGCCACCAATGTCGCCATCGCCGACGGCGCCGTGAAGAACCCGAGCCTCGGGGCCATCAAGTACGCGAGCCCGACCAGCGCCCTCGTGTCAGTGAGCGGGGCGGGCAGCAAGGTCACGGTCGGCGGAAAGTAATCCCGCCGATCGCGGGTTCGTCGTGGCGGATCTCGGTTTCCGTCACTGATGTGCATTTATTGCGCTTCTGGTTGATCCGGATTCTCCCTCCCATCGTGTTCTCGGGCGCCATTCCAACGATGACCGTAACTAGGCTATACTGCAGCTTGTGCCCGATCCGTGCCGCGAGCCGGCCGGAAGCGTTCACAAGATTTCAGGCGGCGCTCAGAGCGGTCCAGCCCGCCGGGTTCATCATGTCAGCCAAGGGGGCGTATGGATTCGCTGGGTTTCCGGGACCTGGTGGGACGGGTCATGACCGATCCGGACTTCCTGGACGAGCTCGTGCGCGATCCCGGCGCGACCCTGGCCGACTATGTGCTCTCGGACGACGAGCGCGCCATGGTGGTCCAGGCTCTGGGTCGCGTGGGACAGGCGCCCACGGCCGAGCGCGCACGCGCCGCCAAGGCCGTGCTCATGAAGCGCTGGGCCATGTAGCGCGGATCCCTCACGTGGCCAAGTCGGCCGACCTTTCCTTCCTCCGTGAGATCAGCCTCCTCAAGGACCTCGAGGAACCCCAGCTCGTCGCGCTCTGGCCGCGGCTCCGCGAGCGCCGCCTCCGCAAGAGCGAAGTGCTGTTTCGCGAGGGCGACCCCGGCGAGGAGATGTTCTTCATCCGCACCGGCACCATCCTGGTTTCCAAGGTCGTGAGCGGCCGCGTGGAGCAGATCCTGAGCCGACTTCAGGCCGGCGATGTCTTCGGCGAGATGAGCGTGTTCGGCGACGAGCCCATACGCACCGCCACCATCCAGGCCGAGAACGAGGCCTCGCTCCTCTCGCTGGACCGGAAGAGCATCAACGAGTTCATCGAGGCCAATCCGAAGGATGCCGCCCGTCTCTTCCAGCAGCTCGTGGTCGTGCTGATCCGCCGGCTCGTCCAGTCGAGCCAGCTCGTGAGCGAGGTCACCCGCTGGGGGCTCGAGGCGACCGGTCTCGATGCCGAGCGCAAGAGCGGAGGCCCGTCCCGGTGAGCGAGCCGGGCCCGCAGGCTGGATTGACCGCTCCCGGCGCGGCGCCCCGCCCCCCCGCTCGCCTCGAGCTCCTCGTTCGCTCGGAGGACGGTGAGAGCTTCGAGACCCGGGAGATCGCGAGCCCGGCCGCCTACCTCCAGCTCCGTCCCCAGCGGCTCCCCGACGACCAGTGGGAGCTGGCCCAGTTGCCGTCGGGCGTTCCCGGCACCAAGAAGTACGTGCTCAAGAGCCGCCGCGCCGAGAACTATCTCCAGCTCGACGAGGAAGAGCGCTTCCTGTGGCAGCAGATGGACGGGCGTGTGAGCATGCAGGACATCGCCGTGGCCTACGTCATGCGCTACGGCTCCTTCGACTTCGAGAAAATTCCCCAGCTGATCCGCAAGCTCCTGCTTGCCGATCTGCTCACCCTCCGGCCGATGTCGCGGCTACGCGACATCCTCGCGCGCAACCGGCGCAACCCGGCGGCGCGGGCCATGGAAGCGGGGCTGCACGCCATCGAGCGGCTCAACGTGTCGAGCCGGCGCTGGAACGACCTCTTCGAGCGGATCCATCGCTGGGGCGGCTGGCTGCTCTTCACGCCGGCCGCGGTGATCGGCCTCATCGTGCTGACGGCCTTCGGCACGCGCGCCCTCGTCAATCTCTGGAACGATCTCGGCGCCATCAGCTCCGCGCTCGGGCACCACGCCATCGTGGCCATCATCGCCCTCAAGCTCGCCTTCTTCCTCACGGTGGCCCTTCATCAGCTCGTGCACGCGCTCGCCTGCGTGCACTATGGCCGCCGCGTCAAGGAAGTCGGCTTCATCGTCCACCACCTGGTCGTGCCGACCTTCTACGCCGACGTCACCGACCTCTTCATGGCCTCGCGCCGCGCGCGCGTGGTGAATGCCCTGGCGGGTCCCACCGTGCACCTCGTCCTGGGCATGCTGGGCGTCATCTGGGCCAACGCT
The DNA here is from genome assembly GCA_035635755.1 of Candidatus Methylomirabilota bacterium. Taxonomy (GTDB): domain Bacteria; phylum Methylomirabilota; class Methylomirabilia; order Rokubacteriales; family CSP1-6; genus AR37. The sequence goes on along the minus strand of DASQAK010000257.1, from coordinate 11,320 downwards.
CTCGGCCCGGGGCTCCTGCAGGCCTGCGTGGCCGCCTCGGCCGTCTTGCAGCTGCAGTCCTTCATCGTCTGCATCTACCCCTTCTCCTTTCTCGAGATGGACGGCTACCATGTGCTCGAAGACGCGGTGGGCATGCCGCGCCTCTCTCAGGAGTCCTCGCAGTTCATGCGCGGCACGTTCCTGAAGCGGATCGCCGTGGGGCGGTTCCGGCGGCAGGAAGTCGTCTACCTCGCCTACTTCACGCTCTCGCTCCTGTCGGTGATGGCCTTCGTCGGCCTGAATGCCTGGCTTATCCTCTCCGCCAAGCACGCCTAGTCGCTAGGCGCTTCGCGCCACCAGGGCGATCAGCTTACCCACGGACTCGTCCAGGGCATCATCCAACTCGGGGGGCAGCTCGGCGGCGGCCGCCTCGAGTCTTCGCTGTTGCTCGCCCTCCGGGAGCGCTTCGAGGAGCGCCTGGGCCCGGGTCCTGATCTCGGGGCCGAGGAGACGCGCCACTTCCAGGATGAAGCGGAGCGCCTGCTCCGCGCGATCCTGTCCGGGTGCCGCGCCGCGCAGGGATGCCTGACCAGCCTCCCGCAGTCTCCCGCTCAAGCGGATGCGGCGATCCCAGGCGCGAAGCAGGTCGTCCGGCACGGCGCCCCACTCGATGGCGACATCCCGGAGCACGTCCTTGATGGCGGCGGCGAGGGGAGCCGCGCTCTCGCGCGCGATGAGGTCGGCGAGCGCCGTGTTCCAGACGGGCGGCAAGGGCGCCGGCGCCGCGTCGGGCTCCCGGGCCGAGGGCGCCTCCAGCACTTCCCCCGCCTGGTCGAGCACGAGACGGTCTTCGAGCGGACCGCCGAGGACCCAGAAGGAGCAGCGGACGCGCTCGCCGTCCACCCGGACCACGCGCGGCTCGCGGCGCACCACTCCCTGCCAGTCGGGGCGCGAGAAGGTGATGCCGTCGGCCGTCACGGTGTCGATGCTCTCGCGCAAGCTCACGGTCACCCACGGCGCGACCCGATGGCTCTCATACGGGGCGGGAAGCCAGTCGAGACCGCCGTCCGCCACGAAGCGCTCGAGCGGCAGCGTCTGGCGCGGATCGTAGCGAAAGCATTCCAGCAGCGTGGTGAAGAGCTGCTCCGAGGGGAACGGACCGCGATACCGCACGCGGGCCACGCCCTGGTCCTTCATGAGCGCGGCCACGAGGTTGAGCACGGCGCTGCCCGCGCCACGAGGCAGGCGGCCCGGCTCGGCCAGCGGGGGGATGTGATCGAGGCGCGCCCAGTCGAGCGAACGGAACACGGTGAGGGGCTCGACAGGCCGCCAGGGCTCCGCGCCGTCCAGGAGCCAGAGCTGATCCGATCGCCCCCACCCCGGATGCGTCGCCACGCCGGGCTCCACGCCGATCCAGGCCCCCGCGGCCGTGCGGCAGCGGGCCCAGCGCAGCTCACCGTCGGATGACCATCGAAGCGCGGCCACGAGGTGACCGTGGCGATCGAACTGCACGAGGCGCCGGTGAGCCGGTCCCGCCTCGAAGCCGACGAGCGTGCCCCAGCGCCCGACCCAGATCGGGGGGTCGGCCGCGCTCAGCGAGTCGCGGAGAGCCTCGAGTCGCGGCGGGTCGAGGGCGAGCATCTCCGCGCGGTCCAGCCAGGCGGCCAAGCGGGCGGGGGCGGCGCGGTCCATGGTCACGATGATGATACAATTCGACGCGTGCGTGCTCTCCTGATCGGCGCCGCCGTGCCGTGTGTCGCGTGCGCCGAGGTCGTCCCGGTCGCCCGGGTGGTCCGCTAGACCCGTGGCCGCCGACGATCTCACCTGGCTTCCCGCGCTCGAGCTTGCCGCGCTGATCCGCGCGCGCAAGGTTTCCCCGGTCGAGGTCGTCGACGCCGCCCTCGCACGCATCGAGCGCCACAATCCCGCCCTCAACGCCTACTGCACCGTCACCGCCGAGGAAGCGCGGGACGCCGCCCAGGCCGCCGAAGTCTCCGTGATGACCGGGGAAGAGCTCGGCGCGCTGCACGGCGTGCCCGTCTCGATCAAGGACCTCGTCTTCACGCGCCGCGTGCTGACCACGGGCGGCTCGCGCCTCTTCGCCGACCACGTGCCGGAGGAGGATGCCGTCTCCGTCGAGCGCCTCAAGGGAGCGGGCGCGATCATCCTCGGCAAGACCAATACGCCGGAGTTTGGTCACAAGGGCGTGACCGACAACCCCCTCTTCGGCATCACGCGCAATCCCTGGAGCCCGTCCCTCACGCCAGGCGGCTCGAGCGGCGGCGCGGCGGTCGCGGCCGCGACGGGCATGGGGCCGCTCGCCCTCGGCACCGACGGCGGCGGATCGATCCGGATCCCCGCGGCCTTCTGCGGGATCTACGGTCTGAAGCCCTCATTCGGTCGCGTGCCCCAGGCGCCGGGCTTCCCGGGGTGGCAGAGCTTCTCGGTGACCGGGCCCATGACGCGCACGGTGCGCGACGCGGCCCTCATGCTCGACGTCCTGGCCGGGCCCGACGACCGTGATCGCTGGTCGCTGCCCGCCGACGCCGGATCGTCATTCCTCGCGGCCTGCGAGAACGGACTCGAGGGCCTCAGCGTGGGCTGGTCGGCCGATCTGGGCTATGCGCGCGTGGATGCGGAGGTCGCCGAGCTGTGCGCCGAGGCGGCGGAGCAATTCGAGAGCCTGGGCTGCCATGTCGAAGTGGTGTCACCGGGCTGGGACGACCCGGAGGAGATCTTCCGGACGATCGGGACGGCGGAGACCCACGCGGCGTGGGGAGAGCGGCTCGACGACGCGGCCGAGCAGCTTGACCGGAGCTTCGTGGCCGTGCTCAAGCATGGCCGAACGGTCACCATCGATCAGTACCTGGCCGCCACGCGTCGGCGGCACGAGCTCTGGACCGAGGTGCAGCGCTTCCTCGCGCGCTTCGATCTCTTGATCACGCCCACGGTGGCGGTGCCGCCGTTTCCTGTCGCGCGCCCCGCCGTCAAGGAGATCAACGGCGAGCCCGTCTCCCCCCTCGGCTGGATCCCGTTCTGCTTTCCCTTCAATCTCACCGGGCAGCCCGCGGCCACGGTGCCCGTGGGCTTCACGGCGGCGGGGTTGCCGGTCGGGCTGCAGATCGTCGGGCGCCGCTTCGCCGAGCGCGCCGTCCTCGCCGCTTCGGCGGCCTTCGAAGCGGCGCACCCGTGGGCCGCGCGGCGTCCGCCCCTCGACTGAACCGCGCCCCGTGCGCCTCCTGCTGATCTGTCTGGGCGGCGCCGTGGGGACGGGGGCCCGATATCTCATCGGCGGACTGGCCGCGCGCTGGCTTGGCTCCGAGTTCCCCTACGGCACCCTCTTCATCAACGTGCTGGGTTCGTTCTTGATTGGGTTCGTTCAGCAGGTGGGACTCACCACGCTAGCCATTCCCGAGACGACGCGTCTCGTGCTGACGATCGGGGTCATGGGCGGCTTCACGACGTACTCGTCCTTCTCCTACGAGACGATCAGCCTGATCGAGAATGGATCATGGCTGGGGGCGGCCGCCAACGTCGTGCTCACGACCGGTCTCTGCCTTGTCGTCTGCGTGCTCGGCCTTGGCCTGGGACGGGTCGTGGTCGGGTGGAAGGGAGGGTTGTAGCCATGCGGAAGTTGGACGGAGAGCAGGTCCTGATGCGCATTTTCGTCGGAGAGAGCGACCGCTGGGAGCACCGCCCGCTTCACGCCGCGCTGCTCGAGCTGTTTCGAACGCGGGGCCTGGCGGGAGCCACCGTGCTGCGTGCCGCCGCCGGCTTCGGGGCAAATTCCGTGGTGCACACGGCGAATATCCTGCGGCTCTCCGCCGATCTGCCCCTCGTCATCGAGGTCGTGGATTCGCAGGAGCGATTGGACTCCGTGCTGCCAGAGGTCGACGGGATGATGCGGGGCGGGCTCATCACCATGGAGAAGGTGCGGGTCCTCAAGTACGACCAGACCCCGACCGGCTAGCGCGAGACGGACTTTTCCGAGCGCATCTGCTGCTCCCGGTGCTCCTGGAGCACGCGATTGTATCGCTGGATCACCTCGTCCCGCTTGGCGTCCAGACGCAGACGCTCGACGAGCATGCCCCCGAAGAACGCCGCCAGCACGATCACGGCCAGCGCCAATCCCCAGAGCACCCGATGCGAGCCCGCGTCAGCTCGCGGCGTCATGCCGGCTATCATAGCGCGTGAGCGCGACGATGAGGTCACGCGCGGCTGGGTACGCTTCCGCGAGGGGTCCGCGGCGCCCGTGCTCGTAGTCCGCGAACTCGAAGCCCGGCGCCACCGTGCAGCCGAGGAGCGCCCATCGCCCCCCGGCCGCGAGCCGCGCGCCCTGCCACACTCCGGCGGGCACCACCACCTGGGGCGTCATGCCCGCGGCCAGATCTTGCCCCAGCGTGAGCACCCGATGAGACCGATCCGGCAGCAGGTGGAGCATCTCCACCGGGTCTCCCAGGTAGAAATGAAAGACCTCGTCGGAGGCGAGGCGGTGCAGGGCCGAGACGGTTTCGAGCGTCAGCAGGTAGTAGATCGCGGTGCTGACCGCGCGAGGCCCGGCGTAGCGAGAGTGGAGGCCAGGGGCCTCGAGGCGCTCCGCCGCCCGATAGGTCTCGGCGAAGAAGCCTCCCTCTTCCGGATGTGGCCGGAGGCCCAGCCGTGCGATGATCTCGTCCGCTGTCAGCATCGTTTACCCCCCTACCGGAGCGTGGCAGAGATTGCTAGGATGCGCCGCAGTTTAGCGGAGGGACGACATGCGCACTGTGCACGGGATTCTCGCGGGCCTCGCGCTTCTGGGCGCCGGCTGCGTCAGCATGACCCCGGAGCAGCGGCTCAGCCATGAGATCTTCCTGGACGCGGCGGGACATTGCGAGAGCCGCTACCACACGCTCCACGTGGACCAGGTCGACCTCGACGGCAATCTCAAGGTCCACGCCGACGCCGAGTCCCGCGGCGAGATCCGGCAGTTCACCGCGTGCTATCGCGACACCATCAAGGACCGCGCCGACAGCCTCAAGAAGTCCGGCAAGACCGTGCCCGACCTGCTGATGAAAGAGCCGGACGTCGAGCTCGACTAGTCCGTCGAGCTCGCGTATCGAACTTCGGACATTGACGAGGTCGCGAGGGCACCCTAGCGTCACGGAGCATGAGGTATTGGTGCTCCGCCTTCGCGCTCGTGGCCTTCGCGGCCTTCGTCCGCCCGGCGCTCGCCACGGACGGCGACCCCGTGGTGGTCGTCCAGGAGACGCGCACGCCGGCCGCCGCCCAGAGGAAGCCCGGCGGCGCCCACCCTGCGCCGTCCGTCCAGCACGTCGCCCTGCTCAGGAACAGCGGGCCGCGTCCCGTGCGCGTGGTCCGGGTCACCGTGGAGTTCTATGATTTCTTCGGCAAGATCCTCTGGGCAAAATCCGCGGTGCCCGTGCCGTCGCGAATGGAGCCGGGCGGGACAGCCACGCTCTCGCTCAGCACGCCCGCCCTCGAAGCCGCCCGCCGCACGCGCTATCGCGTGGAGTACGGAGGAGATCATGCGGCACGCCCGCGCCCCCATTGAGGCCGACGCCGGGCCGCCGGCGACGGCGTGCTATGCTCGGGGTAGAACTCAGCGCTCCCAGGAGGCCATCCATGAGCATGTGGCGGCGCATCCTCCATCCGACGGATTTCTCCGGCGCCTCGAGCGCGGCGTTCACACGGGCTGTGGCCCTGGCTCGAGCCGACCGCGCTCAGCTCTTCCTCCTTCACGTGCTCGCGCCGCCCATGCCCATCGGCGGCGAGGGCTATGTCGCCCCCCAGGTCTACGAAGATCTCGAAGCCTCGGCCCGGAAATACGCCGAGAAGCGGCTGGCCGCGCTGCAGGCCAAGGCCCGCAAGGCGGGGGCCCGCGCCACCGCGCTGCTCGTCGAGGGAGTGGCCGACGATCAGATCCTCCGCACCGCGCGCCGCCGGAAGGCCGACCTCATCGTGATCGGGACGCACGGACGCACGGGCCTCGCCCGGCTCTTTCTCGGCAGCGTCGCATCTCGCGTGGTGGCGGGGTCCCGGAATCCCGTGCTGACCGTGCGCGGTCGCTAGCCGGCGTCTCCGTCGGAGGGAAGCCATGAAGGTCGACATCCAGGGGCTGGAGAGAGATCCGATGCTGCGGGGGCGCGTGGGCCGGCTCGTCGGCGCGGCGCTCGAGACGATCAAGGCCGCCCCCGTCCGCGCTCGCGTGACCTTCTTCGACGATGACGGTCCCAAGGGAGGCCTGGCCTTGCGCTGCGCGGTGAACCTTCACGTTCCCTATCGTCCCGCCATCCACATCGAGCACGTGGCGGCCACACCCCGCCTCGCCTTCGACGGGGTCATGGCCGCTCTGGAGCGGCAGCTCGAGCGCTATCGCGAGCGGGCCCGTGAGAATCGGCGCCACCCGAAGAAGTACTTCGTGGCCAAGCGCCTCCTCATGGACGGATCGGATTCTCGGAAGGCTCCCAGGCAAGTTCGCCGCCGCAAAATAGCCTCCTGACAGGCGGCTCAAAAAGGTCCAGATGCGAGGCGGCGCTCCGCCGTTCGAGTTGAGCGGCGGCCCTGGCCGTCGCGAGAGGAGAGCTTAGTTGATCCGCAGGCGAGGCGTAGTCTCTCTACGTTGAGCCTGCGGTTGAGGGCGCCAACGAAGCAGATGGGCTTTTTTCAGCCGCCTGCTAGGGCTTGACGCCGGAGAGCTCGATGATGCGCCCTTCGCGCAAGACCTTGAGGGCGATCGTCTCGCCGGCCCTCTTGCGGCTCAGGCGCTCCTGGATGCGCGTGTAGCTCTCCTGGTTCTCGATCCGGATGCCTTCGACCTCGAGAATGATGTCGCCGCCCACCGTGAGCGTCTGCCCTCCGATGGTGGCCTGCATGGTGCCGGGGCGGAGACCGATGCCTTCGGCGGGCGGGTTTTTCGCGATGCGCTGAACGAGCAGGCCCACGGGCTGAGGCAGGTTGAACACCTTGGCCAGCTCGCTCGAGAGGACGAAGCCGGCCGTCCCGCTCCAGAAGGAGCGCTGCTCGAGCAGCAGCTTGCGCGCCATGTTCGAGCTGACCACGGAGCCCAGTCCCTCGAAGCCCCCCGACTTCGAGATGATGTGGCTGACCACGCCGATCACCTCGGCCTGCATGTTGAACATGGGCCGGCCCGAGTTGCCCTGGTTGATGGCGGCATCCGTCTGGAGGAACTCGGCCGCCGCCATGGCCCCGAAGATGGTATTCGGCTTGTGGCGGGCGCTGACGTACCCGACGGAGAGGCTGTGGCCGATGCCGTAGGGGGCGCCGATGATGAGCACCTGGTCGCCGATGCGCGCCCGGTCCGAGTCTCCCAGCCGGGCAGGGACGGCGCCCGCGGGGACGCTCGCGAGCCGGAGCAGGGCCACGTCGGCGTCGGGCTCCGAGGCGACGACCTGGGCGCCCACGGTTTCTCCGCTCAGGAACTCCACGGTGATCTTGTCGGCGAGCTGCACGACGTGGGCCGCCGTCATGATCTTGCCGTCCGCGGAGATCAAGACGCCCGAGCCCAGACCGGCCACTCCCGTGAACTGGCCGGGCTCGGTGCCGGCAATCTCGCGCTCTGTCGTGCGGATGGTGACGACGGAGGGATTGGCCCGCTGGAACACCTGGCCCACCGCCTGCGCGCGGGCCGTCGAGGGAAGCAGAGCGGCCAAGAAGAGGACGGCGCCGGCGAGTCCTGCCCTGAGTATGTGGCGGAGATAACACACGGTGGCGGGAGCGCGCAACCATGGCGCAGCACTCGAAAGGCGCCTTCTCATTCGGCTCTCATCCTTCTCTCATGCTCCACTCGTAGTGTCTAGTGTAGGAGCTTCGCGGATGCGCCGCGCCATCGCGGCGTGAGGAGGAGTCGGCAATGCCGTATGTGAACGCGACGGGCTACCAGGAGCAGCGCTTCGCCAGTCTCGAAGGGCTCGACGGCCTGTCCGCCATGCAGGTCGCCGAGCACCTCGTGCTCTACGCCGGCTATGTCCGACAGGTCAACATTCTCAACGACGAGCTGGCCGCCCTCCGCGCGCAGGGCCGCGCCTCGGGCCGCGACATGCAGTTCGCCGAGCTGACCCGCCGTCTCGGCTACGAGTACAACGGCATGATCCTGCACGAGTACTACTTCTCGAACCTTCGCGGCGGCGCCGATCCGCGCCCGGCCGCCGGCTCCGCCGTCGCCGCCGCGCTCCAGGACGCCTTCGGCTCCGTGGAGCGCTGGCAGACGGACTTCCGGGCCATCGGCGGGATGCGAGGCGTGGGCTGGGTGCTCCTCTGCCAGGACCCCGCCACCGCCCGCGTGACGAACCACTGGGTGACCCTGCATCAGGACGGCGTGCCCGCCGGATTCAAGCCGCTCCTCGTGATGGATGTCTGGGAGCACGCCTTCATGCGCGACTACGCGGCGAACGAGAAGGGGCGCTACATCGACGCGTTCTTCCGCAACGTTGACTGGGCGACGGTCGAGCGGCGGCTCCGCGAGCCCCAGGCCATGCGCACGGCTGCGGCAGCGTGATCGAGCCCGAGGTGCTCAACGCCTCCCTCACGGCCTTCGGGTCGATGCCGAGCCGTGCCGCGGTATCAGTCGCGCGCCTGACCCCGGGTCAGCGACTCGCGCGAGGGTTCCGAGGCGCAGGGGCATTCTGGGCGATCGCCGGCGCCTGCATCTTCATCCCGGGACTTCACTTTGTCCTCGTGCCGGGCTTCTTCGTCATCGGCATCGTGACCGGGGTGATGCGCGTCCGTGACACCAAGACGGTCGTCCGTGTCCGCGGCGTCTGTCCACGGTGCACGTTCGAGCAAGATTTTGCCGTGGGCAACCGATTCGCGCCGACGTGGCGGCTCGACTGCCGCGCCTGCCACAATCATCTCGAGCTCGCTCTGACGGATCGCGCATGAGCGCCACCACGGGGGCAGGCGTCGGTGCCCTGGAGTACACTGGATCCCGTCATGGGCATCAGAAAGAGCGTCGGCAAGAACAAGAAGAGCAAGAGGCCCATCGAGGCGGCCACGGTCGAGCGCGAGGCCATCGTGCGGCGCGCGGCGAAAGCGAGGCGAGAGCCGGCGCGGCGCCCGCGGCCGTGAGCGCATCCCCGCCTTCCGGGCAGCGAGGGCTCCGCCCTCTCGCGCCGTCCATTCGGGCCCGGCGCGGCTCCACGCCGTCTATGTGCGCGATCCGAACGGCGATACCGTCGAGCGCTACAGCGACTGATCCGCTGCTGCCGTGCGAGCGCCGCGCAAGCCCCAGCGATATTTGACTTCACCTGGCGTCTATCGGACTATCCGATAACATGCCCACCCGAAACTATGACGCAATCGTCGTGGGCGGCAGCTTCGCCGGCTTGGCGGTGGCTCGGCAGCTTCACGGCGAGGTCTTGCTGCTCGACCGCAACGAGATCGGCGCCGTGCAGACTTCGGCCTGCGGCACGCCCCTCTGGGTGCCCGAGGCCTTCGGCGTCGCCGATAGCGTGTTGCAGGTTCATGACAAGCTCACCGTGCGCGGCCCGACGCGCTCCGTCACCTACGACCTCTCGGCCGTTCCCTTCTGCACCTTCGACTACAGGCGCTTCTGCCAGGGCATGCTGGGGCAGGTGCGCGCGCGCTTCCTCCGCACCTCGGTGATCGGAGTCGACGACGGCGCCGTGGTGACGACGGAGGGGCGCTTCACCGCGCCTGTGGTGGTGGACTGCTCCGGCTGGCGGGGAGCCGTGGTGAATTCCGGCACCACCACGGCGCCCGCGCGCGGCCAGTTTTCCTTCGGCCTCGAGACGCACACGGACCTCTCCGAGGAGGGCCTGTATTTCTGGCTCGATCGCGGGTTGATCCCGCGCGGTCTCGGTTGGGTCTTTCCCGTGGGCAAGGGCAGCTTGATCGGGCTCGGATCCTATGTCGGCCTGTCCAAGCTGAAGCCCGCCCTCGAGCGCTTCCTGCGCGACTGCGGCACCGTGGGCACCACGTATCACGGCACCTATTTCCCGAACCGGCTCTTCCGCCCCACGGTGGGCCGGCTCTTCGCGGTGGGCGATGCCGCGGGGCAGTGCCTGCCTCTCACGGCCGAGGGGATACGGCCCGCCCTCTACTTCGGCGTCCAGTGCGGGCGCATCGTGCAGCAGATCCTCGACGGGCGGCTCGGCCTCCAAGAAGGGCTCGACCGATATCGCGCCATCGTCGATGGCTATCGCGTTCCCTATCGAATCCTGCGCGTCGCGCAGTGGATGGCCGAGCACACACCCACGCGATGGTTCGTCACGCTGGCCCAGGCGGCGGCGCGCCAGCCCGTGCTGCCCCGCTGGTGGCCGCGTTATGGCTGGTTCGGGCGCTTCGATCCCGACCCGCTCGTGACGGGGACGGGCGCGGCATGACACGCGTCGCGGGAGCGCGGCTCTGACCTCCCGCACCCGGTTGGCCCTCGCGTCACTGGTGAGCGCGGCCATCATCGGATACTGCATCTGGCTCGTGTGGACCGACGCTCCCGCGTATCAGTACCTCGTCCGCCTCTACGTCGACAAGCAATTCCTCAAGCAGACGCTCTCGGAGTGGGGAATCCTCGCCCCCATCCTCTTCATCCTGCTCCAGGCGTTGCAGGTGGTCATCGCGCCCATTCCCGGCGAGGCCACGGGCATCCTCGGCGGCTTTCTCTTCGGCCAGTGGCTCGGGCTCTTCTACTCCACCATCGGGCTCACCGTGGGCTCGCTCGTGGCCTTCACGCTGGGGCGGTGGCTGGGCGCTCACTACGTCAAGAACCTCGTCAAGGAAGAGACCTGGCGGAAGCTCGGCTTCATCGTGGAGGCCGAGGGCGCCATCGTCTGCTTCATCATCTTCCTGATCCCGGGGCTGCCCAAGGACATCGTCTGCTATCTCTTTGGCCTCTCGCCCATGCCCTTCTGGGTCTTCGCCATCGTGTCGTCGCTCGGGCGGGTGCCCGGGACCTTGGTGCTCTCCGCCCAGGGCGCGAAGACCGCCTCCGGTCACTATCTCGAAGTCGCGGTGCTCACGGCTGTGGTCGCCGCCGTGGCCATCCCGCTCTACTACTACCGGCACCGGCTCGTGGCCTGGATGGAAGGGCGGACCCAGGCCGATGACGAGACCCCCGGCTCCGGAGAGACCCCAGGGCCAGGAACTTGACATCGGGGACCGGACCACGTACAGTCGGCGGCACTTTCTTCATGGGAGGCATCAAGCCAGTGAACGGAGTGGGCACGGGGAGCGCGCAGGGTGGGTGGCGGTATTTTTACTTTCCCCACGTCTGCCCACTGGCTCCCATGAGCTGAACCGAGGAGCCACGGGGCGGACGAGCCGCCCGCCCGTGGCCATGTGAGAAGACAGACGCCGCGGGTCGAGC
>DASQAK010000256.1:0-4475 GCA_035635755.1 Candidatus Methylomirabilota bacterium | reverse complement strand
CGCGCTCATCGGAGCCCCAGCCCGCGCGCGATGATGCCGCGCAGGATCTCGCGCGTGCCGCCGCGGAGCGAAAAGGACGGCGCGTGCTGGACGAGATAGCCGAGCGTCCGCTCGAACTGGCTGCCCGAGCCCAGCCGGGGCTCGACACCGAGCAGGGCGTGCACGGTCTCCGGGATTTCCTGCTCGAAGCTCGTGCCGACGTCCTTGACCACGGCGGCCTCGAGGTTCGGATTCTCCCCCGCCTGCAGCATGCCCGCCACCGAGAGCGACATCTGGCGGAGCGTGGCGAGGTGTGCGGTGAGGCGGCCGATCACCACCGCGGCCCGCTCGCCCGGCTCGCGACCGGCCTCGCGGATGAGCTCCATGATGAGCCGGATGGAGGACAGGTAGCGCTCGGGGCCGCTCCGCTCGAAGGCCAGCTCCGTGCTCACCTGCCGCCAGCCCTCGCCTTCCTTGCCCACGAGCATGTCGTCGGGCACGAAGGCGTTCTCGAAGTGCACCTCGTTGAAGTGATGACCGCCCGCGAGGTCGATGATGGGCCGGATGCGGATGCCCGGGGACTTGAGGTCGACGAGAAACTGCGAGAGCCCGTCATGCTTCTTGTCCGGCACCACCTTGGTCCGGAAGAGCGCGATGGCATAGTCCGAGATGTGGGCGTTGCTCGTCCAGATCTTGGTGCCGTTGACGCGATAGCCGCCCTCGACGTGCTCGGCCCTCGTGCGGATCGAGGCGAGATCCGAGCCCGAATCGGGCTCGCTCATGCCGATGGCGAAGGCGAGCTCCCCCTTGGCGATCCGGGGAAGAAAGCGCTGCCGCTGCTCCTCGGTGCCGAAGCGGAGGAGGAGGGGGCCGCTCTGGCGGTCGGCCACCCAGTGGGCGGAGACGGGGGCGCCCGCGGACAGGCACTCCTCGAGCACGACATAGCGCTCGAGGGCCGTCCGCTCGTGGCCGCCGTACTTCTTCGGCCACCTCATGCCGATCCAGCCGCGGGCGCCGAGCTGGCGCGAGAACTCTCGGTCGAAGCCGCCCCAGGAGAGCGCGCGCTTCGAGCTCGACATTTCGCCCAGGGCTTCGCGCAGGAACTCGCGCACCTCGGCGCGCAGCGACTGCGCCTCCGGGGGCAGCTCGCACAGGTCGAAGTTGAAGGTAGGCATCGGGTGCCTCGCTACCGCTTCGCGGCCTTCGCGATGGCGGCGATCTTGTCGGCGAAGTTGATCTGACTGTCGTCCTCCGGCTCGTAACCGATCTTCTCCTGCGCGTTGGCGATGCTCCAGAACCGGTGGGTGTTGCCGCTGATGCCGTAGATGATGAGGAAGGGCACGCCGTGCTCGTCGGCGATGTTCTCCGTCTCGACCATGCGGAGGGCCTGCTGCACTTGATCCCGCTGCGACAGGTAGGCGCCCAGGGCCCGGTGCATGATCTTGATGTCGCCGGGCTTGACGTGGTCGATATCGTCGTCGCGAGGTCCCCCGATCCGCCACTGAACCACTTCGAGCTTGCGCCCCTCGACCTTGCCGGTGGCGAACACGAAGCCCAGCAGCTCGTAGGCGGCCTTGGCCCAGCCGTACCAGTTGTCCGAGCGGTGCGGCATCTCGGGCGTGACCATCTCCATCTTGCCCGCCCAGATGAGGCGCTCGTAGTAGTCGGCCGCGTGGTTGGAGCTGCACACCACCACGCGCCGCACGCCCTCCTCGAGGGCGGTGCGGTAGACGTTGTAGGCGAGCGCGACGTTGTCGTGCTCGGCCCAGAACTTGGCCTCCCCGTTGTCCTGCCAGGTGGTGGCGTCCAGTCCCGGCGCGCTGACATACCCGCAGTGGATGACGGCGTCCGCGCCCTTGAAGTGCCGGCGATAGGCGTTGCGGTCCCGCTGCGTCAGGTCCGCGACCACGATGCCCGGGACGGCCTTGCCCGCCCTCGTGGTCCCCCGCACGTCGATGGGAACGAGGTCCCAGCGGTCCGAGAGCTCGCTGAACATGCGCTGGGCGACATAGCCCGACGCCCCCGTGAGCACTACTCGTCGCTTGGCCACTGGCTAGCTCCTCTCCTAGATGTGGACGCCCTTCATCTGGGCCTCGGGATAGCGCGAGCCCGCGGCGGCGCCGGGGGGCATGGCCTCGTTGATCCGCGCCAGGTCATCCTTCGTGAGACTGATGGACAGCGCCTCGACGTTCTCCTCGAGGTAGGAGCGCCGCTTGGTCCCCGGGATGGGCAGGATATCCTCGCCCTGCGCGAGGAGCCAGGCGAGCGCGAGCTGGGACGGGGTGGCGCCCTTCTCCCGCGCGATCTCCTCGATCCGGCGGACGAGCCCGAGGTTGTGCTCGAGATTGCCGTCCTGGAAGCGCGGATGCTGGCGGCGGCGGTCGTCTTCCGGCATGTCTCCCGCCTGCTTGATGCGCGCGCTCAGGAGGCCACGCCCGAGGGGCGAGTAGGCGATGAAGGAGATGCCGAGCTCGCGGCACGCGGCGATCGTCTCCTCGGCGGGCTGGCGATAGAGCAGCGAGTACTCGCTCTGCACGGCGCTGATGGGGTGGACGGCCTGCGCGCGCCGGACGGTCTCGGGCGCCGCCTCCGACAGCCCGAGAAAGCGGACCTTGCCGCGCTCGACGAGGCGCGACATGCCGCCCACCGTGTCCTCGATGGGCACCTTCGGATCGACGCGGTGCTGGTAGTAGAGATCGATCACGTCCACGCCCAGGCGCTTGAGGCTCGCGTCGCAGGCTTCCGCGACATAGGCGGGCCGGCCGTCGACGAGGTTGCCCTTGCCGTCCGGGCTCCGTACCTGGCCGAACTTGGTGGCCACGAGCACCCGGTCGCGCTTGCCCTTGATGGCGCGCCCGAGCAGCTCCTCGTTCTGCCCCCAGCCATACATGTCCGAGGAGTCGAGATGGTTGATCCCGAGGTCGAGGGCGCGGTGGATGACGCCGATGCATTCCTGGTCGTCGCTCTTGCCGTAGGTGCCGGACATGGACATGAGCCCGAGTCCGATGGAGGAGGCGGTGAGACTGCTGTTCCCCAGCTTGCGCATGCGCATCATTTGGGCTCCTTGAAGTCGAGGGTGTTCAGGATATTGGCGGCGGCGGCATCGCGGGTGCCGAGGGGGGCCAGGTTGTGGCGCCACTCGATGAATCTCAGGATCGAGGTGGTGTCGTACACGGTGTGGTCCACGACCCCGCGCCGGGAGAAGGGCGAGACGACGATGCTCGGCACGCGCGCGCCCGGCCCCCAGCGGTCGACGACGGGCGGCGTCACATGGTCCCAGAAGCCCCCGTTCTCGTCGTGGGTCATGATGATGACGGTGCGCTTCCAGGCCGGGCTCGCCTGGAGGCGCCGCACGAGATCGGCGGCATGCTGCTGGCCCCGCGCGATATCCGCATAGCCGGGATGCTCGTTGTCCGCCCCGATCGGCTTCACGAAGGCCACCGCGGGCAGCCGGCCCGCGTCCACATCAGCCAGGAAATCCTTCTCGTCCTTGAGATGCTCGGTCCGGGCCGCCGTGCCGTCGCCGAACTGGCGAAAGTACGCGAAGGGCTGGTGGTGGAACTGGAAGAGCCGGTCCGGGTTTCCGGCGAGCGCGGCATTCCAGCCCCCCGAGTACCAGGCCCAGCTCACACGCGCCTCGCTCAGCCTGTCCCCGATGGTGGGCAGGGTCTGCGGCGGCACCCGACGGTCGGACGCCACATTGGCCGGATAGGGCCGATACGTGCTGAAGGCCGTGTTGACCACGAAGCCGTCGGGCGTGACCTGCCCGTCCTTGACGAGCATGCCGTTGGCGTCGAGCTGGGCCCGGACCTCCGCGGGCGCCTCACGCCACACCGGCGTGCAGGCGCACACGAGCCAGAAATGATTGAGGAAGGAGCCACCGAAGGCCGCGTGGTGGAAGCGGTCGAGCAGCGTGAACTCCTTGGCGAGCGCCCAGGTGGCGAGCTTGGAGCCGTCGTAGTGGCCCATGACCAGTCCCGCCGCGTCGCTCCAGGCCACGAACTTGTCCATCCGTCCGCCATTGATCTGGTGCTGCTGCTGGTAGAAGCGGTGGACCAGGCTGCCCGTCTTCTCACCCGGCGGCACGAACCAGTCGATCAGAAACGGGGCATTGGGAAGATCCGGAGGGAAGCGCAGGTCGGGCGCGGGCGGGTCCTTCGAGGTGTCGATAGGCTGCGGCAGGCTGCGGTAGACGCGCCCGTCCTTGTCCACCTGAGGCGGCGCCGAGCGCGCGCTGGCGAGACCATCAGCGCCGGGGAAAAGTCCGAAGACATGGTCGAAGGAGCGGTTCTCCTGAAAGATGACCACGATGTGGTCGATGCGCTCCCGCGGGTCGCCGGAGGCCGGTTGCTCGAGCGCGGAGGCCGCGCAGGCGGCGAGGACGGCCGCCGCGGCCACAAGAACCCATCGATGCATGTCGAGGTCTCCGGACTCGCCCTAGAGGAAGTCGGGCGGCGGGACGAAGGCCTGGAACTCGCGCTCGAGCAGCCGCGCCA
>DASQAK010000255.1:0-3542 GCA_035635755.1 Candidatus Methylomirabilota bacterium | reverse complement strand
TCATCGCGGAAGTACTCGGCGGCCGTCACCCCGGTCAGCCCCACGCGGAGACGCGAGCCGGGCGGCTCGGTCATCTGGCCGAAGATGAGCGCCGTCTTGTCGATGACGCCCGACTCCTTCATCTCGTGGTACAGGTCATTGCCCTCGCGCGTGCGCTCCCCTACCCCGGCGAAGACCGAGATGCCGCCGTGCTGCTTGGCAATATTGTTGATGAGCTCCTGGATGAGCACGGTCTTGCCGACGCCCGCGCCCCC
The DNA here is from genome assembly GCA_035635755.1 of Candidatus Methylomirabilota bacterium. GTDB lineage: Bacteria > Methylomirabilota > Methylomirabilia > Rokubacteriales > CSP1-6 > AR37. Next base: position 3,288 of record DASQAK010000255.1, on the reverse strand, counting down.
GAAGAGGCCCGTCTTGCCGCCTCTGGTATAGGGCTCGAGAAGATCCACGACCTTGATGCCGGTCTCGAACATCTCTACCTTGGTCGACTGCTGCTCGAAGGTCGGGGCCGGCCGATGGATGGGAAGGGTCTTCGTGGCCTTGAGCGGCCCCGCCTTGTCCACCGCCTCGCCCGTGATATTGAGGATGCGGCCCAGCGTCTCCTTGCCGACGGGGATCGTGATCGGCTGGCCCGTGTCGTTGACCGGCATGCCACGTGTGAGCCCATCGGTGGCCGCCATGGCGACGGTTCGCACACGGCTCTCTCCCAGGTGCTGGGCGACCTCGAGCACGAGCTTGGCCGAGTAGGCGAAGACATCGGTGCTCCCCGCATTGGGCACCTCGAGCGCGTTGTAGATCGCGGGCAGCTTGCCCACCTCGAACTCAACGTCGACCACGGGGCCGATGACCTGAACAACCTTGCCTTGGCTCATCTCGAGGTTCCTTTCTGTGCTCGCTCTCTATTCAGCTCTCGGCTCGCCCTGTCGGCGCTTACCTCGCAAAGCCACACGCCTACGGCAGCTCGGCCGCGCCTTGGCTCGAAATGCGTCTCCAATAATTATGCTTCGACGGCCTGGCGGAGGGCTTCAGCGCCGCCGACGATATCCAGGAGCTCCTTGGTAATGCGCTCCTGGCGGGCCTTGTTGTACTGGATGGTCAGCAGACTGATCATTTCTCGCGCGTTCTTCGAGGCGGCCTCCATCGCCGTCATGCGCGCGCCGTACTCGCCCGCCGCGGACTCCATGAGGGCGCGGTAGACCTGGGTCGTCACGTGACGCGGCAGGAGCGAGGCGAGGATGGCCTCAGGGCCGGGCTCGTAGAGATATTCCTCCTGCGGCCCCGCGTCGCCATCGGCAGCGCCTTCGGCCTCGATGGGCAGGAGCTGCTCCCGCACCGGGCGCTGCACGGCAACCGAGCGGAATTCGTTGTACATGAGATGGACCTCGTCCACCTCCTCCGCCAGGTAGGAGCCGATCAGCTCATTCGAGAGCTCCTGGGCGTGGGAGTAGGCCAGGCGGTCGAAGAAGCCCAGCATCTCTGACCTGACCGTGAACTGGCGCCGACGATAGAAATCGCGGGCCTTCTTGCCTACGACCACCAGGGTCACCGAAGTCTCCCCGGCCCCGCGAAGGAACCGAAGCGACTCCCGGAGGATGTTCGAGTTGAAGGCCCCACAGAGTCCTTTATCCGCCGTGATGATCACGAGGCGCTTGCGCCCCGTCTCGCGCCGGGCCAGCAGCGGATGCGTCTCATCGCCGGTATGTCCGACGAGGCCTCCGAGGAGCTCCCGCATCTTGGTCGCGTACGGCCGCGCCGCGATGATCCGCTCCTGCGCGCGGCGGAACTTGGACGCGGCCACGAGCTTCATGGCTTTGGTGATCTTCTGAGTCGACTGGACGGAGCGGATCCGTCGCTGGATGTCCCGGAGCGTCGCCATGCGTCGGGGTCCTAGGCCGCCTTGATGCCCCGCGAGACCATGAACTCCGCCTTGGCCTCCCCGATCGCCTTGGTCAACGCGTCACGGAGCTCGTCGGTCAGCTCCTTCTTGTTTGCGATCTCCGGCAGGAGCTGAGGATGCTTGCGCTCCAGGTGCGGATACAGGAATTCCTCGAACGCCCGTACCTGGTCCACGGGCAGGTCATCGAGCAGCCCCTGCCCTCCCGCGAAGATGATGGTGATCTGCCTCTCGACCGTGAGGGGCGCGTACTGGCCCTGCTTGAGCAGCTCGACCATGCGCTGGCCGCGGGCCAGCTGCTGGAGCGTCGACCTGTCGAGGTCGGAGCCGAATTGCGCGAAAGCCGCCAGCTCGCGGTACTGGGCGAGGTCGAGGCGGAGTTTGCCGGCGATCTGACGCATGGCCTTGATCTGCGCCGATCCGCCGACGCGCGAGACCGAGAGGCCCACGTTCACGGCCGGCCGGATGCCAGAGTAAAAGAGATCCGACTCGAGATAGATCTGGCCGTCCGTGATCGAGATGACATTGGTCGGGATGTAGGCCGACACGTCGCCGAGCTGGGTCTCGATGATGGGCAGCGCCGTCAGCGATCCGCCGCCCAGCTGATCGTTGAGCTTGGCCGCGCGCTCGAGAAGGCGCGAGTGGAGATAGAAGACGTCGCCCGGATAGGCCTCGCGGCCGGGCGGCCGGCGGAGCAGGAGCGACATCTGTCGATATGCCGTGGCGTGCTTGGAGAGGTCGTCGTAGATGCAGAGGGCATGGCGGCCCGAGTCGCGGAAGAACTCCGCCATGGCGCAGCCGGCGTAGGGGGCCAGGTACTGCAGCGCCGCCGGCTCCGAGGCCGAGGCGATGACGACCGTCGTATACGCCATGGCGCCCGTGTCCTCGAGGACCTTCACGACCTGGGCGACGGTGGAGCGTTTCTGGCCGATGGCGACGTAGAAGCAGTAGACCCCCTGCCCTTTCTGGTTGATGATCGTGTCCACGCCGATAGCGGTCTTGCCCGTGCCGCGATCGCCAATGATGAGCTCGCGCTGGCCGCGTCCGATGGGGATCATGGCGTCGATGGCCTTGAGCCCCGTCTGGAGCGGCTCCTTGACGGAGCGTCGGTCCACCACGCCGGGGGCGTAGCGCTCGAGCGGGCGGAACTCGCTGGAGGCAATTGGCCCCTTCCCGTCTACCGGCTGGCCGAGCGCGTCGACGACGCGACCCGTCAGCGCCTCGCCCACAGGCACCTGGGCGATGCGCTTGGTGCGCGTGACCTGATCACCCTCCTTGATGAGGGTGTCGGGGCCGAGCAGCACGGCGCCCACGTTGTCTTCCTCGAGATTGAGCACGAGACCGTAGACGTCGCCTGGGAACTGCAAGAGCTCGCCGGCCATCGCGCCTTCGAGGCCATAGATGCGGGCGATGCCGTCGCCCACCTCGAGGACACGGCCCGCTTCCTGGAGGTTGACCTCGGCCTCGTAGCCCTGCAGCTGCTTCTTGATGATCTCGCTGATCTCTTCCGCCTTGATCATGCCTATCCCCTCACCAGCCGCTCGCGCAGGCGCGCGAGCTGCCCGTCGAGACTGCCGTCGAGAATGAGACTGCCGACATGGGCGACGAAGCCGCCCAGGAGATTCGGGTCCATGGTCTCCTCGAGGATCACCTGCTTGCCCACCGCGGCTTGCAGGCGATTGGCGAGCTGGCTCTTCTCGCCATCGGTCAAAGAGATGCTGGTGCGCACCTGGGCGCGGACGCGGCCCAGCTCCGCGTCGACGAGGTCGCGGTAGGCGGTGACCATGGCGGGGAG
>DASQAK010000254.1:0-9041 GCA_035635755.1 Candidatus Methylomirabilota bacterium | reverse complement strand
CTGCCTCTTATTCGGTCCCTTGCAACGGTGGACGGCCGGAGCGTCATATTTTCGACACGTGCCCGCAGAGCCGCATCAGACCGTGCGATTTCTCGTTCTGTGGATGCCGGTGGATAAGTGGATAAGCTGTGGGTTACCGATCGGCCTTGACAATGGCGTCGAGCATTCGCCGCGCGAGGAGCGGGCCCCGCGTGATGAACCCGGTGAAGTAGGCGCACGCCGTCGCCCCCGCCGCGAGCACCCGCAGGGCCTTGTCGGGGGAGTCGATACCGCCGGTGGCGATGAGGTCGATGCGGCTGCCGAATCGATCCCGCAAGCGGCGCACGTTGTCGAGCGTCTGCGGGAAGAGAGCGGGACCGGAGAGGCCACCCGACTTCTGCGAGAGGCGTGGCTCGTCCAGGCGGCGCGTGTTGCCGCAGTTGATGACGTTGATCCCGGCGTCGAGGGCCGCGGGGATCGTCGTCTCCTCGTTCATCCGTCGGAAATCAGGCGACACCTTGACGATGAGGGGCTTGTCGGTGGCCTTGCGCGCCGCGCGGAGCATCGCCGCGAGCTCCGCCGGCCGCTCCGACCACGCGTAGACGAGCTTCGTGTTGGGCGACGAGATGTTGATCTCGACGAGATCGCCGAACGGCGCCAGTCCCTCCACGACCGCGACGATGTCCTCCGCCGATTCGCCCGTGGCGGAGACGATGAGGGGGATCCTGTGCGGCAGGTGGGGGAGCGCCGCGCGATACGCCGCGAGCCCCGGATTGTGGAAGCCGTTGCAGTTGACGAGACCAGGGCCCTCGGGCGTATCGATCCGGACGAGGTTCGGGGGCGGATGCCCGGGACGCGGCATGAGCGTGATGCTCTTCGCGGTCACCGCCCCGAAGCCGAGCCCCATGGCGCGCCGGAGAATGGTCGTGTCGTAGTACATGGACGACAGGATCAGCGGATTGGGGAGCCGCACGCCGCCCAGGACGGTCGCGAGGCGCGGATCGCGATTGCTGAAGAAGGGAAGGAGATCGAGGGGCAAGAGCCGCAGGCCCCACTGACCCAGGGGCACCGCGACACCCTCGGGCAGGCGGGAGAGGATGCCGCCATAGAGCACACGATAGAGAGAATCGGCGGCGCGCACCATGGCGGTTGGGAGCACATGGTATCCTAGCCCGCCATGGAGTTCCACGACGCCACGGGCGCGATCGTCTCGCTCGCCGCCCCCCCGCGGCGCATCGTGTCCCTCATCCCGAGCATCACGGAGATCCTCTTCGCGGTGGGCGCGGGTGACGCGGTGGCGGGCTGCACCGTGTACTGCACCCAGCCCCCCGAGGGTGTGGCCCCCAAGACGCGCGTCGGCGGGGAGAAGAACCCGAAGCTCGAGGTGATCCGTGAGCTCGACGCCGATCTCGTCATCGCCAACGTCGAGGAGAACCTTCGCGAGCACGTCGAGACGCTGCGCGGCTGGGGCATTCCCGTCTACGTCACCTATCCACACACGGTCACGGACGGCATCCGCCTCGTGCGGGATCTCGGCGAGCTCGTCGGGCAGAGCGCCCGCGCGGGGACGCTCGCGGGCGAGCTCGAGGCCGCGCGGGAGGCGGTGCGCAAGTCGGGCGCGGACACTCCTCGGCGCCGAGTCTTCTACCCGATCTGGCGGCGGCCCTGGATGACCGTCAATCGCGACACGTACGCCCACGACATGCTGGCCGAGTGCGGCGGGATCAATGTATTCGGCGGGCACGAGCGGCGCTATCCCGAGGTGACGCTCGACGAGGTGGCGCGGGCGGCGCCCGAGGTCATCCTGTTGCCGGATGAGCCCTATCGTTTCCGGGGGGCGCACCTGGCAGATTTCCAGGCGCATCCCGAAATCCCGGCCGTGCGCGACGGCCGCCTTCACCTTGTGGACGGCAAGCTCGCGACGTGGTACGGCCCGCGGATCAAGGAAGCGCTGGCCATCCTGCCTCGGCTCATTGGGGGAGAATCCGCCCCCTGACCTGCTATACTGGGCACCTCTTCGTGGAAGAGAACAGCGGGCCATCGCAGTCCCGCGGTCCTCCCGACGGTCGCTCGAAGCTCTCGGTAGCAGCGGTTTTCTCGAAGGAGACGGTTCCGTGCGCCGTACCCCGGCCAAGTCGTTCCAGTGCGAAGTGGTGTCCGAGACGGTTTCCGTCACGCTCCGCCGGAGCACGGTCATCGGCGGCAGCGGGAAGCTCTTCGTGCAGTGCAGCGAGCTCGACTGTCAGTACGTGGGAGCGAACGAGCCGCCCTGCCCCCTCACCCTCGACCTCTTCGCGGCCGAGATCCAGGAGCGGATAGAGCAGCGCCGGGACGAGTAGCCCCGGGACGGGTAACCCTACTCGACTATCTCAGCCCTCGCCTCGCCGCCGATCTACTCAGCCCTCGCCTCAGGGCTTCGCCCTTCCGCTCGAACGGCCACGCCTGCGGAATCAACTCAGCTCTCGTCTCGCGGCTTCACCGCTCAACTCGAACAGCGGGCAGCGGCTCTACTCGACTTCAAGGATCATCTCGATCTCGACCGGAATTCCGCTGGGCAGCTCGGCCATCCCCACCGCCGAGCGTGCATGCCGCCCATTCTCGCCGAAAACCTCGACCATGAGATCCGAGAAGCCGTTGATGACCTTGGGCTGCTCGCCGAAGCCCTCGGCGGAGCTGACCATGCCGAGCACCTTGACGACCCGCTTGACCTTGTCGAGGCTGCCGAGCAGGGTACGCGCCGAGCCGAGGAGATTGACTCCCACTTCGCGCGCGGCCTTGTAGCCATCCTCCACGGACAGGTCCCGCCCGACCCTCCCGCGCAGGGTCGCCTGGCCGTCACCCCTGATCGGCCCGTGTCCCGAGAGGAAGAGCAAGTTGCCCACGCGGACGCCCGGCACGTAGTTGCCAAGGGGCTTGGAGGGCTGGGGCAGGGTGATGCCGAGCTCCTTGATCCTGGTTTCAGCGCTCATAGGGGCTCCTTGCCACGTGGAGGCGACGGAGACGACAATTACAATGACGTCCCACGGGGGCGAGGACATCCCGCGGGAGCGGGAGGCGGACAGTCAGGAATTCTGAGGAACGGGTCGGCTGGTGATATCGATCTCTTCACCTTCGAGGCCGACGAAGAAGAACGCCGAGCCGTCCCGGTCGGCGCGCCAGACGATGGCGTCCACGTCGAGCGACCGGCCATTGGGTGGACGGAAGTGGAGCTTGGCGGTCTTGCCGACCTCCAGGGGCTCGTCGACCCGAACCTTGGTGCCCATCGGGCTGAGGTTCACGGTCTCCAGCTGCAGCGAGCGGTTCTCCAGCTCCAAGATCACGGGCCATGTCACCTTGGCCCTCGGGTAGCGCCTCAGATCTGCCCGCCGGTCGCTCGTGGCCATGGCCGATTGTCTCATTGCCCCACGGTCTCTGACAAGGCCCTTCGTAATTCTCGCCGCGAGCGATTCCTCACGCCCATTCGACGCGAGGGCCGCTCACGGCGATTCGATGCAGAAAAGATAGAAGAGGGGCCGGTTGATGGTGCCGGGCTGCCTGTCGAGGTCGTTCACGCAGCGAGCGCGACTCGGCGGGGTGTCCCGACGCACCGGTGGGTCGGTGCTCGATGCACAGGCGGCCACGGCGAGGCCAAGCAGCACCGCTCCCAACCCTCGTCCGATGCGCCACATCCGAGCCTTGCCTCCTCGATCACATCTTGGCGACGGGCCCAAGGGTAGCACGCACTTGGACAGGTCACGCCCTCGTGTGTGACAATCCTCGAGACCGCCCCATGGCCCAGCCCGTGATCCCGTCAGCGGCCGCCACTCTCGTCCTCGTGCGCGATCGTCCGCCCTCCGCCGTCGAGACCCTCTTGCTCCAGCGCCACGCCAAGAGCAAGTTCGCGGCCGGGGACTACGTGTTCGCCGGGGGCAAAGTCGAGGCCGACGACATGCCGGCCGATGGCGAAGGCTTCTGCCGTGGGCTGACGGCCGAGATGGCGGCGGCCCGACTGGGCGGCGATCTTTCCCCACGCGAGGCCCTCTCCTACTGGGTGGGCGCCATCCGGGAAGCCTTCGAGGAGGTGGGCATCCTCCTTGCCTATGGTCCGGACGATGAGCTGCTCAAGATCACGGCAGACCGTCGTGAGCGCTACGCCGCCTACCGGTCCGCCACGCAGAAGGCCAACCCCGCCTTCTTCGACATGCTGAGAGCGGAGCGACTGACCCTGGCCACCGACCGCGTGGTGTACTTCGCCCACTGGATCACGCCCGAAGAGCAGCCCCTCCGCTTCGACACGCGCTTCTTCGCCGCCCGGATGCCGCCGGAGCAAGAGCCCGCCGTGGACGGCTACGAGATCGTCGATCTCAAGTGGCTGACCCCCGCCGAGGCCTTCGCGGCCCTCAAGAGAAAGGAGATCGGGCTCCGGACCCCCACCATCAAGAATCTCGAGCTGGTTCAGCAGGGTGGCGCGCCCGCCGAGCGCGTGCTCGCCCAGCTCGGCGTGCGGGAGGTGCCGACCATCCGCCCGCGTATCCTCAAGGTGGATGGCAAGCCCGTGCCGGTGCTGCCGGGCGATCCCCGCTGGTATTGACGTGAGGGAGCTGGTCTTCGCGCTCGAGTTCAGGGGCCGGGCAGGGGCGGTGGCCGGCGTCGAGGGGAAGCGGCGATCGAGAAGCGTGGCGCCCAGCCAGGCCCTGTCGAGCGTGATCACGGCGGCCGCCGTCGAGGGGGGCGTGGAGAAGCTGACGGGCGACGAGGCCGTGCTCGAGGCCGAGGTGAGCATCGTGGACGAAAGCACGTTCACGGAGACGGGCACGATCCGCTACGGACGGGCGGGCGGCATCACGTTTGCCACGCTGGGGAAGGGAGTCGTGGATCCGAGCGACGTGCCGGGGGTCCGCCGCGGCGCCGTGATGTGGAAGGTGACGGGGGGCGACGGACACTTCTCCGGTGCCCACGGCATCATCACGTCCAACTTCGCCGTCAGCCCAGACGGCGAAGTCGTCGACAATCACTACGCCCGCATCTACATCCCGCAATGAACGCCACCTGCTAGCCTGGATTATGCGCGATCAGGCGGCCCCCTCACCCTGCCCTCTCCCCGGTGGGGGAGAGGGATCAGAATGAAGAGAGCTGCGTGGCGGGAGTGTTCTCATCCCTCTCTCCCGCCGCGGGGGAGAGGGTTAGGGTGAGGGGGCTGTACCACGAGAGAATCCGCTTCATGAATGATCCAGGTCAGGAAGCGCCGAGCCCCGCCTTGGGCGCGTTCACCAAAACGCCCATGTTGCCGTAGGGGTGCTTGTTCTCCAGCATCAGCTGGTGGCACTCGGGGATGCCGTCGAAGCCATAGGTGTGTGACAGGCACGGATCGACCTGCCCGGCCGCCACCAGCTTCGTCACCGCCGCGGCCTGCTCGTCATTGGAGAGATGGCTGCCCTGGAACCGCTTCTGGCGCATCCAGTGATAGCGAAGATCGAGGGTCACGTTGTAGCCCGTGGTCCCCGCGCAGATGACGATCATGCCACCCGTCGCGCACACGAATTCCGACGTCGGCAGCGTGGACTCGCCGGGATGCTCGAAGACGATGCGGGGATTGGTCTTCTCGCCGAGCGCGTCCCAGAGGGCCTTGCCGAAGGCGCGGGCGCCCTTGGCCCAGTTGCCGTAGGCCTTGCCGTCCTTGGTGTCGGGCATGGGCCCCCAGTGGTCGAACTGGGTGCGATTGATCACGCCGGCGGCGCCGTGCTCGACGCAGAACTTGCGCTTGGCCTCGTCCGAGACGACGGCGACGGCGCGGCCGCCCTGGGCCCGCGTGATCTCGAGGGCCATGCTGCCCAGCCCTCCCGTGGCTCCCCACACCAGCACCACATCGCCCCGCTCGACGGTATGGGGCGCCCAGCCCATGAGCATCCGGTAGGCCGTTGACGCGCAGAGGAGGAAGCATCCGGCCGCCTCCCAGGAGAGCCGTTTCGGCTTGGGCACGCACTGATGCGCCTGGGCGCGGGCGAACTGGCAGTAGCTGCCATAGTTCGTCTGGTAGCCCCAGATCCGCGTGCTTTCGGCGAGCATGGGGTCCTTGCCGGAGAGCACCCAGGGGTCATCGGGCCGCCACCAGCCGCTGTGAATGATGACCTCGTCGCCGACCTTGACGTTCTTCACGTCCTTGCCGGTGGCCCACACGATTCCCGAGCAGTCGCTGCCGCCCGCGTGGAAGTCCTCGGGCTCGCCCATCTTCTGGCGCTCGGCGATGACGTCGAGGGGCTGGCCGAGAGCGGCCCAGACATTGTTGTAGTTGATGCCGGAGGCCATCACGTAGATCAGCACCTCGTCGGGCCCGATGGTCGGTGTGGGAATGGTCTCCCGCTTCCACGCCTCCCGCGGCTGACCGAAACGGTTCTGCCTGACGAGATACGCGTGCATCCGCGCCGGCACTTCGCCGAGCGGTGGCTTCTCGCCGATGTCGTAAAGATCTGCCATCGTCTCCTCCGGTTCGAGCCTACATGCCTTGAAAGTCGGCGCGCTTGCGCTCCGCGGCGGCCCGCATCCCCGCCTGGCGGTCCTCGGACAGCAGCGGGCCTGCCGCCTGGTCGGCTTCCCAGGCAAGCCAGGCATCGCGCCCGCGCCAGAAGGTTCCGTCGATGGACTGCTTGGCCGCCTGCACGGCGAGCGGGCCATTCGCGGCGATCTCCGCCGCCAGCTCGGCGGCCCGCGCCGGGAGCTCGCCCGCCGGGTAGACATGGTTCACGAAGCCGATGCGCAGCGCCTCGGCTGCATCGAAGCGCCGGGCGGAGTAGATCAGCTCCTTGGCCATGCCGATCCCGATGGAGCGCGGGAGGCGCTGGGTGCCGCCCATGTCCGGGATGATGCCGAGCTGGACCTCGGGAATGGCGAAGGCCGTGCCCTCGGCGGCGATGCGGATATCACAGCAGAGCGCCAGCTCCATGCCCGCGCCAATGCAGACGCGCTGGATGGCCGCGATGACGGGGACGCGTACGCGCTCGAGGCGCGTGAAGCATTCCTGCAAATGGGCAAGATGGTGGCGGATTCGGGCCAGGGCTGCGCCGGCGGAGCCCTCGAGGGCGCTGCCGAGCGTCGAGCCCGCCTTGACGTCGAGGCCCGAGCAGAAGGCCCCGCCCGCCCCCTGGAGGATGACCACGCGCACGCCCGGGGCGTCGTCCACGGCCTCGGCCGCCTCGCGAATCCCTTCCCAGACCTCGAGGTCGAGGGCGTTCAGCCGCTCGGGCTTGTTCAGCGTGATGGTGGCCACGGGCGCCTTGATTTCGACCTGCACCTTACTCGTCATCTACTCCTCTCCAGTTGCTTCCCCTAGCGTTCTATCCCTCTCCCCTTGAGGGGAGAGGGCAGGGTGAGGGGTGTCGAGCCTTGTCGCCTAGCCATTGAATTGCTTCACCAGCGCGGGCAGTCGCGGATCGCCGAGATTGGGCTGGTAGGGCTGATAGAGCGAGGTGCGGTCGAGCAGCCCCTGGTAGCGCTCCATGATCTTGTCGCGCAGCTTGTCATAGGTCGCCGTCACCGCGTAGGTGTCGAGCATCTCGTCGGTGATGAGCTCGGCCATGCCTTTCCAGTCGCCTTCCACGCTCTTCTTGTGGAGCTGGGCCGACAGCCCGCCCCAGCCGTGGGCGTCGAGCACGGGCTGGTAGGTGCGCGTGGAGGCGTAGAAGGAGATCTGCTGCTTGACCATCAGCTCCTGATCGCGCCGCTCCTTCTCGGTGTCGCCCACGATCACGAAGCTGGCCGTCGCGTAGGTGAAGTCCTTGCGCGAGCGGCCCGACTTCTTCAGCCCCGCCTCCACCGTCGGGTGCACGACGTCCCGGAGATACTTCGGGCTGTTGAAGGGATGCACGTGCATCCCGTCGCAGAACTCTCCCGCCACCCCGCACATGTATGCGTTCACGGCGGCGATGTAGATGGGCACGTTCGGGTGGTCGATGGGGCCCGGATTGAAGAACGGCGTCATGACGTCGAAGGTGTAGAACTGCCCCTTGAAGTTGAGCTTGGTGCCGTTCTGCCAGCAGTCCCAGATGGCGCGGATGGCGCGGACGGCCTCGGCCATCTTGGGGCCGGGCGATTCGAACTTCACCGAGAAGCGACGCTCGTTGTGCGCCTTGACCTGGGTGCCCAGCCCGAGCATGAACCGCCCACCCGAGGCTTTCTGCAGATCCCAGGCGATCATGGCCGTGATCATGGGACTGCGCGAGAAGACCGTGGCGATGTTCGTGCCGAGCCTGACGCTCTCGGTGACGGAGGCGGCCACGGCCAACGGCAAGAACGGGTCGTGCTGGGTCTCGGCGGACCAGAGACAGTCATAGCCCATGGCCTCGACCTTGCGGGCATAGTCGGGGAGCGTCTTGAGATCGTGGCTGAGCATGCCGATGTCGAGCTTCACGGGCGATCTCCTTGTCCCATCGCTGAGTGGCGAGGCTCCCGAAGCATACGCGAGAGCGAGAGGGCCTTCAACCGCGCTCCGATGGAGAGACGACTATGAAGGCTCCGCGAGAAACAGCTCGCGGAGCTTGGCTTTCTGGACCTTGTCGCCGTGGGGGCCGGGGGTGCGGGGGACGTCGGCCACGATGCGGACGTGGCGAGGAATCTTGAAAGAGGCGATCTTGCCCTTGCAGTGGGCGATCACTTCGGCCTCGGTGAGCGGCTTGCCCTCACGAGGGATCACGAAGGCGACGGGCGCCTCGTTGAGCTTGGGGTCGGGGACGCCGATCACGAAGGCCTGCGACACGAGCGGGTGCGTCATGATGAAGGCTTCGATCTCCGCCGGCGCGACCATGAAGTGGCTGATCCTCAGGGCCTCACGCAGCCGCCCCTCGAAGATGGTGCGCCCCTCGGCGTCACGCACGGCGAGATCACCCGTCTTGAACCAGCCGTCGGGCGAGAAGGCCTTGGCCGTCTCCTCCGGCTTCTTGTAGTAACCCCGCGTGACGAGCGGCCCGCGAAACCACAGCTCGCCCTGCCTCCCGACGGGCATGTCCTCTCCGGTCTCCGGATCGACCACACGCACCTCGATGCCCTCGGCCGGCCACACGCCGGAGATCGCCCGCGACGCCTCGCTCTCG
>DASQAK010000253.1:0-23099 GCA_035635755.1 Candidatus Methylomirabilota bacterium | reverse complement strand
CCTTGGCCTGGGGCGACGCGTCGGTGCCCTCGCTTCTCCGCGTCCTCGCCCTTCAGCCCCTCGTCTGGCTCTTCGCGCTCGGATGGCTTGCCGCGTGGAAGAGTGCGGGCCAGGCCTCGCGCGCGACCGGTGGGGGGGTGTCGGGGGAGGAGCGGCGCCCGCTCCCCGTTGACTCAGAGAGGAAGAGTGCGGGCCAGGCCTCGCGCGCGACCGGTGGGGGGGTGTCGGGGGAGGAGCGGCGCCCGCTCCCCCCTGACTCAGAGAGATGGATCCTCTCGTGGGCGCCGGCGATGGTGGCGGCGGTGGCTCTCGACGCGCTGGTCGCGGCGCCGCTCGGCCTTTTCTGGCTCCCCGCCGACCGGCTCATGGACGGACTTCTCCTGGCGTTGCTCGTGGGCGCGTCTCTCGCCGTGTCGTCGCTGACCGCACGATTGCCGCGCGTGCGTCCGCCTTTCGCGGCCGCGGCGGTGGTTCTCGCGTGCATCGTTCTCTCGTGGGGATCTCTCGCTTCGGGCGAGCCGTCCCTGTCGCTCTGGCCCCGGAGAGGCCAGTGGCCCAAGTACGAGGAGGTGGTGCGCGGCAGCCGCCTCGATGCGCTGTGGCAGGCGCTCCGCGAGGCTCCGCCGGGGCGCGTGCTCTTCCTCCGCTCGGGCCTCACGCTGGAGTATCGTCCCGAGTGGTGGCGGCCGCATACGCATCTCACCGCGCTCACGCCCCTGCGCGCGGGACGCGAGATCATCAATGGAACCTTCACCCATCCCGCCCCGGTGGCCGGCTTCTTCTACACGGGCTCGGCCCCGTCACGTCCCATCACGACGCTCGTGGAGCGGCGCGACGGCGTGACGCTCTTCGGGCAACCGCTCGAGGCCCTCTCCGCGGAAGAGTTCGCCGCTCACTGCGCGAGGCTCGAGGTCTCGGCCGTCGTCGCCACCGACGAGGATGTCGGCCGGCTACCGTTTCTCGAAGGAAATCACGCATTCACGGCCCCCACACTCATCGGACCCTTCAGGGTCTACCTTGCGCGGGAGCCACGGTCGCTGCCCGTGCCGGTCGGGCTCCAGGTCTGGAGGCTTCACGCCGCTCCCGGATCTGGCGCGTTCACGCCGACGGGTTTCGCCTACTCCCCGCTGATGACGGCGACGGCGGGCGGGGCCGCTCTCCTCGCGCGTCGCGGCGGCTTCGGAATGCTCGAAGTCGAGCGCCCGCTCGGTGGCGCGGGCAACATCACGCTCACCCATGTCCCCGGCTGGGCGGAATGGACGGGCGCCCTGCTCTCGGCGCTGTCGGCTGCGGCGCTGATGGCCAGTGGCATTCTCCTTGTCAACCACGGCCGGCATCCACATGATGCGTCAGCATGAAACCTGATCCGTCCGCGAAGCCCGCGCCCGAGCCGCCGCCGCACACGCACAACCCGCTCGTTCGCTACTTCCAGACCCTGGGTCCGGGCCTCGTCACTGGCGCGTCGGACGATGACCCGAGCGGCATCGCCACCTATTCCGTGGCGGGCGCCGCCTATGGCGCGGGATTTCTCTGGACGGCCCTCTTCACGTTTCCTCTCATGGCCGCCATCCAGCTCGTCTGCGCCCGCATAGGTCTCGTCACGGGGCGAGGGCTGGCCGGCGCGGTCAGGGCGCACTATCCGCGATGGCTCCTGCTGGGAGCGTGCTTCATCCTCCTCGTGGCCAACGTCTTCAATATCGCGGCCGACCTGGGGGGCATGGCCGAGGCCGCCGCCATGCTCACGGGCCTTCCCGCCGTTCCTCTGCTCGTGCTCTTCGGGATCGGGATCACCCTGGTCACCGTCTACGCGAGCTACGCGACCTTTGCGCGCTACCTCAAGTGGTTGACCTCGGTGCTGTTCGCCTACATCATCGCGGCCTTCCTCGCCCATCCCGACTGGTCGGCGGTGCTTCGGGCCATTTTTGTCCCGGCGCTCCAGTGGAACGGCGCCGCCGTGTCCACCCTGGTGGGTATCCTGGGCACCACGATCTCGCCCTATCTCTTCTTCTGGCAGGCCTCTCAGGAGGTGGAGGAGGAGAAGGGTCGAGGCAAGCGAACTCTCGCCGAGCGACGCGGAGCCTCGGAACACGAGCTCGCCGATGCGCGCCTCGACGTGAACACCGGCATGTTCTTCTCCAACCTCGTCATGTTCTTCATCATGCTTGCCACGGCCTCCACCCTCTACCGATCCGGCCACCGCGATATCGAGACGGCGAGACAGGCCGCCGAAGCCCTCCGCCCCCTGGCGGGCGATGCGGCGTACCTGCTCTTCGGCCTGGGCCTGATCGGGACGGGGCTGCTCGCCATCCCGGTGCTCGCCGGCTCCGCCTCGTTCGCGGTGGCCGAGCTCTTCGGCTGGCGCGCCGGGCTCGATCTCAAGCCGCGGAGCGCGCGCCGCTTCTATCTGGTGCTGGCCGGGGCTATCGTCTGCGGCATGGTGCTGAGCATGCTGCAGACGAATCCGATCCGCGTCCTCTTCCTCTCCGCCGTGCTCAATGGGCTCCTGGCGCCGCCGCTCATGGTGATGGTCATGATGGTGGGGAGCAATCGCAAGATCATGGGCAAGCACGTCAACGGCTTCTGGCTCAAGCTGCTCGGCTGGACCGCGACGGCCGTCATGACCGTCGGCGCGATTGCCTTCTTCGCGACCCTCGGCTCCGGTGGCTGAAAAGGGCCCATCTGCTTCGTTAGCGCCCTCGCCCGCACGCTCAACGTACAGAGAGTACGCCTCGCGTGCGAATCTACTCAGCCCTCGTCTCGCGACGGCTCAAGGCTACCGCCGCTCACCTCGAACGGCAGGGCGCTGCCTCGCATCTGGACCCTTTTGAGCCACCGGCTAGGGCTCGGGGCCGAGGGTGTGGAGGCCGAGCTGCCGTCCGGCCCCGTCCAGGATACGCACGGTCAGGGTGGCGGGCTCGATGCGGATCACCCCGAAGTTGTCCGTCTCGCCCACCGCGAAGAGGGTACGCGACTCCAGCGCCTGATCGAGCGGGCGCGGCCGGCCCCGCCGGGCCGAGAGCGGGCCGGCGATGAACTCGTGAAAGGACCACTCCGGTGTCGGATGATGACGGATCAGCTCCGCGTGGTGGACGTCGGCGGCCAGGAACACGAGGTTCCTCACGCCGCGCACCCGGAGCTCGCGCAGGACGGCATCGCGCTCGATGGCAAAGCCGGTGCCGTGCTCGTCAGGAAAGCCCAGGACGTTGGCGTTGCTCCACGAGTCGCGCTGCTCCCTGGTTCCCGTGGGGATGGCGAGGGGGACGCTCGTCACCACGACCTTCCAGAGCGCGGGAGAGGTCGCCACCCCTTCCACGAGCCATCGGCGCTGGACGCGCCCGAGCATGGTCTTGCCGGGCCCGTCCGGCTGGGTGTTGGCGCTCCGGTACTGACGCGTGTCCAGGATGAAGACCTCGAGGAGCCGGCCCCAGCGGAAGCGGCGATACAGGCGGCCGGGCTCTTCGGGAGGCGGCAGGACAGGAAAGTAGTCGAGGAAGGCCTGCCGCCCCGCCGCCATGCGCGGCTCGACGGGGCCGGAGAAGTTGTCGACCACGTCGTGGTCGTCCCAGATCGCGAAGACGCTCGTGCTCCTGAAGTAGTCCTGCACGGCGGGGTCGGCGCGGTTGTACCGATGCTTGGCCTGATACTGCGGCAGCGTTCTCGCCACGAAATCGCCCCCCGGCGCGACGTCGGGCCCGTGGCAGCGGAGGTCTGCGTAGATCGTGTCGCCCACGAAGAGGAAGAAGTCGACGGGCATTCGCGCCATGGCGCGGAAGATCGGATAGCCGCCCGCCAGGGGGCGACAGAAGCCGGGCGAGCCGAGATCGCCGCTCCAGGCGAAAGTCACCGAGGCCGGCGCGTCGGGCACGGGGGCCGTGACGAACTCGCCGTCCAGGGTCGCGGGCCCCTGGCTCAACCGGTAGCGATAGCGCGTGGCCGGCTCGAGGCCCGTGAGGCGCAGCTTGCCCGTGTGATCGGCGGCGGGCGCCTGCGTCACGCTCGCCTGCCTCTCCTCGCCGCCATCGATGCGCGCGTAGCCAAGGGCGACCGCCGACGGTCCCCGCCCCGGACCCACATCACCGCGCTGCTCTCGGTCACCTCGCCCACGGTGACGAGCAGCTGCGCCTCGTCGGCGCCCGCCCCCGCCGCGCACGCGCCCATGAGGGCAAGGGCGAAGACCCGGACTCTCATGGTTCTATCGCAGGCGGCTCAAAAAGGTCCAGATGCGAGGCGGCGCCCGAAGGCTGCAGGCGAGGCGTACTCTCTGTACGTTGAGCCTGCAGTCGAGGGCGCCGCACTCCCGCAGATGGGCCTTTTTCAGCCGCCTGCCTACACGAGCGGGTCGTAGTTGAAGTACTGGCCCGAGGTCTCCAGCGGGACGAGGTGATGCTTGAGCGTGCCCGGGAAGATCTCGGCGAGCCGCTCCGGGGTCCAGCCCTGGTCGTGATGGATGTTCCGGATGGGCCGCATGTGGCCGAAGAGCATGATCTCCTTGCCGCGGACGCCGAAGATCTGGCCCGAGACCTCCTTGGCCGCGTCGCTGGCGAGGAACACGGCCACGGGGGCGATATGCTCGGGCCCCATCTTCTTGATCTTCTCCACGCGGGCCTTCTGCGCCTCCGTCTCGGTGGGAATGGTCCCGATCATGCGCGTCCACGCGAAGGGCGAGATGCAGTTGGCGGTGACGTTGTAGCGCGCCATGTCGAGCGCGGTCACCTTGGTCAGCCCCACGATCCCGAGCTTGGCCGCGGCGTAGTTGGCCTGGCCCACGTTGCCCACGAGGCCCGAGGTGGAGGTCATGTTGATGAGGCGCCCCCACTTCTTCTCGCGCATGTGCGGCACGGCGGCCCGGGTGACGGAGAAGCTGCCCTTGAGGTGGGTGTTGATGACCCCGTCCCACTCCTCTTCCGTCATGTTGAAGATCATGCGGTCACGGAGGATGCCGGCATTGTTCACCACGATGTCGATGCTGCCGAAGTGGTCGAGGGCCGTCTGCACGATGGCCTGCCCGCCCGCCATGGTCGCCACGGAGTCGTAGTTGGCTGCGGCCTGCCCACCGATGCCCTTGATCGCGCTGACCACCTCGTCGGCGGGGCCGTGGTCGCGGCCCGTGCCGTCGGAGCCGCCGCCAAAGTCATTGACCACCACCTTGGCGCCGTGCAGGGCCATGAGGAGCGCGATCTCTCGTCCGATTCCCCGGGCCGCGCCCGTCACCAACGCCACCTTGTCCTTCAGCATCGGAGTCGCCATCGGAACTCCTCTCTCTCCATTGAGTGTGTGCTCGTCAGATGATGCCGCGTGCCGCCAGGCTCTCGATCTCCGTTGCGTCGAGCCCGGCTTCCCCCAGGATATCCCGCGAGTGCTCGCCGAGCGCGGGCGCACCCGTCCGGATCGAGCCCGGGGTTTCCGCGAGCGTGACGGGGGTGCCGATGGTCGTGAAGCGGCCCGCGCGCGGGTGCGCCTGCTCGACGATCATCCCGCTCGCCACCACGGCCGGGTGCTTCACCAGCGCAGCATAGTCGTTGACGGGCGCGCAGAGCACGTCGATGGCCTCGAGAGCGGCCATCCATTCCTCGACGGTGCGGCGCGCGAGCATGGTCTCGAGGAGAGGGATGAGCTCCTTGCGGTTGTTCCGGCGATCGGTGGGCGTGACGAATCGCGGATCGTCGGCGAGCTCGGGCCGTCCGATGAGCTTGCAGAAGGGCCGCCACGTGTCGTCTTTCCACACCGCGACGAAGATCCAGGCGTCCTGGGCGTGGAAGGCCTGATAGGGAACGATCTCCGGGTGGCCACTGCCGTAGCGGGGAAGCGGCTGGCCCGTCTCGTGAAAGACGGAGAGCCGGGCCGTGTGAGAGAGCAGGACGCCGTCGAGCAAGGATACGTCCACTCGCTGCCCTTCACCCGTGCGACCGCGGCTGATGAGCGCCGTCAAGATACCCTGGATGGCAAGGAGGCCGCCCATGGTGTCGGCCACCGGCGCCCCCACGAGAGCCGGGCCGCCGTCGGCGTCTCCCGTGATGGCCATGAGCCCGCCCACGGCCTGCGCGAGCGCGTCGAGCCCGGGTTTCGATCGCCACGGCCCCGCCGGCCCGAAGGCCGAGAGCGAGCAATAGATCAGGCGCGGGTTCATCGGCCGGAGCGTGGCGTGGTCGATGCCGAGCTTCTCGGCCACGCCGTTCCGGAAGGCCTCGATGACCACGTCGGCGGTGGCGGCGACACGGTGAAAGACCCCGCGGCCCTCGGGGGTGGCGAGATCGAGGCACAGGCTGCGCTTGTTGCGATTGACGGTGAGGTGAAGAATGCCCTCGCCGCCTCGCGAGATCCCGTACACGGTGCGTCCGGCATCCGGCGCCGCGCGTGATTCCACCTTGATGACGTCGGCGCCCATGTCCGCCAGATACATGCCGCAGATGGGGCCCGCGATCAGATGAGCCAGCTCGAGCACGCGGATCCCTTCGAGCGGCGCAGGCGCTGAATCCTTCATGGCCGCATCAACCTACCACACGGCCCGCTGCCGCGCGACGCCTCGACGGCGACCACCGAACCCGCGAACTTCAGCAGGCGGCTCAAAAAGGTCCAGATGCGAGGCGGCGCCCGAAGGCTGCAGGCGAGGCGTAGTTCTCATTCAGCCCTCGCCTCGTGGCTTCGCCCCTCAGTTCGAAATGCCACGTACGTTGAATCAGCCGCCTGCTAGCGGTGCTGACGGATCGACAGGGCGGCGACAAACTCGGCGCCGAGGATGAAGACGACGCCCGTGTAGTAGGAGAACATGGCGAGACCCACGAGGGCGCCGAGGGGCCCGTAGATCCGGTCGTAGACGCCCATGCGGAGGATGTACCAGCGAAAGATCTGCTTGGCGGTTTCGAAGAGCACGGCGGCAAGGAGCGCGCCGGCCAGCGCCGCCCCCGCGGGAATCTTGCGGTGGGGGAAGTAGCGGTAGGCGATGAAGAAGAACGTCGAGCTGAAGCCGAGGGCGAGGGCGAGGGTGAGCGAGCTAATCCACTCGGTGCGGATCTCCAGGGGCGCCAGGAGGAGGATCCTGATCCACCCGAAGATGTCGAAGACGAGGATGCTCGCGAGGAACATCACCCCCATGAGGAAGAGCAGGAGGATGTCCTTGAGGGCGCCGCGCAGGAATCCCGTGCCCTTGGTGAACCCGAAGATGTCGTTGAGCACGAGGCGGATGGAGGCGAAGAGCTGGCTCGCGAAGATGAGCAGGATCCCCGTCCCGAGGAGGCCGGAGAGGCGGCGGCGGCGGATGATCTCGCCGAGCGCCTCGTGGAGCTCGTTCTTGTAGACGGGCACGACCTCCGCGAGCTGGTTGAGCACGGCGTCGGCAGCCGCCCCGCGGCTGAGCACGAAGCCCGCCAGGGACACGATGAAGAAGAGGATGGGCACCAGGCAGGTCAGGAAGCTGAACGCGAGACCCGCCGCCATGAAGAAACCGCGGTGCTGCCGGAACTGGGCAATCGTGGTCCGCAGAACCCGCATGGAGCTCCGCTAGACGTTGCTCTTGATGAGGCCGCCGTCCACCTGGGCCACCGTGCCCGTGATGTAGGACGCGCGCTCCGAGGCGAGAAAGACCACCATGCTCGCGAACTCCTCGGGCGTGCCGATCCGGCCCATCGGGATGTCGGCGGTCGAGCGCTCGGCGATCCACGCCTCCAGGGTCTTGCCCGCGCGCTCGGCCAGGTCCTTCTGGTGGCCCATGAACCGGTCCGTCATGATCCGCCCGGGGAGCACCAGGTTCACGGTCACCCCGTCCTTGGCCACCTCACCGGCGAGGGTCTTGAACATTCCCGCGATGGCGGGCCGGATGCCATTGGAGAGGACGAGTCCTTCCAC
The DNA here is from genome assembly GCA_035635755.1 of Candidatus Methylomirabilota bacterium. GTDB lineage: Bacteria > Methylomirabilota > Methylomirabilia > Rokubacteriales > CSP1-6 > AR37. Next base: position 15,257 of record DASQAK010000253.1, on the reverse strand, counting down.
GGGCTGCTTGACCGAGCTCGACTGGATGGCGAGGATGCGCCCCCACTTCTTCCGCTTCATGTCCGGCAGCACGGCGCGGATGAAGCGCACGGTGGACAGATGCACCTGCTCGAAGGCCGCCTTCCACTGCTCGTCGGTCATCTGGTCGAACGGCCCCGGCGGCGGCCCGCCGACGTTGGCGACGAGGACGTCCACGCCGCCCCACTTCTCCTTCACCTGCCCCACGACCCGCGTGATGTCCTCGAGCTTGCTCGCGTCGGCGGGAATGGCCAGGACCTCGGCGCCCGTCTTCTGGCGCACCTCCTCGGCGGCCGCCTTGAGGTCGACCTCCCCGCGCGCGCACATGGCCACGCGCGCCCCCTCCTGGGCCAGGCCCATGGCCGACGCCTTGCCCATGCCTTTGCTCGCCGCCACCACGAGCGCAGTCTTGCCCTTCAATCCGAGGTCCACGGTGTCCTCCGGTCAGGGGATCTGCTTGTAGAAGTCGGCGCGGTCGCCGCCCGTGACGTCCAGGCGCTTGAGCTCGTTGTCCCGCATCACCTCGAGCGCGATGCGCTCCCCGGGGCTGCGCTGCCAGAGCGAGAGATAGAGATCCTTGCGCGTGGGTACGTGGCGGGCGTCGAGGGAGACGATGACATCGCCCTCCTGGATGCCCGAGCGCGCGCCCGGGCCATTCGGCACGAGGCCCGCCACCACCACGCCCTCGTCGAGCGGGTGGGCGAAGACCCCGAGCCAGGCCCGCTGAGGGCGACTGATCACGCGCCCGTAGCGCAGATACTCGGCCCGGTTCTGCTCGAAGCACTCGCCCGGGATGGCGAGCGAGCAGCGACCGATCTCGGAGAGGTTGAGGGAGACGACCCCGACCATGCGTCCCGTCACCGTGAAGAGCGGCCCCCCGCCGAAGCCGGGGTTCGAGGCGCTGGAGACGAGGCTCCGCTCGAGCAGGTATTCCCAGTAGGCCTCGAACTCGCCGAGATAGGTCAGGAGCCCGCCCGCCACTCGTCGCTCCCGCGGGCCCGTCGATCCCAGGGCGAACACGGACTGGCCGCGCTCCAGCCGATCCGAGGAGGCGACGGCGACCGAGGCCAGGCCCGCGCGCTTCACCTTGAGGAGCGCCAGACCCAGCTCGAAGTCCTGGGCAACGATCTCCGCCCGCTGGGTCCGCCCCTTGGCGAAGCTGACCTGTATCGTCTCCGCGCCCATGACGACGTAGTTGACGGTGAGGATGAGCCCGGACGGATCGATGACCGTTCCCGTGCCCATACGCTCATCACCCAGGATGCGCGTGGACGGATGCGCGGCGGGCACCTCGGCGTGGATGTATACCACCGAGGAGAGGCATTGCTTGACGAGCTCGACCGAGGCATCCATGAATCAGTCGCTCACGCTAGCACGGTGCCCTGCATCAGGGCAACGGCTGCCCTTGCTGCCTAGCGTGCGGGCGTGGCCTTGAGGGCGCGCGTCAGGAAATCGTCGAGACGGCGTGAGGCATCGGCGGCAGCCGCAGGGTCATGGGCGACGGTGACGCCGAAGGTGCCGGGCGTGAAGGGCTGCTCGATGTCCCCGAGCACTTGCTTCTTCTGACCGACGACGTCGAAATAGTGATAGGCGCCCGGGTACTCGACGATCGTCACGTCCGCGCCCCGCGCCTTCATGGCCGCGGCCATCTCGCGGCAGTACTGGGGCGGCGTCCAGTCGTCGGCCCCCCCGATCAGCAGGAGTAGCGGACGGATGACGAGCTCCTTCGCGTAGTCCCGGCATCCCCCGGGGTACATGGCGATGGCGGCGGCGTAGCCCGCGCGCGGCAGGGCGACGCCGCGCGCGCGCGCCCGCTCGAGCGTGGGCCCGTTGATGACGGACATCGCGAACAGGCCGCCCTGGGACCATCCGAAGGAGGCCACGCGCTCGGGAATGACGAAGGGCTGCGCCTGAAGGTAGCGGAGCGCGCCGATCGCGTCGTCGAAGCGCGCGGTGCTCGGACCGCTCTCTCCCCCTTCCTTGCAGTCGGCCGGCTCCTTGCGGGGGCCGTAGCTGTCCGTCACCAGCGCGACGTAGCCTCGCTCGCGGAGCCAGTGCGCCCACGTCTCGGTTTGCGGGACGACGCCCTGGCAGCCGTGGAGGAGCACGAGAGCGGGGAAAGGGCCGAGACCGTCTGGCTTGTAGAGCTTTCCCTCGATGCGCTGGGGCGTGCCGGGCGTGGCGTTGTCGAACGAGATTTTCCCGGCGCACCCGGTCGCGACGACCGCCACGACGGCAGCGAGGGCGAGTCGGCGGCCGTTCATGCGCGGAAGTATAGCGCAGTCCGGAAGACCCTCGCGCGTACGCTGCGGTACAATCGCTACCTAACTATGATTCCTCAGGCTGGTCAAAAAGGTCCAGATGCGAGGCGGCGCCCGAAGGTCGCACGCGAGGCGTACTCCCTGTACGTTGAGCGTGCGACCGAGGGCGCCAACGAAGCAGATGGGCCTTTTTCAGCAGCCTGACCCCATGGCTGAGCCGGAGTGGCAGGCGGAGGCCCGCGAGCAGTTCGAGCAGGGCTATCAGGCCCAGATGGCGGGCCGGCTCGAGGATGCCCTGGAGTGCTACCGTCGCTCCCTCGCCATCCAGGAGACGGCCGAGGCCCACACCTTTCTCGGCTGGGCCATGGCGCACCAGGGCAAGCACGAGGAGGCCATCGAGGAGTGCAAGCGCGCCATCGCGGTGGATCCGAGCTTCGGCAATCCCTACAACGACATCGGGTCGTATCTCATCGCTCTCGGGCGCGACGAGGAGGCCATTGCCTGGCTCGAGCGGGCCAAGCGGGCGCCGCGCTACGAGCCGCGCCATTTCCCCTATGTCAATCTCGCCACCGTGTACGCGCGGCGGCACAAGGTGCATGAGGCGATCCGCGAGCTCCAGCACGCCCTCGCCATCGAGCCCCGCCACGTGGCCGCGCGCCGCGAGCTGCACCGATTGATCGGCCTTCTCAATTGAGCGGGCTCCCGCTGCCCTTCTACGACAACCGACTCCTCTTCGGTCATGCCGCCCGGCCCGGGCTCCTCGCCTTCGAGGCGGGCGAGGACACCGTCAAGATCTGGTCGCGCGAGGGCGACGAGACGCGTGTCCTGGAGGAGCCGTTCCGCCCCTTCCTGCTCCTTGCGGACGCGGATCTCCTGAAGGACTTCAAGGGCGACGCCGTGGTCACCCCGCTGGACGGCGCCGGCACCTATCGCTGGCTGGCCGAGCTCGGCTCGTGGAGCCAGGGCCTCAAAGCGCGCGATCACAGCCAGAAGATCTCCCAGCGCGCGCCCGGCGCTCCCGACGCCCCGTATCGCTTCCTCCCGGATTCCACGCAGCAGTTCTTGCTCAGAAGCGGCTGCACGTCCTTCCTCGGGATGGGGTTCGAGAGCCTGCGCCGCATGGCCGTGGACATCGAGGTGACCACCGCCCCCGGCTTCGAGTTCCCGAATGCCGCGCGGGAGTCCGATCGGATCATCGCCATCGCCATCGCGGATTCGACGGGCTTCACCACCGTGCTCTCCGGCGCCCTCATGGACGAGGCGGACCTCCTGCGCGAATGCACGCGGATCATCCGGGCGCGCGATCCCGACGTGATCGAGGGGCACAACATCTTCCGCTTCGATCTCGAGTACATCGAAGCGCGGGCCCGGCGCCACAAGGTGGCCCTGGCCTGGGGACGCGACGGCTCCACCCTCGGCAGCTATCCCTCGCGCATGCAGATCGCCGAGCGGACCATCGGCTACCGGCGCTACCGGATCCGCGGCCGGCACATCGTGGACACCTGGATCCTCGCCCAGCTCTACGACGTGGGTGCGCGCGACCTCGAGTCCTATGGTCTCAAGGACGTGGCGCGCCACTTCGGCATCGCCGCCCCGAACCGCACCTATCTGCCCCCGGAAGACATCCCGCGTGTCTTTCGCGAGGAGCCCGCGCGGCTCATGGCCTACGCGCGAGACGATGTTCTCGAGACCCTCGGGCTCTCGGCCATCCTTTCCCCGCCGTACTTCGTCCAGGCCCAGTCCCTGCCCCTCAGTTATGAGGCCGTGGTCCTGCGCGGGAACGCGACGAAGATCGATGCCTTGCTCATGCGGGAGTACCTGCACCGCGGCCGCGCCGTGCCCTCGCCGTCGGCGGGGCGGGCGGTGGCGGGCGGGCACACGGCGATGCTCCTGACCGGCGTGGCCAAGGGCGTGCTCCACGTGGACGTCACCTCCCTCTATCCCTCGCTCATGCTCACGCAGGAGATCGCTCCGGGCGGCGATGCCCTCGGCGTCTTCCCCACCCTGCTCCGCGATCTTCGCGAGTTCCGGGTGGCGGCCAAGCGTCTCGCCCGCGAGGCGGCCGTCCCCGCCGAGCGGACCCTGGCGGGGGCGCTCCAGCAGACCTTCAAGATCCTCATCAACTCCTTCTACGGCTACCTCGCCTTCTCCCAGGGACACTGGAACGACTACGACGCCGCCAACCGCGTGACGAGCGAGGGCCGCGCCCTCGTCCAGGGCCTGGTCGCCCGGCTGGGCGAGCTGGGGGCCGCCGTCATCGAGGTGGACACCGACGGCATCTACTTCGTCCCGCCCGCGGGAGGCGATGAAGCCGCGCTCGTGGCCGCTCTCGAGACCGTGCTGCCCCCGGGAATCCAGCTCGAGCTCGACGGCCGGTACGACGCGATGCTCTCGTACAAGATGAAGAACTACGTGCTCCTGGATGCCCGCGGCAAGCTCCTCGTCAAGGGCTCGGGGCTGCGCTCGCGAGGCATCGAGCTCTTCCAGCGGCGGTGGATGGAGGAGATGTTTCGTCTGCTCCTCACGGGCCAGGCCGCGGACATTCCGGCTCTCCATCAGCGGTGGCAGGCGGATTTCCAGGCTCATCGCGTGCCCGTCCGCCACTTCATGAAGACGGAGACGCTCCAGGAATCGCCCGCGGGCTATCAGGACAAGGTTCGCGAGGGCAAGCGGAATCCCTCCGCGGCGTACGAGCTCGCCCTCCGCTCGCAGCGCCCGTATCAGCCCGGTGACCAGGTCTCGTACTACGTCACCGGCACGGGCGCGCGCATCAAGGTCAACGAGGCCGCCAAGCTGGCCGTGTCCTGGGATGAGGCGGCCCCGGATGAGAACACGGCGTACTATCTCGCCAAGCTCGACGATCTCTACGACAAGTTCCGTGCCCTCATCGAGCAGGACGGCCTGCGCCCGGCCGGCGAGACCGAAGCGCCGCCCGAGACACCGCAAGCGGTGCTCGAGTTCTAGCTCCCGACCGCTACCACGTCAGCTCGAGCTGCTGTCTCCGAGCGGGCCGCTCCGCCGCGATGCGGTCATCCCGACTGCGGCCGGGGAACTTCGCTCGCAGGGCCAGCCGCTCCACCATCTCTCCGATGCGCGCCCGATAGGCCGACTCCGCGGAGGCCCCGCCCGCGTAGAGCTCACGATACCGCTCAAGAAGACGCGGAAACTCCCGACCGATGAACTCCAGGAAGAAGCCGTGGGTCTCGCCGCGCAGGAAGAGCACGTTCCAGATCGCCTCGCACGCCCCCGCCTCCCGCGCAGCCTGGAAGAGCGCCTCCAGCTCCGCTTCGCCATCCGTGAGGTGCGGCAGCACGGGCATGGCGAAGAGCCGGGTGGGGACACCCGCCGCCGTCAGCGCGGCCATGGCGGCCAGGCGGAGATCGGGGCGCGGGGCCCGGGGCTCGATGCGCCGAAGCAGCGCCGCGTCCGTGGAGGCGATCGAGACATTGACCATGAGCTCGCTCGACGCGGCGATCTCGCGGAGAAGCTCGAGGTCTCCTGTCACGGCGGGCGACTTGGTCGTGAGGCCCACGCGGAGCCCCGGCACGCGCCGGATGGCCTCGAGCACGCTCCGCGTGACGCCGAAGCGCCCTTCCGCCGGCTGGTAGGGATCCGTGGCCGTGCCGATGGCCACTTCCTCGCCGCTCTCCCGTGCCTTGCGCAGGCGGGCCACAAGCCGGCCGTCATCGGCCCGCTTGACGTAGATGCGCTGCTCGAACTCCTCCGGATCGGCATGACCCAGATAGCCGTGGGTGGGACGGGCGTAGCAATAGCGGCAGCCGAACTCGCAGCCCCGATAGGGATTGACCGTCCATCCGAACGGCATTCGCGCATCCGTCAAGCGGTTCACCAGCTCGGCGCTGTCAAGGCTTCGAAACTCTGTGCGTCTCCGCTCATCGATGATCGCGCCGATGCGCTTGACGAATCCGGGGGCGGGCACGCCTGGCTTGATCATGCAGCTCCTCATGTGTTGAGTATACTACGAGCTGAAAAAGCCCCGAGGATTTCTCCCCGGGGCCTCTCCGTTACGTATCTATATATCTAGCGCCGCCAGCCCCCGCCGCCGCCTCCGCCGCCCCCGCGCGGACCGCCCGGACCGCCGCCGCGAGGACCGCCACCTCCGCCCGCGCCGCGCTGCGGCTGGGGCCGCGCTTCATCCACGACGAGGTTGCGGTCGCGGAATAGACGACCGTTGAGCATCTCGATGGCCTTGGCCGATTCCTCCTTGGTCGCCATCTCCACGAAGCCGAAGCCTCGCGGCCGACCCGTGAACTGGTCGGTGACGATCCGCACCGACTCGACCGTACCGGCTTGCTGGAAGAGCTCGCGGAGATCCTCTTCCGTTGCCTGGAAGGAGAGGTTGCCGACGAACAGCTTTGCAGGCATCACTGGCCTCCTGCCGCGATCAGGACCGAAGGTACACTCTCCCCGGCTCACCGGCGGCGCATGGGGATCGCTCCCCGTAAAACGCGTCCGCGCCACGAACCTGCGCTCCAGGCCCGTTTTGCGTGCGCATACCCTACTGATGCGCCCTGCGGGTGTCAAGGACAAGTTCGCATAGTCGAACGGGGGATGTTCTTTGTTTCACGAGCCCTTATGAGCTTGGCTGGCCGAAAATACCCGGATTGGCGCCCCTTCCCGCTAGAGGTAAACCCCCCGGCTTATGCCGCTGTCGATGGTGATCGCGATGCCGCTCAGGAAGGAAGCCCGCGCCGAGGCCAGGAAGCAGATGAGGTCGGCGCACTCCTCGGCCGTGGCGATGCGACCCAGCGGATAGTTCTTGTTCAGCTCGGCCAGATGGCTCTCGAGATCCTTGCCGGCCGCCTGCGCCTGCTGACGCTGGAGGGTGTCCCAGCGCTCCGTCTTCACCGGTCCCGGCGAGACGGCGGTGACGAGGATATTGGAGCGCGCCCCGAGATCGGCGAGGGCCTTGGTGAAATTGATGAGGGCGGCATTCGCGGTGCCGCCCATCATGTAGGTCGTGGCGGGATTACGGGCCGCCGCCCCCACCACGTTGACGATGCGTCCCCCGCCCTGCTTCTGCATCACCGGAAAGATCGCCCGCGCCATGCGGATGTACCCCAGGAGCTTGAGGCTCCAGCCGCGCATCCACTCGTCGTCCGGAGTCGTCAGGAAGTCGCCGCCCTTGATCGCCCCGGCATTGTTGACCAGGATATCGAGCCGCCCGAGACGCGTGAGGGCCTCGGAGGCCGTGCGCTCCACGCCGGCCAGCTCGGAGAGATCGACGGCCAGCGTCTCCACCGTCTGTCCGGTCTCCCGCTTGATGGTGCCCGCGGCATCGCCGAGGGCATCCGCGCTCCGCGAGCAGATCATGACGCGCGCGCCTTCCGCGGCCATGGTCCTCGCCGTCGCCAGCCCGATGCCCTTGCTGCCTCCCGTGATGAGCGCCGTCTTGCCCTTGAGCTCGAGATCCATGGTTCGTGTACCTCTTTCTGGTGGTCAGTCGTCGTACTGCGTGGCGTAGCGCGTGAGCATCTCCTCCCAGCTGGCCGCGGGCAGATTTTCCGCCCACTGGCGTCCGTCCGGGTCCCTGCCGAAATACTCCGTCATGTACACCTGCGCCTCGCGGCGGCTCTGGAAGAGCCGCCACACGTGGGCGGCGCGGCCGCCGGGCCGCCGGAGATAGAAGACGGGATCCGCCGGTCCCTGCGGCTCGTACTGCGTCCGCTCCCCCAGCTGATTCACGGTGATCCAGGCAACCGCGATGCCGTGCGCGGAGAGGACGCGCGTCTGGAGCGACTCCGCGTCCGGCAGAGACTCGACGTCGGCCAGGCGCGGGCCATAGTAGACCGGCACGGCCGAGTCTTCCACCGCGAGCTTGGCGGGGAGGGGCGACCCCGCCTCGTCCAGCAGCGCCTTGGAGCGCGCCCCCATCCAGAACTCGCCCCGCACGAAGAGATCCGGCCACGCCTCCACGAGCTGACCCTGGGCCATCTTGGGCCGGCGTCGGCCGATCTCCCCCCGGTCGGCAACCAGATAGAGCTTACTCATCGGACACGCGGACGGGGAAGCGGGGCACCTCGTTCCAGTCGAAGGCTGTGGGCGCCTCGTCCCCCAGGGCGTCGATGCGCGCCACGCAGCGCTGCAACGCCCGGCCGAAGGGATCGAGAGGCACCCCTTCGAGCTGACGCTCGAGCACCTTGCCGCAGCCGTCGTGGAGGAGGGAGAGGGCGCCGCTGACATTGCGATTGGCCAGATGCTGGAAGCCGACGGCGACCTGGATGAGCCCCTGCAGGGCGATGCGCGCGCTTCCCTCGGCCCGCATCCAGTACGGCTCGAGCAGCTCATGCACCTCGAAGTAGAGATGCGCGTGGAAGAGCAGGGCGGCGGAGACGAGCGCGGTGGCGAGGGGCGGATCGGCGGGGTCGAAGGGGCGCCGCCGTAGCATCCGCCGCGCGCGCTCCGCGCGCTCGGCGAACTCGACCTCGTAGGCTTTCCACGCGCCCTTGAGACGCCACACGCCCTCGCCATGCTCGAAGAGATCCGCGGGAAAGGCTTTGGGGATCGGCTGGGCTGCCGGCATGCCGCCGGACTCGACGCACACCGTCGCGACCACCTCGAGGGCCTGGCGCGCCTGCGGGTCGTGGAGCGCGTCCAGGATCAGGTCTGCCAGCCGATTGCGCAGCGGGAGAGGCAGCGCCATGCTCGGCGCGCGCGCCTAGCAGGCTGCTGAAAAAGGCCCATCTGCTTCGTTGGCGCCCTCGGCCGCACGCTCAACGTACAGAGAGTACGCCTCGCGTGCGGCCGTCGGGCGCCGCCTCGCATCTGGACCTTTTTGAGCAGCCTGCAGTTCGATCAACACCCTGCTACAAGCGCTCGACGCGTGTGCCGGCGAGAAGATCGTGGAGCGCCCGCTTGTCGCGGCGCAGGCCGGCCATGATGAAACCGATGGAGAGGATGATCGCCGAGAGATAGGTGCCGAAGTAGCGGCCAATCGACTGGCCCAGCGTCAGAGGGCCGCCATCCATGCGAACGACGCGGATCTGCATGAGCATCTTGCCGAAGGTCTGACCCCCGCGGTAGTGGAACCCGATGAAGTAGGCGGCGCCGATGAGCCAGTTGAAGAGATGAGTGGCCGCTCCCACCGCTCTCCAGCCCCCGCCGCCCCCGACCGTCCAGCCCACCCCCCAGAGGACAGCCTGGACGACGAGAAGGAAGAATCCGTCGATGATGTAGGCGACAAAGCGTATCCAGAATCCCGCCGGGCGGGCAGGCGCTTCCACGCGCGGCACATAGTCGGCTACGACAGGAGACGCCGTATACGGAGCGGAAGGAGGAGCGGGCCGTGAGAAGGCCGAGCCGGGGGCAGCGGCCGCTGCCTCGAGGGTGGCGCCGCAGCGTGCGCAGTACTGAGCTTGCTCTCCCAGCCATCCGCACCGCGGGCATGTCACCGGCATCGCGGCGTATCGTAGCACAGGTGATTCAACCCAGCCCTCGCCTCGCCGCTGATCCACTTAGCTCTCGCCTCAGGGCTACGCCCTTCAGCTCGAACTGCCACGCCTGGGGCTCGTCGGAAGCGTCTCAGCTCGAACTTCGCGTTTCGCCCACGGTATAATGCGGCATGATCTCGGTCCGCGACGCGCAGGCTCAGGTCTTGGCCCGGATCACCGCCATCGCGTCCCCCGAGATCGTTCCCCTCGCCGCCGCTCTCGGTCGCGTTCTCGCCGAAGACGTTCGCGCGGAGATGGACGTGCCCCCCACGGACAATTCCGCGGTGGACGGCTATGCCGTCGCCTCTTCCGATATTCCCGCGACGGGCACCCGCGCCTTCGACGTGGCCGCGGAGCTCGCGGCGGGAGCGGTCTTCTCCGGGACGCTGCGCTCGGGTCAGACCCTGCGCATCATGACGGGGGCGCCCATGCCGGCGGGCGCCGACACCGTCTATCCCCAGGAAGTGGTCGCGCGCGAGGGAGCGCGCATCACGGTCGGCTCCATCGCGCAGGGAGCGAATCGGCGTCTGCGCGGCGAAGACGTCGGCGCCGGTCAGATCGTGCTCCCCGCCGGTGGCGTCCTGCGGCCCCAGGAGATCGGCGTGGCGGCCTCCCTTGGCTTGGCCCAGCTCTGCGTCCGGCAGAAGCCGCGCGTGGCCGTGCTCTCGACGGGCGACGAGGTCGCCGAGCCTGGATCGTCGCGCAAGCCGGGGCAGATCTACGACTCCAATCGATTCTCCCTGCGCGGTCTCCTCGAGGCGAGCGGCGCCGAGATGGTGGATGACGGCATCGTGCCGGACCAGTTCGACGAGCTGCAGGCGCGGCTCCTCCGGGCCTCCGAGCACGCCGACATCGTGCTCACCTCGGGAGGTGTGTCGGTCGGCGACCACGATCTCGTGAAGGCCGTCCTCCAGCAGGCCGGGGGCATCGATTTCTGGCAGGTGGCCATGCAGCCCGGGCGGCCGATGGCCGTGGGCAGCATCGGCCGCGCCCACTTCTTCGGCCTCCCGGGCAATCCGGTCGCCTCCATGCTCACCTTCCACCTCTTCGTGCGGCCCGCCCTCTGGAAGCTGGCGGGGCGGCGCGAGCTCTTTGTGACGCCCTTCCGCGCGGTGGCCACGGAGCGTATGAGCAAGAAGACGGGGCGCCGCGAGTTCAAGCGCGGCATCCTCACCTTTGGCCCTGACGGCTGGGAAGTGCGCACCACCGGACCGCAGGGCTCGGGCATCCTGACCTCGATGACGGCGGCCAACTGCTTCGTCGTCATCGAGGAGGAGCGCGGGGACGTGGGAGCAGGCGAGACGGTCTGGGTCGAGCCCTTCACGCCCTGGTGAGCAAGCCCCGCATGCCTTCGGCAATCCGCACCGAGCTGATCGACGGCCTGAGGCCGCTCGTGGGCGATCTCGTCATGGGCTACGCGCGGAGGCTTCCGCATCTCCAGTACGCCGATATCCGTCTCGAGATCGGGGAGGGCAAGTACGCCTCGTCCGAGAACGGCTCGTCCAAGGGCTCGGGAGAGGACACGGCGCTGGCCTTCGGCATCCGGGTGCTCGCGGGCAACCGCTCGATCGCCCCGGGCTATTTCGGCCGCGGGCTGGGCGAGGCGGATCTGCCTCGCCTGGAGGCGGTGCTCAAGGAGGGACTGGAGGCGGCGTATCGGCGCGCCCTCGCCAATGCCGACGGCAAGGCCGAGGCGCGCGGCAAGTTCGGTCCCCTGGGCGAATCGCTCGCCGATACGCGCCTGCATCCGATCCGCGTCTGCCAGGACACCGTGCCCGCCGTCTACGAGATCGACCCCCGCACGGTCAACCTGGGCGCCATGGTTCGATTCACCGAGGAGATCTCACGGCGCATCAAGGCGACCGAGTCCGCCATCGGCTTCAACTACGTCTCGACCATGACCCAGCTCTCGCGCGAGCTCTTCGCCTCCTCCGAGGGCGCCCTCATCGACCAGGCCTTCGCGCTCACCCAGGGCATGGCCTACGTCGTGGCCAACGGCGCCGACAACAGCCAGGAGATCTACGACGTGGTCGGGCATCAGCGGGGCTGGGAGATCCTGGAGCGGGGCGTGGACGACCCCCTCATGGTCTTCCCTCCCTTTCCCGACTTCGCCCTCGCCCTGGCCCGCGAGGCTTCCGAATTGGCGGCCGCGCCCTCGCTGCCCACGCTCGAAAACGAGGTGACCGTGGTCACGGATCCGCACTACAACACGCTCGTCTCCCACGAGATCATCGGGCATCCCGTCGAGCTCGATCGCGGGCTCAAGATGGAGACGGCCTACGCGGGACGCTCGTGGCTGCTCAGGAGCCTCGACGATACCCAGGTCGGTCGCCAGATCGCATCCCCGCTCGTCTCGGCGTTCTCGGATCCGTCGCTCCCCGGGTACGGCCACTACAAGTACGACCACGAGGGCACGCCGGCCCGGCGCGTGGCCCACATCGAGCGGGGCATCTTCAAGGGCTTCATGAACAGCCGCCAGACGGCGGCGATCTTCGGCGGCGAGCCCAACGGCCACTGGAAAGCGACGGAGGCGCCGCTCATCCCGCTCATCCGCATGTCCAATACCGTGTTCGACGGGGGCGACCGCGACCCCGCGGACATCATCAGCGAAGTCGATCACGGCTTCTATCTGGTCGGCCACAAGACGCCGTCCATCGCGGAGAGCCGCGAGAACTTCCGGATCTCCGCCCGCAAGGTGTTCGAGATCCGACATGGCCAGCTCGGCCGCCTCTATCGGGACGGCGGGATCATGGCGGACAGCCGCGACTACCTCATGAACGTGGACGCCGTCGGCCGCGACTTCCGTCTCTATCCCATCCCGAACTGCGGCAAGGGTCAGCCCATGCAGACCAAGAAGCTCGGCAACGGCGGGCCGACGATGCGCAGCCGGGCCATCATCACGGGCGGCCAGGGCTGATGCTCCCCCTCACCCTGCCCTCTCCTCGGGAGCACCCATAGGAAGTAACCCCGCCAGGTCAGCGGTGTTCTCGAATGACCAACCCTTGCCGTCGGGGTTGGGGTAGGGGATGACCTTGTCGATGTCCAGCTTCCGCATGCAAGCTCTGATCTGCTGGGGAAAACACGGGTTCACGAGCATGTCTATCGCCCTGGCGCCCGCGAACATCCTGAAGAACTTCGCACGGTCGAAGGGCTTGGGGGCCTCGGGGGTGGCCTTCAGCTCGGCCACCTTCAACTCGCGCTCCCTGATGCCGTCCAGGACGCGGGCTGGGGCCTTGCCGGAGGCGGCCAGGTTGACCAGGTTGTCGATCTCCTTCTCCAGGTCGGCCGCCTTCGCGAGGGCCGCCGCGCGCACGTCGCCCTGACCAGCCTGTTCGGCCCGGAGGCGCTGGTCCCGCTCTTCGAGCAAGGCAGCGACGGCACTCGGGTCCTGCGTGAGCAGCTCGTGGACGGCGAGCCTGACCGCCTCGTCCAGCTCCTCGACCGGGATGCCTCGGTTGTTCGCACAGACGGCCGTCCCACGCCGTCCCCGCTCGGCGCAGCGGTAGCGGGGGATGTCCTTCGCGCCATGGAAGACCTTGAGCCCGCCACCGCACACGTGGCAGCGCGCGATGCCGCTGAGAGCGTACCGACTGACGAGCCCGGCCTCCGGCTTGGCGAGGAGCTGGCCCTGCTCGTTCCTCAGGTAATGCTGCTTCGTGGTCGCCTTCCGTGAATGGACCCGCTGCCAGAGGGCATCGGAGACGATCCGCAGCGCGGGCAGCTCCGTGATCTTCACCTTCTTCACGCGCATGCCGTAGCGGACGCGGCCGATGTAGGTCTCGTTGTCCAGCGCCCGGCGGATCCCGTCCTTGCTCCAGCCTTTCGGGCCAGGCGCGGGAGCGTGCTCGCTGTTCAGCTCGTTGGCGATCCGACGGTCGCCGACCCCGGAGGCGCTCATCTCGAAGATCCGCACGACGATGGCGGCCTGGGTCTCGTCGATGACGCGCTCGGTGTGGTTGTCCTTGCGAACGAGGGCGTAGCCGAAGGTCCGGGCGCCCGTCGCGTGGCCTTGGTCGTGTTTCTTGTACAGCGACGCGGTGGTCTTCGCCTTGATCTGGTCGCGGAAGTCCCGAGCACCGTACGCGTCGATGGCGCCCTTCAGCTCGTCGGTGGCCGTCGTCAAGGTCACGCGCTGGCCTGTCTGGTAGAACCACACCTCGACGCCTGTCGTGAGGATCCGCTGCTGCAGCTCCAAGGTCTCGGCGATCGTGCCTCGGCTCAAGCGGTCCACGTTCATCATCACGAGCACGTCGAACGGCCTGGGCTTCGTGACCATGGCGGCCAGGAGCGCGTTCAAGCCGGGCCGATCGTACGTCGCGCCTGAGATCGCGTTATCCGTGAAGACGGGGCCGGGCAGCCACTCCTGCGTCGCGATGAAGTCGCGCGCGATCTCGACCTGGCGCTCGACGCCCGCCTCAGAATCGGAGGATTTCCTTGCATACACGGCCGCGCGCCTCATGATCGGCTTTCGCGCCGCGCGCCGCTGGGGTCCGCGACAACTCCCGCCGGCCCGGGGTGGCCGCGCCTGGGGTGAATCGTCAGGTGAACGAAATCCGCTCCGGACGCCTCCCCGATGATGACCCACGGCTCGGCGAGGCCGGCCAGGACCTTCCTGGCGTGCGCCTTCGTGGTCGCGGGTCTCGTGGGCGGGTCGGTCGGCGCGTCGATCGTCGGAGCGCTGCTCATCATGGTCTCCCAGGTGTCGGATCGAGCGCCGCCGCCCCCCTGGGAGGACGGGGCGACGGTGCTGTCCGGGATCCGCTGCGGGGGCCGCCGCGCGGGTGCGTGCTCTCGTCCTTTAGATCCATTCCGGAGCGCGTAAGACGCCGCCGGTCGAAACTTTCTTCCAGATCCCTGGGGATTTCCACCACGCGGGATACCGTGGACGCGCGCTCGAGGGGTTCCCGTGCTGCAAGTCCTTAAGACTTAAGGAAGACTTCAGGGTCGGCGCGGCCAACTGGCCCCCTTTCCCGCTCCCCTGGGATTCGCTCCAGAAGATCGGAGGCTCGTGCGATTGTCCATCCCTCGGCAGCCCCGTTCCGATCGCGCCGGCCGCGGCCAGTTTCTGGGCGGCCTCTCGCCGGACCAGTGTCACGAGTCCTCGGCGTCGGGATCGCGTCCGCCGACGGATGGACCGGCTGGGGCTGTTCCTGGTTCTGACGCACGATGAGGCCGTCCGCATCCTGGTCCGTCCGTTCAGGCCCGCGAGGGCTCACGAGGGCGGGATGCGGGGTTTGTCAGTTTTGGCAGTTCCTCGCCGGGCCGGGTCGTGGTGTCGGGCCCAGCGTACCATCAGATTGATGTGCCACCGCACGGTGGGCCGCCCGCCGTCCCCGGCCCGAGCCGGCTCGGCACGAAGCCAGCCCAGGTCGGCAAGCATCCCGAGCGTGTGGCGCACGACGGGCGGCTCGGTCAGGCCCGTCCAGGCATTGCGGTACACGTCCCGGGCCGTGAAGGGCGTCGGCAGCCGGCCGCGCGCGACTTTGCCGGCCAGGAGGGCCGCTGCCACGCCGGTCGGGTCGGTGAT
>DASQAK010000252.1:0-12588 GCA_035635755.1 Candidatus Methylomirabilota bacterium | reverse complement strand
GCGGAGGAGAGTCCCCAGTGGTCGGCGATCCAGCCGAGAGCGGTGGCGCCGATGCCGCCCGCCCCGATGGCGAAACCCACGATGAGCCCGGAGGCCATTCCCACGTTGCGCGGCATGTAGGCCTGGCCCAGCACGACCGACACCGTGAAGGTGGAGACGAGCACGACGCCGAGGGCGCCGAGCAGGATGAAGCTCCAGATGCCGCTGGCGAGCATGAAGCCCACGGCGAGCGGCGGGGCGAGGAAGAACACGCCGACCATGTAGCGCCGGTGGCCGATGCGGTCCGAGATGGGTCCGGCGATCAGCGTGCCCGCGGCGCCCGCGCCGAGAAAGACGGCGAGAAGCGTGCCGACCATGCGCGGGTCGCCCTTCAGCACCTCGAGGTAGTAGAAGGGGACGTACGTGCTGAAGCCGATCTGGGTCCAGGAGCGGACCGCGATGACGAGGATGAGCAGCGACATCGCCCCGACCATGGTCCGGGGGGCCAGGGTGGCGGCGTGCGTCCGCGCGGGTAGAGGCCGTGAGAGGCCGGGCAGCACCGTCAGGAGAAGCCCCGCCACGAGGAGCCCCGGGACGAGCAGGCCGAGACTGCCCGCGAGGCCCAGCGTGGTCACCAGCGCCGTGATCACGGGTGGGCCGAGAGCGATTCCGATATTTCCGCCCGTCGAGAAGATCGAGACGTCGGTGGCCTTGCGCTCGCCCGCTACCTGCGTCGCCGTCCGATAACCCTCGGGGTGATAGGCGGCCACGCCGAAGCCACCCAGCATCACGAGGGCGAGCACCGCGTAGTAGCTCGGGGCCACGCCGATGAGCGAGATGCCGATGGCGGAGAGGAAGACGGACAGGGGCAGGAGCCAGCGCCTCGCCGTCTTGTCGGCGAGGAAGCCGAAGAGGGGCTGGATGAGGGACGAGGTCACGTTCGCCATGAGCACGATGACGCCCGTGGCAGCGTAGGTCAGCCCCAGCGCGGACTTCAGATATGGCAAGAGCGCGGGCAGCGAGCCCTGATTGGTGTCGATGACAAGATGGCCGAGGGCGAGGAGCCCCAGCAGCTTGTAATTCGGGCGCGCTCGCTCGGAAACGGAGAGGGCAGCAACGGCGGCGCGCGGCAACGCGACAGCCTGAGCGGTCGGGTCTGGAGTCATGGAACCCTATGCTACACCAAGCACCTCGGGCTCATGACGGCCATCGCGGCCGCCAGTGAGAGCTGGGCTCAGATGCCGAAGGCGTCCAGTCCCGTGATGTCGCGGCCGATGATCAGCGTGTGGATATCGTGGGTGCCCTCGTAGGTGTTGACCGTCTCCAGGTTCATCATGTGGCGGATGATGGGGTGCTCGTCCACGATGCCCGCGGCGCCCAGAATGTCGCGGGCCAGGCGCGCAGTATCGAGGGCCATCTGGACATTGTTCATCTTGGCCATGGAGATCTGCTGCGCCCGCGCCTTGCCCTCGTCCTTGAGCTGGCCGAGCCGCAGGCACAGGAGCTGGGCCTTGGTGATCTCCGTGATCATCCAGACGAGCTTTTGCTGGACGAGCTGGAAGGAGGCGATGGGCTTGCCGAACTGGACGCGCTGCTGCGCATAGCGCAGCGCCCAGTCATAGCAGGCCATGGCCGCGCCGATGGCGCCCCAGGCGATGCCGTAGCGGGCCTGGGAGAGACAGCCGAGGGGACCCTTGAGGCCCTTGACCCCGGGGAGCTTGTTCTCGAGCGGGATCTTGCAGTCCGCGAAGGCGAGCTCCGAGGTGATCGACGCGCGCATCGAGAACTTTCCGTGGATGTCGAGCGTGGAGAAGCCCGGAGTGCCGCGCTCCACGAGATAGCCGCCGATCTCCCCGTCGTCTCCCTTGGCCCACACCACCGCGACCTCGGCCACCGAGCCGTTGGTGATCCAGAGCTTGGTGCCGTTGAGCACGTACTCGTTGCCCTTCTTGAGCGCGCGGGTGGCCATGGAGCCCGGGTCGGATCCGTGGTCGGGCTCGGTGAGGCCGAAGCAGCCGAGGCTCTCGCCGGACTGCAGCCGGGGCAGCCACTTCTCCTTCTGCGCCTCCGAGCCGTAGGCATGGATCGGGTACATGACGAGCCCGCTCTGGACGGAGGCGAAGGAGCGGAGGCCGGAGTCTCCTCGCTCGAGCTCCTGCATGATGAGCCCGTAGGCGACGTTGTCGAGCCCCGCGCAGCCATAGCCCTTGAGGGTGGCCCCGAAGACACCCATCTCGCCGAGGGGCTTGGCGACCTCCAGCGGGAACGTGCCCTCTCGATGATGCGTGGCCACGACGGGCATGAACTCCTTCTCCACCCAGTCGCGGACGGCATCCCGCACCATCCGCTGCTCCTCCGTGAGCAAGGCCTCGAGGCCGTAGTAGTCGACGCCGCGAAAGCTTTCCATCGTGCTGTCCCTTTTACTAGAGATTGGTCGGGTGGGCGGGTCGCTCCTCGCCCAGGGCCTCGTTGAGGGCCCGGGCCAGGAGCTGGTCGTGCTCGTGGGTCTGAGCGAAGATCCGGCACTGGGCCACCTTCCCCGGAAGGTACTTCAGCAGCTCCTTGAGCGGCTCGGGGGAGACGTCCTTGGACGCCGAATCGTAGACGTAGATCTGGCGGTCCTGCATGCCGATGGGGTTGAGGGGGCGCGGGTCCTGCTGCGCCATGTCGATCTTGAACGGGAAGTCCTTGATGGCCGAGGGCAGGAGCTCGCGCACGCGACGCTCGACCTCCTCGGCCTGCATGAAGCCCAGGCCGCGGCGTGGCTCGAAGATGTCGAGCACCACCTCGTGGGACATGCGCCACTTGAGCCGCCGGTCCAGGATGTGCCGCCACTCCTGCCCCAGGGCCTTGCGCTCGGGATCGTCGGCGTCCTGCCAGCGCGCCACTTCCTCGAGGAGCGTCCACTCCGTCAGCTGCAGGTACGGGTGGATGTCCTTCCGGAGATCGTAGGGAAAGATCAGCCGGATGGTGTCGCGAAAGATCTCCTTCAGGTGCAGGTCGATGCCGCGCGTGGTCCGGTGGTAGTAGACGTTCGTGTACATGTAGAAGCGGGCGTTCAGGAACATGATGAAGGCCTGGATCCCGCCCCGGTCGAGGGTGAGCCCTTTGTCGCTGAAGAAGGAGTAATAGATGATGCGCTCGATGTCGATGGGCCCCACGGCCACCCCGCACATGTAGGAATCGCGCAGGACATAGTCCATGTTGTCCGCGGTGTAGATCCCCGAGAGCAGCGGCTTGAGGTGGGCCAGCCAGCGGGGATGGGCGGACTCCGGTTTCGTGTAGCTCTTGCCCATGAGATAGCAGATCCACTCCGGGTCGATGCTCTCTCCGGGCTCGAAAGGGCCGGCCGGACTGCGGCGCTGGCCGCGGATCAGATCCCCGAGCTGCTCGGTGATGATGCGCTGGCCGAGCTTCTCGTGGGTAAGGTCGAAATCCACGAGGAAATTGTCGTCGAAGAAGTGCCCGAAGGGGCCGTGGCCGATGTCGTGGAGGAGGCCGGACATCCGCAGCAGCTCTTCGATAAGAGCGGCCGACGGCGCATCGGGAAACTCCGCCTTGAGCGACGGGTGAAGCTGCTGGGCGAAGCGACCGGCCAGGTGCATGGCCCCGAGGGAATGCTGGAAGCGGCTGTGCTCGGCGGCGGGGAAGACCCAGCGCGCCGACTGGAGCTGCGGCACGCGCCGGAGGCGCTGCATCCAGGGGGAGTCGATCAGGTCCTGCTCGGTCGTCTCCCCGGGGACGCCATCCGGGCGCGTGTAGAGGATGTATTGGTGGATGGGGTCGGCGATGAGCCCGCGCCCCTGATAGGTATCCACGCCACGCACGCAGGGACTCTCTAGGGGTCGCTGGTGCGGTAGATGCGGTAGCGATCCACGGGGCGCACCGTGATCGCCTCGAAGCGCTGGTCGCGGAGGACGACGAGCTGGACCTCCTGGCCTATCCCCCCTGACCAGAGACGCCGGTAGAACTCCTCCTGGGTCGAGATCTGCTCGCCGTTGATGCGGACGATGATGTCGCCCTGCCGGAAGCCGGCGCCCCGGGCGGGGCCCGCCGGGGAGACGCCGGCGACCACGACCCCGCCCCCCGCGCGCTCCTGCGTGTAGAGGCCCAGCCACGGCCGCGGCGGACGGCTCTCCACGCGTCCCTTGGCGAGCAGCTCGTCTTTGCCGGCGAGGAACTTCTCGACGGGAATGGCGAGGTTGACGACGGGAGACTGTCCCAGCCGGAGCGAGGTGATGCCGATGACGGCGCCCGCCTGATCCACGAGGGCGGCGCCCCCGAAGGCGGGGTTGTGTGGCGCCACGAGAAACGCGCGGTCGAGCATGTACTCCCAGGAGGCCGCGAACGGGCGGATGGCCTGGACCCGGCTCTGGGCGACCACGAGGTCGCCATCCTCATCGATCCCGATCGTGCCCGTGAGATCGCCCGCGGAGACCTTGCTCGAATCCCCGAGGGCGGCGGCGGGCCAAGGCCCCGGCCCCTCGAGCCTGACCACCCCGAGCCCGGATTCCAGATCGAGGGCGTGAAGCTTGCCCGGTACCTTGCGCCCGTCGCGCAGCGCCACGTCGATTCGCGCGGCGTCCAGCACCACGTAGCTGACGGTGAGGACATAGCCGGCCTGATCGAAGATGACGCCGCTGCCCCCCCGCTCGACACCGAGGGTCGCCGCGGAAGGCCGGTCGGCCGGCACCTGGACGCGAAGGCCGACCATGGCCGGCGCCACGCGCCGCACATAGGTCGGGAGCGCGGAGATCTCCCTGGGATCCGGCTTGGGGGCCGCGCTCTGGGGCGCGGCGCCGAGCATGGCGGGAAGCATTGCCAACAGCGCGGCCCCGGCGAGCAAGTGTCGGCCCATGCCTATCTCGACTGGTACTGCTTCTCGTAGTACGCGCGGAAGGCTCCGGACTTGATCGGCTTCCACCAGGCTTCATGATCCTTGTACCAGTTCACCGTCGCCTCCAGGGCTTTGGGGAAGGAATGGGTAGGCTTCCAGCCCAGCCCATGAGCCTTTCCGGAATCGAGCGCATAGCGGCGATCATGCCCTGGACGGTCCGCCACCGGCGTGATCAACGTCTCCGGCTTGCCCACCAGGTGGAGCACCTGTCGTGTCAGCACGATGTTCTCGACCTCGTGGCTGCCCCCGATATTGTAGATCTCGCCCTCCCTGCCCTTGCGGAGCACGAGGTCGATGGCCGCGCAGTTGTCGAGCACGTAGAGCCAGTCGCGGACATTCTTGCCGTCGCCGTAGAGAGGAAGGGGCTTGTCCTCGATGGCATTGGTGATGAAAAGCGGGATGACCTTTTCCGGGTACTGGTAGGGGCCGAAGTTGTTGCTGCTGCGGGTGACGATGACGGGCAGGCGGTGCGTGGTCCAGTACGCGCGGGCCAGGAGGTCGGCGGCGGCCTTGGAGGCGGAGTACGGGTTGGACGGGTTGAGCGGATCGAGCTCGCGCGCGGCCCCCTTGGCGATGCTGCCGTAGACCTCGTCCGTCCCGATGGCCACGAAGCGGGCCACCTTGAGCTCGCGCGCGGCTTCCAGCAGGGTGAAGGTGCCCGTGACGTTGGTGCTCAGGAACTCGGCCGCCCCCGCATTCGAGCGATCCACGTGCGTCTCCGCGGCGAAGTGAACGACCGCGTCCACGCCCTCCATCGCCTCGAGCACCTGGGCCCGGTCGCCGATGTCGCCCCGGACGAAGCGGTAGCGCGGATCCTTCTCGACGTCGCGGAGGTTCTCCAGGTTGCCCGCGTAGGTGAGCTTGTCGAAGTTGACCACGCCATCGTCGGGATGTGCGGTCAGGACATGGCGTACGAAATTGGAGCCAATGAAGCCCGCGCCTCCGGTGACGAGGATCTTCACGTGGCGGGCTCAGCCCTTGGCGACGTCCCAGACATCGGGGCCCGCGTGATCCCAGGGCAACCGTCCCTCGTCGCAGGCTTCAGGGGCGGGATCGAAATGGGTGTCCACGAAGTAGATGATGCGGCCGCGCGAGGCGGCCAGGTTCTTCACCCCGTGGGCCACCCCGGGCGGGATGCGGACGAGCCGCGCCGCGCCCTCGCCCAGGACGAGCCGGCGGACGACCTTCTCGGTGGGCGAGCCCGCGCGCACGTCCACGAGCACGAGCAGCATCTTGTCGCCGGGCGGCACGAACCACACGTCCGTCTGGCGCCGGTGGACGTGAAAGGCCTTGATCACGCCGGGATCCATCTCGCTGTAGTTGATCTGCTTGCACTCGAAGCCGGGGAACGCCGCGTGCACGCCCCCCTTCTCGAGCCGCCCCAGCTCGATGAAGGAGCCGCCGTCGTCGCCGAAGCGCTTGAGGTCCACGATCTCCACGCCCTGGATGGCGGGCTGCGCGCGGTAGTCCTGGACCGAGAAGGCGCGCCGGGCGTCGTCGTTGAGACGCATCAGATGAGGCCGACCTCGCTGCGGTCGCCGAGCATGAAGTTGAAGGACCGCGGCTTGTGCTGGCTGCGGTAGATCGAGACATTTCGCCCGACCAGGCTCGACTCGATGCGGCCGCCGATGTCCGAGATACTGGCGCCCTCGAGGATGATCGAGTGCTCGACCTCGCTGCCCCGCACGATCACGCCGTCGCCGATCGAGGTGAAGGGCCCGACGTAGGCGTTCTCGATCTGGGCGCCCTTGCCGATGATGGCGGGCCCCCGGACGCTGCTCGCGACCACGCGCGCCCCCGCCTCGATGACGACCTTGCCCGTGATGTCGGAGCGCTCGATGGTGCCGTCCGTCCTCGGCACGAGGGTGTCGAGGATGATCCGGTTGGCCTCGAGCATGTCCTCGAGCTTGCCCGTGTCCTTCCACCATCCGTCGATCACGTGCGGGCGCACCGTATGGCCCTGGTCAATCAGCCACTGGATGGCATCCGTGATCTCGAGCTCGCCTCGCGCCGACGGCTTGATCGCCTTGACGGCCTGGAACACCGTGGCGTCGAACATGTAGACGCCGACGAGGGCGAGGTCGGAGGGCGGCACCTTCGGCTTCTCGATGAGGCGCACCACCTTGCCGTCCTTGAGCTCGGCCACCCCGAACTGGGTCGGGTCGGGCACGCGGGCGAGGAGAATCTGGCTCTGGGGCTTCTCCTCGCGGAAGCGCGTGACGAGGGGCTCGAGCTTCTCGCGGATCAAGTTGTCGCCCAGGTACATGCAGAATGGATCAGAGCCCAGGAAGGACTCCGAGACGAGGACGGCGTGGGCGAGCCCGAGGGGGGCGTCCTGCTGGATATAGGTGACGGAGACGCCGAATCGCTTGCCGTCGCCGACGGCGTCCCGGATCTCCTGATGCGTGTCGCCGACCACGATGCCGATCTCGCGGATGCCCGAAGCCTGGAGCGCCTCTATCCCGTAGAAGAGGATGGGCTTGTTGGCCACGGGAACGAGCTGCTTGGCCGAGGTAAAGGTGATGGGTCGGAGCCGGGTTCCGCGCCCACCTGAGAGGATTAACCCTTTCATTTCGCGGCCAATTATAGCAGTCTTGTCCCGACTTAGACAGCAAGCAGGCCTTGTCCGTTGCTCCGGTCGGGAATGGTGGTAATATGAAAACCGCAATTCGAAAGAGAGAACCGGCGCAAGGAGTGCTGACATGAAGACGCTGAAGGAAATGCTGGCGGAAGCGCGACAGATCATCCCCGAACAGCCGCCCGCCGAGCTCAAGAAGCGCCTCGACGCCGGCGAGCCCGTCGTCGTCATCGACGTGCGCGATCCCGACGAGTACCGCGACGGCTCCATCGAGGCGGCCAACAACATCAGCCGCGGCTTCCTCGAGTTCCGCATCGGCTCCGTGGCCAGCGATCCCTCGACGCCGCTGGTTCTCTACTGCCAGACGGGCCTGCGCTCCATGCTGGCTGCCAAGGCGCTCCACGATCTCGGCTACAAGAACGTGATCAATCTCCAGGGCGGCTTCCAGCGGTGGGCGCAGTCCGGCCTGCCCGTGGTGAAGGACACGCCGCTGACCTCCGAGCAGATCCAGCGCTATAGCCGCCACTTCCTCCTGCCCCAGGTGGGCGAGAAGGGCCAGCGCAAGCTCCTCCGCTCCAAGGTCCTGCTCATCGGGGCGGGCGGGCTCGGCTCGCCCACGGCGCTCTATCTGGCGGCCGCCGGCGTCGGCACCCTGGGACTCATGGACGGCGACGTCGTGGACGTCTCCAACCTTCAGCGTCAGGTGCTCCACACCACGGCCAGCGTCGGGCGGTCGAAGGTCGACTCCGGCGCGGAGACCCTGCAGGCGCTGAATCCGGACGCCAAGATCATCAAGCTGCCCATGCGCATCGACGTGGACAACGTGATGGACATCATCAAGGACTACGACCTCGTCGTGGATGGATCGGACAACTTCGATACGCGCTATCTCGTCAACGACGCCTGCTACCTGGCGGGCAAGACCAATGTCCACGGCTCGATCTTCCAGTTCGAGGGCATGGCCACGGTGTTCGCCCCCAACCAGGGTCCATGCTATCGCTGCCTCTACCCGACGCCGCCACCGGCGGGCCTCGTTCCCAGCTGAAGCGAGGCTGGGGTCCTGGGCGTGCTCCCAGGCGTGATCGGGGTGGTGCAGGCGACGGAAGCCGTCAAGCTCCTGCTCGGGATCGGCGAGCCCTTGATCGGCCGGCTGATGACCTACGACGCCCTCGGCATGCGCGTGCGTGAGGTCAAGCTCCGCCGCGATCCGAAGTGCCCCGTGTGCGGCGAGCATCCGAGCATCACGGATCTTTCCATCCATCGCGAGGGCGCGGCCGCGGCCTGCGCCACCGATGGCAATGGTCATCCCGCGCCGGGCGCGGTGACCGCGACGAAGGCCGGAAGCTAGCTCCGGCCATAGTGCCTCCCGCGCCCGCGCTAGGTCGCGCCGCGGGCTGCTCGTGATGGTCGTCTTGGCCTGGCAAATCCTCGCGCGCGGCCTCGACTTCAATGCGGCGAGCGGGGCTCTGCGATTCATCCACGGCATCGATCTCGTCATCCACGAGGCCGGACACACCTTCGCGTCCTTTCTCCCGCGCTTCCTCTACATCCTGGCGGGCTCGGCGCTCCAGGTCATCCTGCCCGCCGTGTGCGCGGTGACGTTTCTTCGCCAGGGCCAGCCCGCCTCGTTCGCGGTGGCCCTCTTCTGGACGGGCGAGAGCATCACGGACGTGGCGATCTACATGGCGGACGCGAAGAAGCAGGCGCTGCCCCTCCTGGGCGGTGAGGGCGTCACCCACGACTGGAACTACCTGCTCGCCCAGCTCCACCTGCTCGGCGCCGCCGACTTCCTGGGTCGCCTCACCTGGCTTCTCGGGGTCGGCGGGATCGTCGCCGCCATCACGATTCTCGCCAACGACACCCGCCGCGCCTGGCACCGAACCGCGTCGTCCTAGTCGCGTGCCGACAAAGCGGCGAGTGGAGCAGGGGGGCATCCCCCGCGGACCACGCGACCCCGGTTTATAGCATCCCGTTCAGGGGCGGAGTCGCCGATCCGCGACAGGTGGCCGCTCCGAGGCCGCACCCCGCGCCTCAGAAGACGCCCAAGGATCGCCGCCGTGCTCCAGCGCGTCGCCAGGAGAGCGGAGCGACACCCTAGGACGAGTCTCACCGCGCCGCGATCGAGGGCGAGCCCAAGCAGGCCGCCGCTGTGACAGGGGCGGCAAGCTGGCGTGTCCTCCGATATCCCGGCGTGCAGGCATGACCGATCGCGCCGCGTTCCTCCGGAAGTTTCCCCTCCTGCCATAGCCCCGTGGGCGAACGACCCAACCGAGGTTCTGTCAGTTTTGTCGGTTACCCGCTGTCCCTCATGATTGGACACGACTCGTCGAGACCACGCCCCTCGTTTTACGTGCTGAGACCGCCGCTGGCCGAGGACCGCCTCCCGCTCCCTGCCGGCATAGTTGCGCCCTAGTACCACGTCGGGCAATCCCGCGCTCCTTGGCTTACCGAGCCCTTGGCCCGAAACGGACGCTCTTTCGGTCTTTCCAGCTTCTGAGCATTGTTCAGAACCGGACGGTTCCGAGCACGAAGGAAGGGTCGTGAACGGCATTCGAATCGATGAGCGCCTTGACAGTGCCGCTACGGGTCCATCGTTATCAACGAGTTAGGTCAATTTCGCCATTCATAGTTGCTCGCCACGATCTTGAAAGGAGCACAGGATTTTCAGTCCTATCCCCTAGTCCGTGTAAGTGCGCGTAACTGTTTGATGTGGAACAACAGGGTCACGACGGTCTCGTGCGCTGGAATGCGCTGGAATGATCAGGAATGCGCCTGAGTCGGTCACAATTTTGGCACAAGGTCATTCAGCAGTGGCCAAGACACCTGAGGGCGTTCCCTTTGCAGGTTCAAATCGGAGGCCCGCAACCACCTCCGGGCGCACAGGCCGCTGGGCTTCTGCTTCGAGATCCCGATCTCGGCTGGCGCTCGAAGACGAGGTGCTGGTAGTCGCGGTGGTCCCATGGCCGATGGCCTCCTGTGAGTGAGATCGGCTGGAGGCTAGCACGGTCGCGGGGCGCCCGGCCGCTTGCACATTCTTGCTACAATCTTCGGGGTCGCCACTCCTCTCCCGGGCGACGGCGTCGGAACAACGGACCACCCATGACTGGAATGGACAATGCCTGCCGACCGTGAACGACCAGGAGAGTCCGAGCGGGCGCCCCTCGGCCCGACCGGCACGCTGGTCCGGCTCGCCCTGGTCGGTCTCGTCCTCGCCGCGGTCCTGGGCACGTACGCCTTCCTCGGTGGGTGGCTGACCCCGGGCGCGCTGACACCCGCGCGGCTCACCGACGCGTTCGAGCACGTGGCCGGCGTGCACCCCGGCTTCCGTCGCAATCATGCCAAGGGCGTGGGCGTGTCCGGGTTCTTCGAGAGCAACGGGACCGGCGCGCGCTTCTCGAAGGCGGTGGTCTTTCGACCCGGGCGCGTGCCGGTGATCGGCCGCTTCTCCCTGTCGGGTGGCCGGCCCGACGTCGCCGACGCGCCCGACGAGGTGCGCGGCCTGGGGCTCCAGTTCAGCCTGCCGGACGGCGAGCTGTGGCGGACCGCGATGATCAACCTGCCGGTGTTTCCGTTCCGGACGCCGGAGGCGTTCTACGAGAATCTAGTCGCGTCCGCGCCCGATCCTGCGACCGGCAAGCCCGATCCCGCCGGCATGAAGGCCCTTCTCGAGCGCCATCCCGAGACGGCGCGGGCCCTGGCCGTCATCAAGAGCCAGCCGATCGCTTCGGGGTTCGACAACACTACGTTCCATGCCCTGAACGCGTTCCGCTTCACCAGCTCGGCGGGCGTGTCGGTGCCGGTCCGCTGGCTGCTGGAGCCGGCGCAGCCGTTCGAGGTCGCGAGCGCGGCGCCGGAATCCCGGGACCGGAACTATCTCTTCGACGCGCTGATCACGCAGGTGCAGCGCCAGCCGCTGCGATGGCACCTCATCCTCACCATCGGGCAGCCCGGCGATCCCACCGGCGACGCCACCGTCGCCTGGCCCCCGGACCGGGAGCGGGTCGACGTGGGCACGCTGACGCTCGATCGAGTGGAGGCCGAGGAGACCAGTCGCGCGAGGGACATCAACTTCGACCCGCTGGTCCTGCCCGCGGGCATCGCGCCGTCCGACGATCCACTGCTCAGCGCTCGCTCGGCGGTGTACTCGCGATCGTTCACCCGGCGTGAAGGCGAGGCGAAGCAGCCAAGCGCGATCACCGCCGCCGACGTCCGTGGGGGGAAGTGACATGCCGACCCCGCCGCGTCAGTTCCCCGCGCTCTCGCGGCTCCTGCACTGGGCGATGGCGGCGATGGTCCTGACCATGCTGGGCGTCGGGATGGCCATGGTCGTCTCCCTGGGCGACTACCACGCGCTGCTGTCGATTCATCGCCCGCTGGGCATCGCGATCCTGGTCCTGGTCGTCATTCGCTTCGTGAACCGCCGCCTGAATCCGCCGCCGCCATTCCTGGCCTCGATGTCGGAGGCAGAGCGTCGGGTGGCGACGGCGTCGGAGCTCGCGATGTACGGGCTGATGCTCGTGCTGCCGCTGGTCGGGTGGGGGATGCTATCGGCGGCGCGCTACCCGATCGTGCTCTACGGCTCCGTGCATCTCCCGTTCATCCTTCCGCCGAGCGTCACGCTGTACGCGGTGCTGCGGAAGGCGCACACCATCCTCGCGTACCTCTTCTTCCTCACGTTCCTCGCTCACTTCGCCGCGATCCTGTTCCACACCCTGGTCCTGCGGGACGGGATCCTGAAGCGCATGGTGCCCTGGCGCGTGCGCTGAGAGGGCGCGCTCAAGCCACCGCGGCGAGCTGGCCGATGATAGCCAAGAGTCCATCTTGTCTCAGAGCCCTTCTACTGACGTCTATGCGTGAGAAGTTGCTGGGAGTCGATGCTGGAATACAGTGGGAATGTGGGAATTGGACCGGGTTTCCCTGAGGACCATGGCCTCCGGCGTCGGTCGCCCCGTCCGTGGCCGCCGTCCCCGTGACATAATCTCCCACACTCAGATCTAGGAGCCAATGCGACAGCACTCGGAGCGTCGAAAGACCACGAGCACGAAAGCGCCGCAGACGCCCACCACCGTGTGCCAGTAACGCGGCGCATGGTATGATGCATTCCACCTGAGGCGCGACCGGTGACGACGTCAGT
>DASQAK010000251.1:0-11050 GCA_035635755.1 Candidatus Methylomirabilota bacterium | reverse complement strand
CTCCGGCGTAGCCGACTGCTGGGGATGGTCGCCCCGTACAGCGTCAAGTACGCGGGGGACTGGTGAGGCGCTAGCGGCCCGTCCACTTGGGCTTGCGCTTCTCGACGAAGGCGCGCGCCCCTTCCACGCGATCCTCCGTGGTGCGCAGTAGCGTGGCCAGATCGTTCTCGAGCCGGATGCCGTCCTGCAGGGGCAGGCCGAGGCCGCTGACCACTGCCTCCTTCGCGTAACGAAGCGCGATGGGAGCCTTGGCCGCGATGTCGCGGGCCAGCCCCTGGGCGGCGGCCATCAGCTGAGCCACGGGCACCACGCGCTCGACGAGGCCAATTCTCAAGGCCTCGGCGGCCGGCACGCGCATCCCCGTCAGGATCATCTCGAGCGCCTTGCCTCGCCCCACGAGTCGCGGCAGCCGTTGCGTGCCGCCCCCGCCGGGAATAATCGCGAGGTTGATCTCAGTCAGGCCGAGCTGGGCATCCTCCGCGGCCACCCTGATATCGCAGGCCAGCGCGAACTCGAGTCCGCCGCCGAGGGCGAAGCCGCGAATGGCGGCGATGATGGGCTGGGAGCAACGGTCCATCTCGCTCCGGAAGTCGAGCCGCTTGCGCGACTCGCGGAAATGGGTCGGCGTCGGCGGCTCGAGAAACTCGCGGATGTCGGCGCCCGCGGAAAAGGCACGATCGCCCGCGCCCGTCACCACCACCACCTTGACGGCATCGTCCATCCGCAAGCGCGTGAAGATCTCGAAGAGCTCGGTGCGCATCTGGTTGTTCATGGCGTTGAGCACGTCGGGGCGATCGAGCGTGATGAAGGCCACGCCGTCCCGCGCCTCGTAGCGAACGACTCTATCCGCCATAGCTACAGATCCTTTCCGGCGATGACGCCGCGGCGGAGGAGATCGGCGATGTCACCATCGCCGTAGCCCGCTCCGCGCAGGACCTCGGCGGTGTGCTGGCCGAGGAGCGGCGGCGGCCCCGGATCGACGCCGGGCGTCTCGGAAAAGCGGAGGGGCAGGCCCATCATCTTGAGGCGACCCAGCTCCGCGTGCTCGTACTCGACCACCATGTTGTGATGAAGCACCGCGGGGTGGGACATGAACGCCTGCAGCGGCTGCGTGGGGGCGCAGGGGATATCGGCCTCGGTGAGGATGCGCACCCACTCGTCGCGCGGACGCGAGGCGAAGGCTTCTTCCATCAGCGGGGTGAGCGCGTCGGAATTGTCGCGCCGTCCGAACCACGAGGCGAAGCGGGGATCGCCAGCCCATTCGGGCTTGCCCAGCACCTTGCAGAGCTTGACCCAGAACGACTGGTTGCCGCAGGCGAGGAAGAACCACTGGCCGTCGCCTGCCCGGTAGAGCCGGTACGTCGGCGTATCGCGGTAGACGATCTCGCGCCCCGGCCAGTCCACGAAGTTGCCGGCCTGGAGGGCGAGGATGCCGTGCATGAGCGAGGTCCAGACACGCTGGCCCTGGCCCGTGCGCTCGCGGACGAAGAGAGCGGCGAGGACGGCCTGGCACGCCAGGGCCGCCGTGTAGTAGTCGGTGACGGGGATGCGCACGTACTGGGGCGGACCGCCGAAGCCCTGGAACGTCATCACCCCGCCCAGGCACTGAAAGACGGGATCGTAGCCTGGACGCTCGCTCTCGGGCCCTTCGGGTCCGAAGGCGCTGATCGAGCAGTAGATCAGCTTGTCGTTCATCGGGCGAAGCGTCTCGTAGTCCACGCCGAGCCGCTCCACGACTCCAGGCCGCATGTTCTCCATCACCACGTCGGCCGTCTCGGAGAGGCGGTGGATGACGGCACGCCCCGCCGGGTCCTTGAGGTTGACGGCAATGGAGTGCTTGCCGCGGTTCCACCCGTAGAAGCCGTGCAGCTCGCGGAAGGCGTCGCCCTCGAGCGCCTCCACCTTGATCACGCGGGCGCCGAGGTCGCCGACCATCATGGCGGCGTAGGAGCCGGCAATGTAGGACGTCAGGTCGACGACCGTGATGCCGTCCAGCGGGCCCCGAGCCTGGGGCATGTTACGAGCGAGTGATCGCGTGGCGCGTGATCAGCTCCCGGTGGTACTCGGTGTCGCCGTAGAGCGGCTCGAGGGCCTTGGCGCGCTTCATGTACAGGTGCAGATCGTATTCCCAGGTGAACCCGATGCCCCCGTGCACCTGGATGGCATCGCCGCACACGCGGCGCGCGGCCTCGTTGACGTAGGACTTGCAGATGCTGGAGGCGACGGCGGCGTCTTCCGCCCCCGCCGTCAAGGCCCAGGCCGCGTAGTACACCGCGGCGTGGGCGTTCTCCGCCTCGAGCAGCATCTCGGCGCACCGATGCCGGATGGCCTGGAAGGAGCCGATGGGCTGGCCGAACTGCTCGCGCACCTTGACGTACTCCACGCTCATGTCGAGGCAGCGGCGCGCCGCCCCCAGCATCTCTGCGGAGGCGCACACGGCCGCGCGACGCAGGAGGGACTCGAGCAGGGAGGCGGCGCCGCCGGGCTGGCCCATGATGGCTTCGGCCCCCACCGCCACCTTGTCGAGCCGCAGCTCCGACCAGCGGTTCGTGAGATCGATGCCCTTCATGGGTGAGAGCGTCACGCCGACGCTCTTCGGGTCCAGGAGGAAGAGCGAGAGTCCTTCGGCGGAGCGCGCGGGCACGAGGATGACGTCGGCCACGTGCGCCCACGGCACGAAGCGCTTCACCCCGGAGAGAATCCAGCCGCTGCCGGATTTGGTCGCGCTCGCTGTCGTGGAGGCGGGGTCCCAGTCGAGGTGGTCTTCGAGCAGGGCCGCCGTCATCCGCGCCCGTCCCGAGGCGATGGCGGGCAGCCACCGGTCCCGTTGCTCCGCGCTGCCGCCGAGCATGAGCCCGAGCCCGCCGAGGACCACCGTGGAGAAGAAGGGCCCGGGATACGCGGCCCGCCCCATCTCCTCGAGCACGATGGCGAGCTCGACCAGGCCGAGCCCGGCGCCGCCGTGCTCCTCGGGGAAGGGGAGCCCGAGCCAGCCGAGCTTGCCCATCTCGCCCCAGAGCTCGTCGCTGTAGCCCTTGCCGTCTTCGGCCATGGCCCGGACGTGGGACGACTTGCAATGCTCCTCCAGCGCCGCGCGCACGGAGTTCTTGAGCAGGACCTGGTCGTCGCTGAACGAGAAGTTCACGCCTTGCCTCCCACCCGATCGGCGCGGGTTTCCTTCGGCAGGCCGAGGATGCGCTCGCCGATGACGTTCTTCTGGATCTCCGAGGAGCCGGCATAGATGGTGCCGGCACGTGACCAGAGATAGGCGTAGGCCCAGGAGCCCTGCTCGCCCACCGCCGTGTCGATCTCCAGCTGGAACTCCTTGGGCGCGCCTTCCGTGAGCTGGCCGTACGGGCCGAGGATCTCCAGCGCCAGCTCCATGTAGCGCTTCTCGAGCTCGGAGTACGAGAGCTTGGTCAGCGAGCCACCGGCGCCCGGATGCTCGCCGCGCTCCAGCTGCGTCAGAGTGCGAAGGGCCTGGTAGCGCTCCACCTCGATGTCCGCCCAGATCCGCCCGATCTTCTGGCGCACCAGCGGGTCTTCGATCAGCGGCTTGCCGTGACGGCGCATCTTCTTGGCCGCCTCGACCAGCCGCGAGTGCTGCGAGGCGTAGTTGGTCACGCGCGCCAGCGCGCGACCGCCGCGCTCGTAGCCCAGGGTGGTCTGCGCGATGGCCCAGCCCTCGCCCAGCTTGCCCATCTGGTCGCTCTTCTCCACCCGCGCATTGGTCATGAACACCTCGCAGAACTCCGAGGAGCCCGTGATCTGCTTGAGGGGGCGGACGTCGACGCCGGTCTGGCGCATGTTCATCAGGAAGCAGGAAATGCCCTTGTGCTTGGACACCTTGGTGTCCGTGCGCGCGAGGAGCAGACCCCAGTGGGCCACCTTGCCGCCGCTCGTCCAGATCTTCTGCCCGTTGACGATGAAGTGGTCACCCTGATCGACGGCCGAGGTCTTCAAGGCGGCGAGATCGGAGCCCGCATTGGGCTCGGAGTAGAGCTGGCACCAGAGCTCCTCCGCCGTCAGGATCTTCTTGAGGTAGCGCTTCTTCTGGGCATCGGTGCCGTGGACGATGATGGTGGGCCCGACGATGCCGAGCCCCAGGCCATTCGTCGGCGCCGGCGCCTTCGACCGGGCCAGCTCGTCGGCCACGATGGCCTGCTCCATGGGCCGCGCCCCGCCGCCGCCGTATTCCTTGGGCCAGCCCATGCCGAGATAGCCGGCCTCGTAGAGCTTGCGGTGCCAGCCGAGGCGATCATCGAGCGTCCGGATCTCCTTGCGCGGCAGGTTCTCCTCGAGCCACGTGCGCACCTGCTTGCGAAAAGCGATGTCCTCGGGCGTGTAGTTCAGATCCATGGGCGGTCCTCCGTTCGTGCTCCTCGCGATGCAGTTGGGGTAGACCCGTTTCTAGCACGGGGTCCGGACCCGGTCAACCTGAGGCGCTTGGGTCTGCAAGCCCCGGAGACCATAGCAAATACCTAAGCTATACTGATGGCGCGGAGGCGGCTCTTGATTATATTCAAGGTCGAAATAGAACGGGAAGAGGATGGTCGGTGGCTCGCAGAAGTTGTCGAGCTACCTGGCGTAATGGCGTACGGCCATGACCAGAACGCTGCCGTGTCCAAGGTACAGGCGCTGGCACTCAGGGTCATCGCCGAGCGTCTCGAGCATGGGGAGGCCGGTCCGGAGCTTCTGAGCATTTCCTTCAATGCAGCATGAGCGCTTGGCCGAGTACCCGTTCACGACGGGTGCTTGCAGCTCTTCAGCGGATCGGCTGGGTGACCAAACGCCAGTCGGGATCCCACCGCACACTGTCTCGCCCGGGGTGGCCTGACTTCGTATTCGCGTTCCACGACGACGAGTAGATCGGGCCTCGCATGCTCGCCCGCATGGCGAAGCGGACGGGGCTCAGCCCCACAGATCTCTGAGGCAGCAACGCAAGCCATCGAGTCCTCTTCAGGGCCTTCTGACTGCAAAGGAATTCGATCGACCATGCGCCTGAGAAACATGAGTGGGCTAGTCATTCCGAAGGATGTCTGGATGGCTCTTGCGAGGGCCATGCGGGTCGATGGCATACTTCCCGGAGCCAAGGCAGACAACCATGGAACGTATGAGAACTCCAAGACACTACGGGTCACCGTTCGACCCCGCCGCCGAGTCGCACGTGGCATCGTGACGACCACGGGGAGCCACACATTTGGGCGCATCACTCTTGCTCCATGTCGACACTGTACATTTCGAAGCTTCACGCAGGTGTTCATTCATGAGCTATTTCACGCGTGGATCTTTCAGTACCACGAGCGCCTGTACGATACCTTCGAACACTGCCGTGTCGCAGAGCGCTTTGCTGAAATGGGATTCCTCTCACTCGGTGGTGGTGTTCGCGATGTGGATGTCTGCGGCTCTTACCTTCTCGATCCCGATGACGCGAGAGAGCACGTGGGTTGCTTCGACGTCCTCGCCGAGTCGCTGACCCAGCGGCGGAAGTCTGACGTGCCAGCGTGGCAACCCGGTGTGAAGAGAAGGACGGTGCTATCGAAGCTGAAGGCGAACTACCGCACGCAGAAGTTCCGGCAATTTCGGGGCGAGGGGCGGGACTGAAGGGAGTTATCTCCGGGTTCTTTATGACCCAGGCGATTCCAGCCGCGACAACGACGCGTCAGAACGAATGGTGAAGTACACGATCCTGTGGCGCCGCCTCGATGTGCCCGGCCATGACGCCTGTCAGCTCGCGGGCCTGGACGACGGTTGGCGCTTGTCGGGCATGGCGGTGTTCAGCCTTGACGGCCGTCCGTGCGCGCTGCGCTACGAGGTTGACGCCGATACGCGATGGTCCTCACGTAGCGCACGAATACGTGGATGGTACGGCACGGAGCGCGTGGATGTCGCCATCATCGCTGCGCCGGGTGGGCGCTGGCACCTCAGTGGCGCCGAGCAACCGGCGGTGAGCGGCTGCGTCGATGTGGACCTCGGCTTCACGCCCGCCACGAATCTGCTCCAGCTTCGCCGCGTCGCCCTCGACATTGGACAGGCGGCCGACGTGCCCGTAGCGTGGCTTGCCTTTCCCGAGTTGACTCTGGAGCGCCTGGAGCAATGGTATCGCCGGCGGGACCAGGACACGTACGACTACCAGGCTCCCAGCGTGCCCTACGAGGGGCTGCTTCGCGTGAATGAGGTCGGGTTCGTGACTCTCTACCCGGGCTTCTGGGAAGCGGAAGCTCGATGAACTACGAACTCCAGAAGGCGGGCCCAAGACGCTCCGCCCTGATTCGGGCCGGAAGGTCAAAGCACGGACGGCCTTCTATCCATCGAGCAGCCAGCTTGATCCCGCGATCGTGGCGAGCTTTCTCGAGCAGCAGGATCGCCTCCCGCGTCTCGTGGAAGCTTCCCGAGGACTGAGCCTCGAGGCCATCACGATCACCTCGCCGGTAGCGAGCTTCGTGACGTATAGCCTGATGGATGCCTACCGGATCATCGTGGTCCACGAGCAGAACCACTTCGCCCAGGCCAGGCGAGTGCTCGAGGCGCCGGGCTTTCCGACTTGACCTTTCCGCGCCGTCGCCCTAGGGTTTTCGCCATGACTACATCGAGCGTGTGCCGTCGTATTCTCGCCGTGAGCCTGCTCCTTGCCTTGATCGTATGCATCCCACCCGCGTTCGCCGCCGACGGGGAGCTGCGGTGGGGGCTGCACGTCACGCTGGCGCCCAAGTGGCTCGACCCGGCCGAGACCGAGGCCTTCAACACACCGTTCATGGTCCTCTACGCCGTGCACGACGCCCTCGTGAAGCCGATGCCCGCCGGGGTCCTGACCCCGAGCCTGGCCGAGTCGTGGCAGGAGTCGAAGGATCACCTCTCCTATACGTTCAACCTCCGGAAGAACGCGCGCTTCCACAACGGCGAGCCCGTGACGGCGGAGGACGTCAAGTTCTCCTTCGAGCGTTACAAGGGCGCCAGCGCCACCCTCCTGAAAGACAAGGTCAAGGAGGTGCAGGCCGTTTCGCCGACTCAGGCGCGCTTCGTCCTCAAGGAGCCGTGGCCTGACTTCATGACCTTCTTCGGCACCACGGCCTCGGGCGCGGGATGGATCGTGCCGAAGAAGTACGTGGAGAAGGTGGGCG
Organism: Candidatus Methylomirabilota bacterium; assembly: GCA_035635755.1. GTDB lineage: Bacteria > Methylomirabilota > Methylomirabilia > Rokubacteriales > CSP1-6 > AR37. The sequence continues at coordinate 3,929 of DASQAK010000251.1, read as the reverse complement.
AGGACGGCTTCAAGACGGCGCCCGTGGGCGCCGGCCCGTACAAGGTGGTCTCCTTCAAGCCGGGGGTCGAGCTGGTGCTCGAGGCCTTCGACGGCTACTGGCGCAAGGCGCCTTCGGTGAAGCGGCTCGTGATGCGCTCCATGCCGGAGGAGACGACGCGGGCCGCGGCGCTCAGGGCCGGCGAGGTGGATATCGTCTATCTCTTGACGGGCTCGACGGCCGAGGCGTTGCAGAAGGCGCCGGGATACAAGGTGGTGGCGCCGCTCCTCTCGGGCGCCTTCTGGCTCGAGCTGACCGAGCAGTGGGATCCGAAGTCGCCATGGCACGACCGGCGCGTGCGGCTGGCCGCGAGCCACGCTATCGATCGCCAGGCCGTGAACAAGGCGGAGACGCTCGGCTTCTCGCGCCTCACCGGCAACTTCGTGCCGCGGATCTTCCAGAACGCGGTGGCGTACGAGCCGCCCGCCTATGATCCCGCGCGGGCCAAGAAGCTCCTGGCGGAGGCGGGGTACCCGAACGGCTTCGAGGGCGGCGACTTCTATCCGTTCCCGCCATACAACTCCATGGCCGAGGCGATCCAGGGCTATCTCCAGGCCGTCGGCATCCGCACGCAGACGCGCACGATGGAGCGCGCCACCTACTTCACCCAGTGGCGGGAGAAGAAGCTCCGCGGCGTCATCCTGGTCATCACGGCCACGTTCGGCAATGCGGCGACGCGTCTCGAGCCCTATGCCACCAAGAACGGGATCTATGCGTACGGCAGCGTGCCCGAGATCGACGATCTCTATCACCGCCAGGGCCGCGAGCTCGACCCCAAGAAGCGCGAGGCCCAGCTCCACCAGATCCAGAAGATCATCCACGATCAGGTGATCAACATCCCGATCTACGACCTGGCCTTCATCTGGGGCGTCGGCCCGCGCGTGGCCGAGCCGGGCGCGGGGTTGATCCCCGGCTACGGATACTCGGCGCCCGCGGAAGACTTGCGGCTCAAGTAAGCTCGTGGTCCAGTACTCGCTCGGGATCGACATCGGCGGCACCTTCACCGACATCGTCGTCTACGACCACGACTCGGGCCGCCAGGTGAGCCGCAAGGTCCTGACCACGCATGACGATCCGGCGCGCGCGGTGGCAGCCGGCGTGGCGGCGCTGCTCGCGAGCGGCCGCTTCGAGCCCTCCGCCTTCACGCGCGTGGTGCATGCCACCACGCTCTTCACCAATGCCCTCATCGAGCGCAAGGGCGCGCTGACCGGGCTCATCACCACCGAGGGCTTCGCCGATACGCTCGAGATCGGGCGCGAGCGCAAGTACGAGCTCTACGACCTCGCCATCACCAAGCCCGAGCCGCTCGTGCCTCGCCACCTGCGCCTCGAGGTGCCCGAGCGCGTCCAGGCCGACGGCAGCGTTCGGCGCCCGCTCGATGCCCGGGCGGTGGAGGCCCGTGCCGCGGCACTCGTCAAGGCGGGTGTCACCTCCATCGCCATCGTGTTCCTCCACGCCTACGCCAATCCACGCCACGAGGCGCAGGCCGCCAAGCTGATCGCGAAGCGCCACCGCGGCGTGGCCGTGACCACCTCGCACGAAGTCGCCCCGGAGATCCGCGAGTTCGAGCGCGCCTCGACCACGGTTGGCAATGCCTACATCAAGCCGCTGGCCCAGCGCTATCTCGAGCTGATGGCGAAGCGCGTGGCGGAGCTGCGCATTCCCGCGCCGCTGCTCCTGATGCTCTCGAGCGGTGGGCTCACCCACGTCGGCGAGGCGCAGCGCACCCCGGTGCAGATGCTCGAATCCGGTCCGGCCGCGGGTGCCATCGCCGCCGCCTTCTTCGGCCGCGAGGACAGCGGGGGAAATCTCCTCGCCTTCGACATGGGCGGCACCACGGCCAAGCTCTCCCTCGTCGACGGGGGCGAGCCGCTCACCGCTTACAGCTTCGAGGCGGCGCGGCAGCGGCGGTTCATCGAGGGCAGCGGTCTGCCCATGCGCATCTCCACCATCGAGCTGATCGAGATCGGCGCGGGCGGAGGAAGCATCGCGGACGTCGACGAGATCGGCCTCCTCAAGGTGGGGCCGCGCAGCGCGGGCTCGCATCCGGGGCCGGCCTCGTATGGCCTGGGCGGCACGGAGCCCACCGTGACCGACGCGGATTTCCTGCTCGGCTATCTCAACCCCGACTACTTTGCGGGCGGCGAGGTCAGGGTGGACATGGAAGCGGCGCGCTCCGCCATCGAGCGGCTCGCAGGCAGGCTCGGATTGCCCGCGACCCAGGTCGCGTGGGGCATTCACGACATCGTGAACGAGAACATGGCAGGGGCGGCGCGAGTCCATATCGCCGAGCGCGGGCGCGATCCGCGCGACTACGCGCTTCTCTGCACGGGGGGCGCCGGGCCCGTGCATGCCGGCTCCGTGGCGCGCAAGCTCGGCGTCTCGCGCATCGTCTGCCCGCCGTCGGCCGGCGTGGCCTCCGCCCTGGGTCTCCTCGTGGCCCCCGCGCGCGTGGACCGTGTGGCCACGGTGGGTATGCGCCTCGACCAGGGTCGAATAGCGGATCTCGAGGCGGCCTTCAGGAAGCTCGAGGACGAAGCGCGGGCGGTGATGGCTGACACGGGGCTCAAGCTCGAGAACGCGGTCATCCAGCGACTGGCCGATGGCCGCTTTCTCGGTCAGGGGTTTGATCTCGTCGTGCCGCTGCCCCCGGGGCCCCATGAAGACACGCCGGAGGGCCGACGGCAGCTGGTCTCCGCGTTCGAGACGGCCTATCGCGAGAAGTTCGCCCTCACCCCGCCCGGCGTTCCCGTCGAGTTCCTGAACATCCGCGTGGCGGTGCGCGCACCCGTCTCCGGCAGCGAGGTGGTGCTGCAGGGCCGGCGCGGCCGCGGCCCCGGCCGCGCGCTCAAGGGAACGCGTCTCGCCTATTTCCATGAGGCGGGCGGCTTCGTATCGACCGCGGTCTACGATCGCTACAAGCTCGGCATCGACGACGAGCTCACCGGCCCCGCCGTCGTCGAGGAGGAAGGCTCGACGCTGGTGATCGGGCCCGCCGCCACCGCGCGCGTGGCCTCGAGCGGCAACATCATCATGACCCTGCCCCCTCACCCTGCCCTCTCCCCAGAGGGGAGAAGGATGAAGGAAGGGGCAAAGGATCCCTCTCCCCCATCGGGGGAGAGGGCAGGGTGAGGGGGCGAGCCGTGGCCACGCGCTTCGACGCCATCACTCTCGAGGTGCTGTGGACGCGCATCATCTCCGTGACCGATGAGGCCGCCAAGGCCATCGTGCGGACCTCGTTCTCCACGCTTTCCAACGAGGCGAATGACTTCGCCTGCGTGCTCACCGACGCGCGCGGCTATGCCCTCGCGCAGAACTCGGGGAGCATCCCGTCCTTCATCGGCACCCTGCCCGCGACGGTGCGGCACTTCCTCCGCGAGTTCGGGGAGGAAGGGCTGAAGCCCGGGGATGTGCTCATCACCAACGACCCGTGGCAGGGCACCGGCCACATGAGCGACGTCTCGGTGGTGAAGCCGATCTTCCATCGTGAGCGGCTCGTCGCCTTCTCCGCCACCACCTCGCACATGCCGGATATCGGCGGGCGCGTGCGGGCCATCGAGGCGCGCGAGCTCTTCGAGGAAGGGATCCACATCCCGCTGAGCCGCATCATCCGTGACGGCAAGCGCGACGAGACGCTGATCCAGCTCATCCGGGCCAATGTGCGCACGCCCGACCAGACCATGGGCGACATCTGGGCCCAGGTGAGCGCCAACGAGCTCATGGAAAATCGCGTGCGGCGGCTCATGGAGGAGTACGACCTCTACTCGCTCGAAGGGCTCGCCGACGAGCTCTTCGGACGCTCGGAGCGCGCGATGCGGGAGGCCATCGCCGCGGTTCCCGATGGCACGTATCGCTACGGCTTCGAGACCGACGGCTTCGAGAAGCCGTAC
>DASQAK010000250.1:0-4129 GCA_035635755.1 Candidatus Methylomirabilota bacterium | reverse complement strand
AGGACGTCTTCGTGATCCAGCCGACCTGCCCGCCGGTGAACGACACCCTCATGGAGCTCCTCGTCATGATGGACGCGTTCAAGCGCGCCTCGGCCCGGCGCATCACCGCCGTCCTGCCCTACTACGGCTACGGCCGGCAGGACCGCAAGGTCATGCCGCGGGTGCCCATCACGGCCAAGCTCGTGGCCGACCTCATCACGGCGGCGGGTTGCCACCGTCTCCTCGCCGTAGATCTCCACGCCGGCCAGATCCAGGGCTTCTTCAACATCCCGGTGGATCACCTCTTCGCCGCTCCGCCCGTCATCGTGGACTATCTGGCCAAGAAGGATCTCCAGGATCTCGTCCTCGTCTCTCCCGACGCGGGCGGCGTGGAGCGGGCGCGCGCCATCGCCAAGCGCCTGAATGCCGGCCTCGCCATCATCGACAAGCGCCGGGACGGGCCCAACGTCGCCCTGTTCATGTACCTGATCGGCGACGTCAAGAACAAGGACGTGGTGGTCATCGACGACATGATCGACACAGCGGGGACGCTCATCCAGGCGGTGGAGGCCGTGAAGCGCGAGGGGGCGCGTCGCGTGCTCGCCTGCGCCGTGCACGGCGTCCTCTCCGGCCCGGCCCTCAAGCGCATCGAGGAATCCCCGCTGGAGGAAGTCATCATCACCAACTCCGTGCCGCTGACTCCAGGCAAGGCGTCACCCAAGGTCCACGTGCTGTCGGTGGCCCCGCTCTTGGCGGAGGCCATCCGTCGCATCCACGACGAGGAGTCGGTCTCGACCCTCTTCGTCTAACTCATTCAGTGAAGGAGCGTTCGTACCATGGATATGCGTGAACTGACCATCATGCCCCGCGAGGGGCTGGGCAAGGGCGAGGCGAAGCGACTCCGCCGCGCCGGCAGGACCCCGGGCATCCTCTACGGCGGCGCCGCCCCCGTGACCATCGCCGTCGACCCGCGGGACGTCTTCCGGATCATCCACGGCCGCGAGGGCAGCACCCAGCTGCTCAAGCTGACGTTTGCCGGCTCCGCGGACTCCAAGATGGCCATCCTGCGCGACATGCAGTTCGATCCGGTTTCCGAGGACCTGATTCACGTCGACCTCCAAGAGGTCGCCATGGACAAGCCCATCCAGGTCACGATCGCCGTGCATCACGTCGGCGATGCCGTCGGCGTCAGGGAGACCCAGGGCATTCTCGAGATGGTGCTACGCGAGATCCAGGTCTCGTGTCTCCCCGGAAACATCCCCGAGGCGATCCAGGCCGACGTCTCGAACCTGGCCATCGGCAATGTGCTCACCGTGGGCGACCTGCAGATCCCCGAAGGGGTCCGGGTGCTGACGGACAGGGCCCAGGCCGTGGCCACCGTGGCCCCGCCCGCCGCCGAGGAAGTGGCGCCCGTGGCCGCCGTGGAGGCGGTGGCGGCCGCCCCCGCGGAACCGGAGGTGCTCACCGAGCGCAAGCCCAAGGAGGAGCCCGAGGCGACGGACGACAAGGCGAAGAAGAAGTAAGTGGCCCAGGCCATCGTCGGGCTCGGCAATCCCGGGCCCGAATATCGCGACACGCGGCACAACGTGGGCGCGCGCGTGCTCGACAGCGTGGCCAGGAGGCTCCGCGTGCGCTTCCACCGCCAGAGCGGGCACCTGCTCGCCCAGGGCAAGTGGCGCGGGGAGATCATCCACCTCGTCAAGCCGCAATGCTTCATGAACGTCACGGGGCCGTCCATGGCCCGTGTCGCGAAGAAGCTCCGCGTGGGGGCTGCCGATCTCGTCATCGTCTATGACGACCTCGACCTGCCCCTGGGCAAGGTGCGCACGCGGCTCAAGGGCAGCGCGGGCGGGCACAACGGCGTGCGGTCGCTCATCGCCTCGCTCGGCTCCGATCAGATCCGCCGCGTCAAGGTCGGCATCGGCCGCCCCGCCGCGGCGACCAAAGATCGCGAGGAAGTCGTCGACCACGTGCTCTCGCCCTTCCTGCCCGAGGAGCTGCCGACCGTCGAGGCCGTCTGCAGCCTGGCCGTCAAGCAGGCGCTCAAGCTGGTGGAAGACCAGCACTCGCGCCGCTTCTAGGCGCGCGCGCGTGCCGGCAATGCGACGGGAGGGGCGGGCGTCGCCTGCGTGCCGACAATGCGACGGGAGGAGCAGGGGGCATCCCCCGCGGACCACACTGACTCGCGTTCCTTTGCGGCGTCTCGGAGGGGCCACGAGAGCATGGTCTTCGGCTTCGTTAGTGTGCAGAAGATATGGGTCCACGGGGGATGCCCCCTGCCCCTCCCGCCGCCGCTCGGTTGACAGGCGCGAGTTCTTCAAGCAGCGCGAGGGTGGGGCTGGGGGGCTTCCCTCCCCGGACCCATATCTTCTGCGCGTTGCCGAAGCGCAAAACCTCAGTCTCGTGGCTCGTTACGAGTGGCTGCAGCGGGTCGCGAGTCAGTGTGGTCCGGGGAGGGAAGCCCCCCAGCCCCGCCCGGCAGGAAGCCCTCGTGTCCGACTCCTGGCACGCGATTGCGGGGGTCTAGGGGCGCGTGGTATAAGTCAGAATCCATTGTTTGGACCGGGAAGGGGTGAGTATCAGTGACGAAGGTTATTGTCGAGCCCGACGAGAGCTTCGAGAACGCGCTCAAGCGCTTCAAGAAGCAGTGCGAGAAGGCCGGGCTCATGTCGGAGCTCCGGAAGCGCCAGCACTACGAGAAGCCCAGCGTCAAGCGCAAGCGCAAGACCCTGGCCGCTCGCAAGAAGGCCAAGAAACGGGAGCGGTTTTTCGACTAGTCGCGGCCGGTTGGGGAGCGGAGTGGCGCAGGGTCAGGGACCTCCTGGCCGGGCACACCCGCTCCTCGATGGGGCACGAGCGGGCCCAGGCCCTCGAGCCCCAGGCAGACCTCGAGGCCGTCCGCCACGCTCTCATCGAGACCCGCCAGGCCCGCCAGGCCCTCGCCGTGGCCGGGCCTCCTCCCTGGAATCTCATCCCAGATATTCGCAGCCTCCTCGAGCATGCCCGCGTCCCGGGATCGGTCGCCGAGGCCGCTGAGCTCGCCGGCCTGCCGCCTCTCCTGGAGGCGGCGGCTCGGCTCGGCGCCTATGGTCGCTCCGTGTCGGCCGAGGTTCCCGATCTCGCTCGGGCCCTGACCGGGCTGCCCACCCTCGGCCCTCTCGCCGATCTTCTCCGCCGATCGCTCGATCCCGATGGCGGCGTGCGTGACGAGGCGAGCGCCGCGCTCAAGCGGCTCAGGCAAAAGGGCCGCGAGCTCCGCGCCCAGGTGATCAAGCGACTCGAGTCTTATTTCCAGGGCGCGGCGGCCGAGCACATCTTCCAGGAGCGCTACGTCACCCTCCGTCACGGCCGTTATGTCCTGCCCATCCGGTCGGAGGCCAAGGCCCGCTTCAAGGGGATCGTCCACGACCGGTCGCAGAGCGGGGCCACCCTCTTCGTCGAGCCCGAAGGCGTCGTGGAGGCCAACAACGACCTGGTACAGGCGGCGCGCGAGGAGGAGGCGGAGATCCTCCGCGTGCTCGCCGCCCTCACCGACGCCGTGAGAGAGGAGCTCCCCGAGCTCGAGCGGCTCGTGGAAGACCTGGGGCGACTCGACTGCATCTTCGCGCGGGCGGAGCTGGCCGATCGGATGGAGGCGACGGAGCCCGTCGTGAACGAAGAGCACGAGGCACGGGCCCTCGGCGCCCGCAATCCCCTGCTCCTCGCCCAGCACTGGGAAGCGCCCGAGCGGCCGGTCGTGCCGATGGACATCGAGGTCGGCGATCCCACGCCGCTCCTCGTGATCACGGGGCCCAATGCCGGCGGCAAGACGGTCGCCCTCAAGACCCTCGGGCTTCTCTGTCTCATGGCGCAGTCGGGCCTGCACGTGCCCGCCCGCGAGGGCGCGCGGCTGCCCCTGCTGCGCGCCATCTTCGCCATCATCGGCGATGATCAGAGCGTGGCCGAGAACCTCTCGACCTTCTCCGCCTTCGTCAAGCAGCTCAAGGAAGTCCTCGAGCAGGTGGACGATCGCTCTCTGGTCCTGCTCGACGAGCTCGGCGCCGGCACCGATCCCGACGAGGGCGCGGCCCTCGCCCAGGCGGTGCTGGAGGCCCTCGCCGAGCGCGGGGCGCTCTGCGTCGCCTCCACGCACCTCGATCCGTTGAAGGGT
>DASQAK010000249.1:0-2486 GCA_035635755.1 Candidatus Methylomirabilota bacterium | reverse complement strand
ACGAAGATTCTGCAGCGGCGCAACGCACGTGGCGACTGTGAGCAACCAGATGAGACGCATAGACGCCTCCGGTAGCGGACGCCCCAAGTTGCCCCAGGAGCGTCAAGGGTCTGTCAAGCGCTCCTGATGACCTCGCCTCTTCAGCTCCTGCGGGAGGAAGGTGGGCCCTTGTGTTAGCGGCGGATGAAAGTTTCCCAGAATCGGCGGGTGAAAATGTCGCACGCCCGTTGATCCTGGGTCGCTGCCACGCCACGGCGGGACGGCAGGCGCCGCCGTAGCTCTGGGGCGGCCCATCCTTCAGGTTGTGCCTCCCCCGAGGCGGCGGAGGCGCGATGTACGGATGGGAGCAGCGCATGCTTCTCAGACACTATCTCGAGCAGGGGCTGACGCTCACGGCGATCGCCGAGCGCCTCCGCTGCGATCGCCGCACGATCCACCGGTGGATCGCGGCCGGGCAGCTCGATCTCGACCCGACGACGGTCCACTACGGGCCCCGACCACCGACCGACACCAAGCTCGATCCCTATAAGCCGCTCATCCGCGAGCGACTGACGACCTACCCCGAGCTCACGGCGGTCCGACTGATGGCGGAGATTCGCGCCGCCGGGTACCCGGGGAGCCTCACCCAGCTCAAGGTCTTCGTCCGCCAAATCCGGCCCCGGCCCGAGCCGGAGCCGGTGGTGCGCTTCGAGACCGCCCCGGGGCACCAAGCGCAGGTGGACTTCGCGCGCTTCGTGCTGCCGTGGGGCGTCCGCTACGGGCTCCTCGTCGTGCTCGGCTACTCGCGCCTCTTGTGGCTGCAGTGCTTCGCCCGCCAGACGATGCGGGTGCTGATGCGGGGCCTCGAGCAAGCCTTCCAGTACTTCGGGGGCGTCCCGCAGGAGCTCCTCTTCGATCAGCTCAAGGCCGTGATCCTCGAGGACCAGCGGCCGGTGGGCGGCCGGGTGCTGGAGAATCCCGAGTTCCTCCGCTTCGCGGCGCACTGGGGCTTCCGGATCCGGTCCTGCCGGCCGTACCGAGCCCAGACCAAGGGCAAGGTCGAGCGCCCGGTGCGCTACGTGCGCCAGAGCTTCCTGTACGGGCGCGAGTTCGCGGGCGATGCCGATCTCAGTGCCCAAGTGCTCCACTGGCTGGAGCACACGGCCAATGTCCGCGTCCACCGCACGACCGGGGAGCGGCCGCTCGATCGCTTCGACCGGGACGAGCGCGCCGCGCTGCGGCCGGTGGCCGCGCGGCCCTATCAGCCACTCGGGCTCCCGCCCGAGCGCCCGAGCCCCGTGGTCGCTCCGCGGCCCGTCCCGCACGTCGCGGTCGAGCGCCGCGCGCTCGCGGCCTACGCGGCCTTGGCAGGGGGGACGCCATGAGGGCCCCACCGCCTCCCTCGGTGCGCGAGCGCCTCCGCGCCCAGCTCGCCGACTTGAAGATGCCCGGGGCCCTCGAAGCCCTGGACCAGATCCTCGCCGAGGTCGATGGGGGCCGGCTCGGGGCCGCCGAGGCGATCGACGCGGTGCTCGGCGCGCAGATCAGTCTCCGCAATCAGCGCCGGCTCGTGGCCGCGATGCGCTCCTCGCGACTCCCCGCCGTGAAGACGCTCGCGGACTTCGACTTCACCTTCCAGCCCTCGCTCAAGCGGGAGCAGATCGACAGTCTCCACACCCTGGGCTTCGTCGAGCGCCAAGAGAATGTGATCTTCCTCGGGCCTCCAGGTGTGGGCAAGACGCACCTCGCCATCGGCCTCGCGATCGCCTGCGCCCAGAGCGGGCGCCGGGTCTACTACGGCACGCTCGCCGACCTCATTACCTCCCTGGAAGAAGCCCAGGCCGCCGGGCGGCTCAGCCAGCGGCTGAAGACGCTCGTCTTCCCCGCACTCCTCGTGGTCGACGAGATCGGCTATCTCCCGATTAGTCGCACGGGGGCGATGCTCTTCTTTCATTTGATGAGCCGCCGCTACGAGCGGGCAGCGACGGTCTTGACGAGCAATAAGGGCTTCGAGGAATGGGGCGAGATCTTCGGGGACGAGGTCATGGCGGGCGCGTTGATCGACCGCCTCGTGCACCACTGTCACATCGTCAACATTCGAGGGAATAGCTACCGGATGCGGACGCACAGCGAGCTCCAGCCGCTACTCCTGCCGGCACCCCCGCCCAGCCCCACCCCCCATCGGCGGACTCGCCGCCCGGAGGCCCGGACGCCCTAGGCTCGTCCCCCCCGGACGTGGGACATTTTCAACCGCCGAAACTGGGACATTTTCAGTCGCCGTTGACAAGGCCATTCTTGACTCCCTCCAGCAGGGTGCCCCTTCCTCGGACGCTGGAACCGAACCGCGGACTAGCGATCCGCAGCGTGGAGCTGAGCCCCGCGGCTATTGGCCTTTCTGGGCGTTTTGCCGTGATGTTTGCCAGAGCCGCAGGCGCAGACCCTCTGGCTGCGCTCGTTTGCGAGTCCATGGTGTCCCAGGGGCTCCGCGCGCTTCCCGTTTGACAACG
>DASQAK010000248.1:0-3882 GCA_035635755.1 Candidatus Methylomirabilota bacterium | reverse complement strand
GATGGCCATGCCCGGCAGCGCCGCCACGTGCGGCGCGACGTTGAGATACTGGCGGCTCGCCGACAGCATGCTCCCCCAGTCGGAGGTCGGCGGCTGGACGCCCAGGCCGAGAAAGGACAGCCCGGCCAGCGCGGTGATCATCCCGCCCACGTTGAGGGTGACCGCCACGATGAGAGGAGCGAGGCAGTTGCGCAGCACATGGGTGAGGGCGAGGCGCAGCTCGGAGATCCCGAGAGCCCGCGCGCTCTCGACGTAGTCCGTCTGCTTCACGGAGAGCACGGTGGCCCGCACGATCCGCCCGTAGAAGGGAATGTTCACGACGGCGACCGCGACCATGCCGTTGACGAGACCCGGCCCGAGGGCAGCGATGATGGCCACGGCGAGGAGAAAGTACGGGAAGGCGAGCAGCGTATCGATGGACCGCATGATGAGCTGGTCGACCCAGCGCCCGATGAAGCCGGCGAGGAGCCCGCACAGCGAGCCCACGAGCGCGGCCAGGGCCGTCGCGGTCAGACCCACCACCAGGGAGATGCGCGCGCCGAAGAGGAGGCGGCTCAGGAGATCGCGCCCGAACTCATCGGTGCCGAGCGGGTGCCCGGCCGTCAGGATGGGCGCGAGGCGCCGCGCGGTGTCGATGACATCGGGGTCGCGCGGGGCGATCCACGGCGCCAGCACCGCGAGCACGGCCATGACGGCCACGAGCCCCAGCCCGAAGACGGCCGAGCTGCTCTTGCGGAACAGGCGGACGAGATCAGTCATAGCGGATGCGCGGATCGAAGACGGCGTAGAGGAGATCGACCACGAGGTTGACGAGCACGAAGGTCGTGGCGATGAGGAGCACGCCGCCCTGGACGAGAGGGTAGTCGCGCGCCTGGATGGCGCGCACCATCATGGAGCCGAGCCCCGGCCAGGAGAAGACCGTCTCCGTCAGGATGGCCCCGCCCAGGAGAAAGCCCACCTGCAGCCCCAGCACCGTGATGATGGGATTGATCGCGTTCTTGAGCACGTGCCGCGCGATGACGGCACGCTCGGCGAGGCCCTTGGCACGCGCCGAGCGGACGTAGTCCTGCCGGATGATCTCGAGCACGCTCGAGCGCGTGAGGCGCGCGAGCGCGGCGGCGGAGGCGGTGCCGAGCGTCACCGCGGGCAGGACGAGATGCCACATCACGTCGGCCACGCCGCTGCCATAGGGCGAGCTCATCCCGCTCGAGGGGAACCAGCGGAGCTGGAGCGCGAACAGCAGGATGAGCATGATCCCCGTCCAGAAGACGGGCAGGCTCACCCCGGTGACGGCCACCCCCATGCTGATGCGATCGAGCCACGTGTACTGCTTGACCGCCGACACGATGCCCGCGGCAAGGCCCAGAAGGATCGCGATCAGGAGCGCGCCCGCCGTGAGCACCAGGGTGGCCTTGAAGCGCAGGAGCACCTCGGGGAGGACGGCCCGGCCCAGCGGGATGGAGCGGCCGAGATCCCCCTGGAGGACGTGGCCCATCCACCGCACGTACTGGATGACGAGCGGCTGGTCGAGGCCCAGATCGCGGTGGAGGCGCACGACGTCCTCCTTGGTCGCCTGGGCGCCGAGCATGATGGCGGCCGGATCCCCCGGCGCCAGGTGCAGGACGGCAAAGACGAGCACCGAGACCCCGAACAGCACGGGGAGGGCGAGGAACAGGCGGCGGAGGGCGTAGGCGGGAAGCCCGCCGCCCCCTACTGCAGCCACACCTGCGTCAGCACGAGATCGAAGTTCGGGTGGAGCTTGAAGCCCTGCACGCGCTTCCGGTGGATGATGATCTGCCGCCCGTGGTCGATGAAGATCCACGGCGCCTCGTCGCTGATGATGCGCTGGGCCTCCTTGTAGATGGCCGCGCGCTCCGCGTCGCCCACCGTGGTCCGGCCCTTGCGGAGGAGCTCGTCGACTCGGGCGTTCTGATAGAAGCCCGCGTTGAAGGCGGGCGGGAACCGATCCGAGGAGAGGAGCATGTAGGTGACGTGGTCGGGATCACCGATGGAGGGATTCCACGACATCTCCGCCATGTCCGGGCCGTCGAGGTACTTCTTCAAGTACGCGCCCCACTCCATGGTCTGGATCTTGGCCTTGATGCCCACGGCCTGGAGCTGCGCCTGGATGACCGTACCCATCTCCACGGGCTGCTGCATGCCCGAGCCCGACTCGGGGACGAAGAAGATGACCTCGAAGCCGGCCGCGTAGCCCGCGTCCTTGAGCAGCGCCTTGGCCTTCTCGGGGTCGTACGGATAGCGCGTGGTCTTCTCCTCGTGGAAGGGGCCGTAGACGGGCGACAGAGGACCCGAGGACACGATGGCCGTGCCCTTGAGGATGTCGCGGATGATCGCTTCCTTGTTGATCGCGTAGTTCATGGCCTGGCGCACGCGCTTGTCCTTGAGGACGGCGTGGCGCGTATTGAGGGCGATGTACCACACGGCCGAGGAGTTCGACTCGGCCACGATGATGTTCGGGTCCTTGCGCAGGCTGTCGAGGCTGTCGGGGGGCACGTCCATGGTCAGATCGATCTCACCCGTCTTGATGGCGGCGAGCCGCGCCTGGGCCTCGATGATGGGAACGTAGATGGCCTGGCGGACCTTGGGCGCCCCGCCCCAGTATTGATCATTGCGCGCGAGGACGACCTTGACCCCGGGCTCCCACGTCTCGAGCTTGAAGGGGCCCGTGCCCACGGGGTTCTTGACCATGTCCTTGCCGTGCTTCTTGAGCGCCTCCGGGCTGTAGATGAAGAGCGACTGGTGCGCGAGGTACTGGAGAAATGGCGTCAGGGGCGCCTTGAGCTTGATCTGCACGGTGAGCGGGTTGACCACCTCGACCCCCTGCACGTTGCCGAGGAAGCCCTTGACGTAGGGATACGTCCCCGTCTTGTAGTACGGGCCCTGCTCGTTGAGCTGGCGCTCGAAGCAGAACTTCACAGCCTCGGCGTTGAACGGGGTGCCGTCGTGAAAGGTCACGTTGGCCCGGAGACTGAACGTGTAGATCAATCCGTCCTTGGAGATCTCCCAGGAGCGCGCGAGCCCGGGCACGAGCTTGTAGGAGCCCAGCTCCTGGGCCACCAGGCCCTCGAAGATGCGCTTGGTCACCCGCGCCGAGTTGAGATCGGTGATCTGCGGCGGATCCATGGTCACGGGCTCGGCGAGAAGACCGATCACGATGGCGTCCTTGGGCGGGGCGGCGCCCGCGCCGGAGACGAGCGCGATGGCCAGGATCAGCGCGGCGATCATCCAGGTTCGGCGAGTCGTCATGGGGTGCTCCTCCGTTGGTCGGGCACTCGAGATCTGCTCCTGGCGTCGCCTCTGACGCGACTCGATGACTGGCCGGCATCTTGCCTCAACCACGCCCTCCACGCAATCCCGCAACAGTTTGCTCTGGAAGCCACTGCCGTAGCGTAGTCTTTGTCCTGGAGGCCGCGGCGGTGGATGCCCACCGCGGCGGTCCCTCTTCTAGCGCGCTGCTGGTCGCGCACCCGGAGGGCCCGTGACCGATCTTCTAGCCGCGCGGTCGCAGATGGCCATGTCCCTCGGCTTCCACATCATCTTCGCCGTGGTAGGTATCGGCATGCCCCTGCTGATGGTGGTGGCCGAGTGGCGCTGGCGACGGAGCGGCGACGGGATCTACTTGGATCTGGCGCACCGCTGGGCCAAGGGCACCGCCATCCTCTTCGCGGTCGGCGCCGTCTCGGGTACCGTGCTGAGCTTCGAGCTCGGTCTTCTCTGGCCCGCCTTCATGGCGCACGCCGGCGCCATCATCGGCATGCCGTTCTCGCTGGAGGGTTTTGCCTTCTTCACCGAGGCGATATTCCTCGGGATCTATCTCTACGGCTGGGACCGCATCTCGCCGCGCGCTCACCTCACGGCGGG
>DASQAK010000247.1:0-3426 GCA_035635755.1 Candidatus Methylomirabilota bacterium | reverse complement strand
CCAGATCATCCGGGTCTTTCCCGAGCTGACGGCGCTGGAGAACTTGCTCGTGGTCACCACCAATGACTACGCGCAGGCGCGCGAGCGCGCCCAGGAGCTCCTCCGCTTCGTCAAGCTCGAGGGGTTGGCCGGCGAGTACGCAGGCAACCTCTCCTACGGCCAGCAGAAGCTCGTGGAGTTCATCCGTGTCCTCATGACGGACCCGGAGCTCATCCTCCTCGACGAGCCGGCGGCGGGCGTCAACCGCACCCTCCTCAACGACCTCCTGGACGCCGTGCGGCAGCTTCGCGATCGAGGCAAGACCGTGCTCCTCGTGGAGCACGACATGAAGGTGGTGATGGGACTCTGCGAGACGGTCTTCGTCCTCGACCACGGCGAGAAGCTGGCCGAGGGACCGCCCGGCGTCATCCAGACCGACGAGCGAGTGATTGAAGCCTATTTTGGCCGCTAGCGCCGGCCTCGCCCTCTATCTCGTCTGGCGCTCCCTGGGCTGGCCGCTCATCCACGATGCCCCCCTCATGCACTACGTCGCCTGGCGCATCACCCAGGGCGCGGTGCCGTATCGCGACGTCTTCGACATGAACATGCCCGGCGTCTACCTGATCCACCTGGCCGTGATCAAGACGCTGGGCGAGGGCAACGTGGCATGGCGGCTCTTCGATCTCGGCTGGCTCGCCGCGACGGCGGTGGCGCTGTGGGGATACTGCCGGCGAATGGGCGACGACTGGAGCGGGCTTGGCGCCGCGCTGCTCTTCGTTCTCTATCATCTTGCGGGTGGCGCGTGGCGGGTCGGCCAGCGGGATTTCCTGCTGGCGCTTCTCCTCGTGCTGGCGGCCTGGGGCGTAGCGCAAGGTTGGGAGACGGGGGCCTTCGCGCCGCTCGTGTGGGGCGGCCTGGCCGCGGGCGCCGGCACAATGATCAAGCCCCACGTCGTAGCCTTCTGGCTGGCCTGCGCGCCTATCGTGCTCCTGGGCGCGAGCCGAGCGGGCCGCTCGGCCCTCGCCGCCGTGGCGGTCTGGATGGGCGCCGGGCTCGCGGTTCCCGCCCTGGTCCTCGGCTGGCTCACGATTCGCGGCGGGCTCGGGCCCTTCGCCGCCATCGCGTCGGAGTATGTCCTGCCGCTCTACAGCCGTGTTGGAGGCGAGCCGACCTGGTGGGCGCTGCGCTGGTATGCCCTCTATGGTTGGCAGATCTGGAGCTGCCTCGTAGCGCTCGCGCTGCTGGGCCTCGTCCATCGCATCGCCTCGCCCTACGGGATCAGGCGCGTTCTCGCCGTCCTGGGAGTGGCCTATGGTGGTTGGCACTTCGCGAGCCAGGGTAAAGGCTGGGAGTACCACCTCTACCCGCTCGCGATCTTCCTCTGCGCGCTGGGCTCGGTGGCGCTGGCGCCGGTCCCTCGGGCGACAAAGCTGCGCTGGGAGGTCGCGCCCGGCTTGTCGCGTGCGGTGAGCCTGGGTGCCCTTGTGATCGCCGTGGTGTTCCTGGGCGTCAAGGGCGTGGACGCGGCCGATGCGCCCTGGATCGCCGCCAAGGAGCGGCGCGTCTCGGCGCTGGTGCGTGACCTCGAGCCGCTCGTGGTCCCCGGCGGCACCGTGCAGGTGATGGATGTGACCGAGGGCGGGATTCACGCGCTCCTGCGCCTGCACCTCCCGCAGCCCACGCGCTTCCTCTACGACTTCCACTTCTTTCACGACGAGGGAGATCCGCGCATCCAGGCCCTTCGCGCCGAGTTCTCGCGCGGCCTCGAGACGCGGCGTCCCGCCGCCGTGGTGGTCTTCCGCGACACGTGGCGCCGCGCGGGCTATGCGAGGCTGGAGGCGTTGCCGGCGGTCGCCTGCCTTCTCCAGAGTGACTATCGCCTCGCCGTCGAAGGCGACGGCTATCGAATCTATGCGCAGCGAGCCCGTCCTTAGAGTCATCCGCGCCTACGATGACTGGATCGTCCGCGGCTACTGCTGGGGGCGCTTCTGGATCCTCCGTCAGCGCTTTCTGGACGAGATCGGCCAGTATCTGCCCGAGCGGGGACAGGTGCTCGATCTCGGCTGCGGCTTCGGCCTCTTCTCGCTCTACTATGCCAGCGTGCTGCCGGAGGTCAGGCTCTGGGGCATTGACCGCAATCCGCGTCGGATTGCCATGGCCCAGACGGCAGCCCGGCGACTCGGCCTCGCCAATGTCCGCTACGACGTGTGCGATGTCATGGACTTCCGGGGCGGTGAGCATTTCGACGCGGTGTACATGCTGGACATCGTGCACCACATTCCAACCGAGGCGGTCCGCCCTCTGCTCGAGCAGGTCGCCAAGGTCCTGCCCGCGGGTGGGCTGCTCCTGATCAAGGACGTGGACCGAACGCCCGTGTACAAGCGCTGGTTCACGCTTGCTCTCGACAAGGTCATGGACCCGGGCACGCCGGTGCGCTACTGGGGCTCGGAGGAGCTGACGGCCCTGCTGAGCGAGAGTGGCTTCGCCGTCCGCCGTCATCTCATGGTCGACTTCTTGCCGTATCCCCACATCCTCTACATCTGCGCGCGCCAACCATGACCCCGACACTGCTGCAGGCGCAGGGGCTGACCGCCGGCTACGGAAAGATGCCCATCCTCCATGACGTGTCCCTCGACGTGCGCGTGGGCGAGATGGTGAGCATCATCGGTCCCAACGGAGCCGGCAAGTCGACCGCGCTCAAGAGCATCATCGGCTTCGTCAAGGTCTCGGGCGGGCATGTGCGCTTCGATGGCCAGGAGATCACGGGGCTGCGGCCCGATCAGGTCTTGCCCCGCGGCCTCGCCTACGTGCCGCAGGGGCGGATCGTCTTCCCGCAGATGACCGTGCTCGAGAACCTCGAGATGGGGGGCTACATCGAGCGCGATGGGCAGCGCATCCGCGAAGCCCTCGAGCAGGTCTTCGGCCTCTTCCCCATCCTGGGCGAGCGGCAGCGCCAGAAGGCGGGCACCATGTCGGGCGGCGAGCAGCAGATGGTGGCCATCGCCCGCGCCCTCATGACAAGACCGAAGCTGATCATGCTCGATGAGCCGTCGCTGGGGCTCTCGCCCAAGTTCGTCTCGCTGATCTTCGACAAGCTCATGGCCATGAAGCACTCGGGCTACACCCTCGTGGTCGTGGAGCAGAACGCGGCCAAGGCGCTGGCCGTGGCCGATCGCGGCTATGTCCTCGAGCTCGGCAGGAACCGCTTCGAGGGGACGGGCGCGTCGCTCCTGGCCGACCCTGAAGTGAAGCGTCTTTACCTCGGCGGGTAATTTCTGTATGGTGTACCGGGCTCAAGGGAGGAGATAGACTCGAATGGATCGTTTGTTGCGGCCTTCTGCCGCCGTCGGCCTCGTCATCGCCATCGCCTTCATCGCTCTCCTGGTCGGTTTCCCGAGCTTGGCCGCCCGGATGTCAGCCAATCGCGTTCAGGCCGCCACCGCGCCC
>DASQAK010000246.1:0-8577 GCA_035635755.1 Candidatus Methylomirabilota bacterium | reverse complement strand
GACGACGAGATGCCCGGGGTCGACTATGTCATCCCGGACTGGACCTATCTTCGCGAGCAGCGTGCCCGTTTTCGCGCCGTGGTTCTGACGCACGGTCACGAGGACCATATCGGCGCCCTTGCCTATCTCCTGCGCGAGTTCGACGTGCCCGTGTACGGCACCCCGCTCACCCTCGCCATCGCCCGCCACCGGCTGACCGAGCTGGGCGCGCTGGCGCGCGCGGATCTCCGGCCCTATCGACCGGGCGACGAGATCCGGGTGGGTGGGCTCGTGGTCGAGCCCATTCGCGTCACGCACTCCATCGCCGATGGCATCGGGCTCGCCATCGAGACGCCGGCGGGCACGGTGGTCCACACGGGAGACTTCAAGCTGGACGAGAGCCCCGTGGACGCGGCCCAGCCCGACTACGCGCGCTTCCGCGCGCTGGGAGAGCGCGGGGTGCTCGCGCTGTGCTCGGATTCGACCAATGTCGGCCGACCCGGGCGCACCGGCTCGGAGACGGAAGTGGGGGCGGCGCTCCAGGGCCGCTTCGCGCAGGCGCCCGGGCGAATTCTCGTCGCCACCTTCGCGTCACACATCCACCGGATCCAGCAAGTGCTCAACCTGGCCGCCGCGTGCTCGCGCAAGGTCGCCCTCCTCGGGCGCAGCATGGTCGCCAATGTCGCCGTCGCCTCCGAGCTCGGCTATCTCAAGGTGCCCGACGGCCTTCTCGTCACCCTCGAGGAGCTGGGGGAGCTGCCCGCGCGCCGCCAGGTCATCCTGTCCACGGGCAGCCAGGGCGAGACCCACTCCGCCGTCTCCCTCATCGCCGCGGGTGAGCACAAGGACGTCTCGGTGGGCGCGGGCGATCTCGTGATCTTCTCCTCGCGGGTCATCCCGGGCAACGAGCGGGTGATCGGGCGGGCGATCAATGCGCTGCTCCGACGCGGCGCCGAGGTCCTCTGGGAGGACGTGGCCTTCGTCCACGTCTCGGGCCACGCCAGCCAGGAGGACCTCAAGCACATGATCGCTCTCACGCGCCCGCGGTACTTCATGCCCGTGCACGGCGAGTACCGCCATCTCCTCCAGCACGCCCGGCTCGCCGAGGGCGCGGGTGTTCCCCCCGAGCGCGTCTTCCTCGTGGAAGATGGACTCGGCCTCGAGCTGTCGAAGTCGGGTGCCCGCGTGCTCGCGGGATACCCGACGGGGCGGATCTTCGTGGACGGCAAGGGCATCGGCGACGTGGGGCAGGTGGTGCTGCGGGACCGCCAGCTCCTGGCCGACGCGGGCATGGTCGTGGTCGCCCTCACCATAGACAAGGTGTCGGGCTCGCTCGTCGCGGGGCCCGAGATCGCCTCCCGCGGGTTCGTCTACATGAAGGAGTCCGACGAGCTGATGGAAGAGGTCAAACGGGCCGTCCGTGAGGCGCTGGCGGCCCGGGAGGAGCCCGAGGTGATCGATCGCGAGCTCATCGGCGCCATCGCGCGCAGCGCGGTGCGCCGCTTCATCAGCCAGCGCTTCGACCGCAAGCCGGTCGTGATCCCGCTGGTCCTGGAGGTCTGATGGCCGAGCGACTGGCCGAACGACCGGCCGATCGAGGAGCGGAGCGGGGGCCGGTTCCAGGAACCAGCGCGCGGCCCGACGCGGCAACGCGCGCGGCGCGCCGGGCCCGGCGCGAGCAAGGGCGCTGGGTGCGCGAGGTCAAGGGCATCCTCGCCCTCGCGCTCGCAGGCTTCAGCAGCGTCGCCCTCTTCGCCTATGAGCCGACGGTTCACCTCCTCGACCAGTCGAGCCCTGTCGGCCCCGTCGGAGTCTGGCTCGGCTGGATCTTCTTCTGGGCCTTCGGCTACGCGGGATTTCTTTTCCCGCTGCTCCTGGCGGGCTATGGCGCCTCGGCCTTCATCCGCTCGCGCATGGTCACGGGCTGGCCGGCCGGCCTCGGGCTCGCGCTCCTCCTCATCAGCGCCACGGGCATCCTGACGCGGATGTCCGACACGCTTTCGGAGCAGCGCGTCCACAAGGGCGGCGTGCTCGGCTGGGCCGTCACCGAAGCCCTCCGGGCCTCGGTGGGCACCGTGGGCGCCTGGATCATCCTGCTCGTGCTCATCCCGGTGGCCGTGCTCTTCATCACGCGGATCTCGCTCCACGTCATGTCGAGCGCGCTGGGCGGGTGGCTGCGGGCGCTCGTGTTCGGCGGGGCGAAGCCGGCAAGCCCCGCGGCGCGACCCGCTCCGGGCAGGATCGATCCCGCCGTCGAGCCCGATGAGGCCGCCGAGCCGCCGCGCCTCGTCGTCAAAGAACCCGCCAAGCTCAAGGGCTCCCTCGTCGAGAAGGGCCTGGCCTGGCAGGAGACCTTCGACTTCGGCAAGGGTGGCGCCCGCGCCTTCCAGCTTCCCGCCGTCGGCCTTCTCCAGGCGCCGCCCGCCACGGAGCTGAAGCGTACCCGCGAGGAGCTCGAGGCCAACGCCCAGATCCTCAAGCGAAAGCTCGAGGACTTCGGCGTCAACGGCCACATCGTGCAGGCAAGCCCGGGACCCGTGATCACCTCGTACGAGTTCGAGCCGGCGGCGGGCGTCAAGGTCAGCCAGGTGGTCAACCTCTCCGATGATCTGGCCCTGGCCATGAAGGCCGCGGCCGTGCGCATCATCGGTCCCATCCCGGGCCGCGGCACCGTGGCCGTCGAAGTACCCAATCCCGAGACGGCCACCGTCTACCTGCGCGAGATCCTGGTCTCCCCGGAGTTCGTCGAGTCCAAGGGCAAGCTCCCCCTGGCCCTTGGCAAGGACACCACGGGCAACGCCGTCATCGCGGATCTCCAGGCGATGCCGCACCTGCTCATCGCGGGCTCGACGGGCAGCGGCAAGAGCGTTGGACTGAATACCATGATCTGCTCCCTCCTCTACAAGGCCACCCCCGCCGACGTTCGCCTGCTCTTGATCGACCCCAAGCGCCTGGAGCTGGGCGTTTACGAGAGCATCCCGCATCTCCTGGCCCCCGTGGTCACGGACGCCAAGGAAGCCTCGGCGCGGCTCAAGTGGATCGTCGGCAAGATGGACGAGCGCTACAAGGCCCTGCAGTCCAAGGCCGTGCGCAATATCGAGGGCTACAACAAGGAAGTGCCGCCCGAGGAGAAGCTGCCCTACTGGGTGGTGGTCGTGGACGAGCTGGCGGACCTCATGATGGTCTCCGCGGGTGATGTGCAGAACTCCCTCGTCCGGCTGGCGCAGATCGCCCGGGCCGTGGGCATTCATCTGATCGTGGCCACCCAGCGGCCCTCGGTGGACGTGGTGACGGGACTGATCAAGGCGAACTTTCCCACGCGCATCGCCTTCCAGGTGGCGAGCAAGGTCGACTCGCGCACCGTGCTGGACGGCAACGGCGCCGAGCAGCTCCTGGGCCGCGGCGACATGATCTTCGTCCCCCCGGGGGCGTCGCGGCAGATGCGCGTGCACGGCTCCTGGGTCGCCGACAACGAGGTCAAGGCGATCTGCGACTTCCTGCGCAAGCAGGGCTCCGCCGTCTACGAAAAGGTCGAGCTGCCCGTGATGGATGAAGGGGGCGGGGGAGACGGCGAGGACCGCGACGACATCTACTGGGACGCCGTCAACCTCGTCATCGCCCAGCACGCCGCCTCCATCTCTTTCCTCCAGCGTCGGCTGGGGCTGGGATATCCCAAGGCGGCGCGGTTCATCGACATGATGGAGCAGGACCGCATCATCGGCCCTGGACAAGGCGCGAAGCCGCGCGAGATCCTCGTCGGGCCCGAATACCTCTCGAAGCGGGGCAAGTGATGCGCCCTGAGAATCCCTCTCCCCTCAGGGGAGAGGGCCGCAGTTCGAGCCGAGACGCTGCCGACGAGCCGGAGGCGTGGCAGTTCGAGCTGAAGGGCGAAGCCCTGAGGCGAGAGCTGAGTGGATCAGCGGTGAGGCGAGGGCTGAGATCAGTGAGGGGGGCCGCCGCGCTCGTGATGGCCGTCGCGATCTCCTTCCCGACGCCGGCGCCCGCCCAGGAGCTGGAGCAGGTGGTGTCCGGGCTCGAGAGCACCTACGCGAAGATCAACGACCTCAAGGCGGAGTTCTCGCAGGTGGCGAAGAACAAGAGCCTGGGGCAGGACGTCAAGGCCGAGGGCACCGTGTACCTCAAGAAGGGCGGAAAGATGCGCTGGGAGTACAAGAGTCCCTCGCCTCAGCAGATCGTCTCGGACGGCACGTATCTGTGGGTCTACACGCCTGAGCTCAACCAGGTGAACCGGGGCGAGGCGCCCAAGGCTCTCGCGGGGCCCGCGGGCAGCTTTCTCCAGGGCCTGGGCAAGGTGCGCGAGGAGTTCAGCGTCCGCTTCCTGAATCCCGCCACCAAGGCGGACAGCGCGGGCCGCCCCGTGCTCGACCTCACCCCCAAGCATCCGACACCGCTCCTGACGCGACTCATCCTGACCATCGACCCGAAGGACCACATCGTGCGCCAGGCCGTCCTCTACGATCAGCTCCAGAACACCGTCACCATGACCTTCACCCGGGTTGCCATCAACCAGGGGGTCCCTGATACTCTCTTCGCGTTCACGCCGCCCAAGGGGGCGGCCGTCGTCCCGCTGGAGCCCCGCTGAGCTCAGGAGCCTGCCATGGCCGCCGAGAATAGCTTCGACATCGCCTGCAAGGTCGACATGCAGGAAGTCGCCAACGCCGTCAACCAGGCCAAGCGCGAGGTCGAGACGCGCTACGACCTCAAGGGCTCCAAGAACGAGATCGCCGAGGAGAAGATGGACCTCGTGCTCACCTCGGCCGACGACATGAAGCTCAAGGCCGTCCTCGACATTCTCCAGTCCAAGCTCCACCGGCGCGGCGTCGACCTCAAGGCGCTGACCATCAAGGATCCCGAGCCGGCGGCGGGGGGGACGGTGCGCCAGCGCATCACCCTCCAGGACGGCATTCCCATGGAGAAGGCCAAGGAGATCGTGCGCCTCATCAAGGACTCCAAGATCCGGGTGCAGGCCTCCATCCAGGAGAAGCAGGTGCGCGTCTCGGGCAAGAACCGGGATGACCTCCAGGCCGTCATCGCCCTCGTCAAATCGAAGGATCTGGGCATCGCGCTCCAGTTCACGAATTATCGTTCCAACTAGCTTCCGCTGAATCCGATCCCGCCCTCTCGTTCGTAAGTAGCTGCCTTCGTCTCGGAGTCGCCCTGTGCGTTCGTGAGCCACCAATCCGCGGAGCGCCCACCTCCGTAGGTCCTGGGTGAGTACACGATCCGGAGCAACGGAGGAGGCAGCGATGGGCACTCGGTGGCAAGGCACGAGGCTGGTGGCGGCGGTGGCGGTGGCGCTGGCGCTGGGCGCGGGCAGCGCGGCGGCGCAGTCGCCGCAGGGCGTGACGGTCCAGACCTTCCAGTTCAAGCCGACGCCCATCGAGGCGGCGGCGGGGAGCAAGGTCACCTTCACCAATCAGGACGACATCACCCACACCGTCACTTCCGGCACGCCGGAGAGCCGCGACGGCAGGTTCAGCCACCAGCTCGTCGGCAAGGGGGCCACCGCCACCGTCGAGCTGACCCAACGGGGCGTGTATCCGTACTTCTGCGAGCGGCACCGGTCGATGCGCGGCGAGATCCACGTCAAGTAGCTCACCAAAGGAGGAAATCCATGACACACACGTTCGGGAAGCTGGTTGGCGCCGCCCTCATGGCGGCTGTTCTCACCCTGTCGGCGGGCCCGTACTTCGATCCCGCGCAGGCCCAGTCGGGCCATGCCATGACCGCCATGGCGACCTCGAGCACCAAGGCGGCCGGCCTGCGCTCGGGGCTCAACATGCTCTTCCAGGAGCACATCTACCTGGCCGCGGCGGCCACGGGGGCCGCCCTCGGCGGGCGCGAGACCGAGTTCAAGGCGGCGGCCGGCGCCCTCGACGCCAACTCCATCGCGATCTCGAAGGCCATCGGCAACGTGTACGGCCAGGGCGCCGAGGATGCGTTCCTGCCGCTGTGGAGGAAGCACATCGGCATGGTGGTGGACTACACGGTGGGCGTGGCCGGCAACGACAAGGCTAAGCAGGACAAGGCCGTGGCCGACCTCATCGGCTACACGCAGGACTTCGGAGCCTTCCTGCAGTCGGCCAACCCCAATCTGCCCAAGAGCGTGGTCGCCGACCTCGTCAAGCACCACGTGGTGACGCTCAAGGCCGTCATCGACGCCCAGGCCTCCAAGGATCAGGCGAAGACCTTCGCCACGCTGCGGACGGCGGCCGGGCACATGCAGATGATCGCCGACCCGCTCGCCGAAGCCATCGTCAAGCAGTTTCCCGACAAGTTCGGCGGCTAGTCCTCTCGTTACCCACGCTCTCCCCCTCACTCTCGAGGGGGAGAGGGTGGCTCTTCGGGCCGAAATCAGTTGCCCTCTACGGCTGAACCTTGAACGTGAAGTCCCCCTCGGTGACGTGGGTGTCCACCGAGAGGACCCGCCACTTGACCCGATATGTCCCGGGCCCGATGGGCTTGAGCGCGATCTGCAGGGCGGCGGGATTGCCGGGGTCGGGCTGAGTTACGCCCTGATCCATGCGCTCGCCCCGTTCATTCGCGACCTCGAGGGTGCTGAAGGCGGGCTCGAGGTTCTGGGTGAACCACACGCGCACCTGAGCGGGCGCGGCCCTGACCGTGCTGCCCACGCGCGGCTCGGCCCGCTCCAGGAAGGCATGACCCCAGGCCGGGCCCGCCACCGCGAGCGCCCAGATCACGACGAGGAGCCGCGCGCTCTTCATCGGCCTCCGAAGAGCGGCCGCCCAACCGTGTTCGGGAAGATGTCGTCGAGGAAGAAGTGGATCTGGGCGCGGAAGCCCACGTTCTTCCCCGTGCGCTCGTTGATGGGGATCACGGCCTCGAGGCCGAGCTGAAAGTACTTGCCCGCCCAGATGATGCCGGGATTGACGGTGCCCGTGGTCTTGCCGGCGAAGCCGCGATCGAGCGGGTTGTTGATGTCGATCTCCACGAGCGGGATCAGGCGATTGAGGATGAGCGGGAGTCCCACGTCCTTCACGAAGGCCTGGAGATACGGCAGGCTGTACATGACCGCGAAGCCCCAGTGGAAAACGTTCGGATTCTTCTCGACGGCGATCTCGAGGTCGCCGTCGTCGTTGAGCATGAATGTCTTGTTGCCGCTCCGTGACGGCAGCACGCCCTCGACGATCCCGGTGACGGCGAGCGGCTTGAGCCAGGCGAGCGCGTTGGGCAGGTCGCCGAAGCCCTTGCCGAAGAGCAGGGCGGGCTTGAAGACGTCGAAGGACTCCGCTCCGATCTTCGCCCGGCCGGTACCGCCTGCCTCCCAGCCGAAGGCGACCGAGAAGATGGTCTCGTGCTCGGCGCTGGTGAAGAACTGGTACTTGAGCGTCAGCTCGAGATTGCCGAAGCCGCTCTCGGTCTTGCCATTGGCGGCGGGGTCGAGGAGGGTCCAGTCTCCCCCGAAAGTCAGGCCGAGGTTGGGCAAGATCCGCTTGGAGAACTCCCCGGACACGGTGGTGTTCTGGCGCGCCGGCGTATCGCCGTCGCGGGGCTCCTTGATGTGGAACACCGTCGGCAGCGAGAGCTCGTCGGCCACGAAGGGGTCGTCGATGGTCAGGGTAGACGGAAAGAAGCGCTTGCCGGCCAGGCCATGGGCATGGGCGGACGCCGCCGCCGTCAGCACGAGGGCCACGGTGCCGACGGACAGGACAGCACGAGCGAGAGTACGGCGCATGTGAATCTCCTCTTCTTGATCGTGGGGAGGCTGACGCTACGGCGACGGCGGAGCGATCAGGCGAGGGGAGCGGGCGGGGCGCGTCCGTGTTCTGCGGAGAAGTAGAGGGGCGTGAGGCGCGGGGACGACACCTCGGCGGCCGCGCCGGCGAGTCCGGGCCGCGCCACGAGCAGGCTCGACCCATCGTCGGTTGCGGCCTCCGTGTGCGAGGCGGCGGCGGCCACGGCGCATTCGTGCGCCTGAACCGGCTGGCCCAGATGGTGAACCGAATGCTCGCCCCGCTCGAAGGCGAAAATGCCGAGCAGCAGCGCGAAGACGAAGGCGCCCGCGGAGCGGGGACGCCGGGCGGCGGCGAGAACCGCCACGGCCGCCAGAAGGGCCAGCCAGCCGAAGCTGAGAGAGATCGGCGCCGCCGGCGCGCTGATTGGCGGCGCCGGAGAGGCGACGGGGGCGGCCGGCGCAACGATGGGCGCCGGCAGGACAATGGAAAGGCCCTCGTGTGCCTGGACTGGCGCCGCCGCCAAAACCATGGCGGCCGACAGCATGAAGGCGGTGACGAGAAGCGCGCGGCGCCCGAACATGGTGCTCACGGTAGCGATCCAACCCCCGGCAGTCAAGGTTTGTTCCGATCAGGCAGTTTGCTTGCCTCTGGGGTCTATGGGATCATGAGCCCTCGCATGAAAGTCCATTTCACCACCCTCGGCTGTCCGAAGAACCAGGTCGACTCCGAGCTCATGCAGGGCATGCTCACCCAGGCCGGCCATGAGCTCACGGACGTCGCCGGGTCGGCGGAGTGCCTCATCGTCAACACCTGCGCCTTCATCGACCGGGCCCGCGAGGAGTCGGTCAATACCATCCTCGAGCTCGCGCGCGTCAAGGAG
>DASQAK010000245.1:0-3225 GCA_035635755.1 Candidatus Methylomirabilota bacterium | reverse complement strand
CCGGCGGAAGCGCGGCGGCTGCTGGCCGCCGCCGGGCATCCGGGCGGGTTTCCCGGGAGCATCTGCTTCACGACCTACGGCTCCACGATCCTCACGGATAACGCCCAGCTCATCCTGAAGCACCTCAAGGACGTGGGGATCGACGCGAAACTGGACCAGCGCGAGTACGGATCGTTCATCTCCTCGTGCTACTTCGGCAAGTTCGATTCCATGACGTACGGCCCCCAGACGCCCTACCTGGAGCCCGATAGCTTCGTCTTCGGCATGTACTACCCGGGCGAGCAGAAGAACCAGAGCCACGTCGACGACCCCGTGGTGACCGACTTCCTGATCCGCCAGCGACGGATCGCCGACCCCGTCAAGCGCCGCGAGGTGCTTCACGATCTCCAGCGCTACCTCGCCCGCCAGCAGTACTACGTCCAGATTCCCTCCGGCATCTACATCGCCGCCTGGGATGGGGCGCTGAAGAACTATGGGCCCAACCTCGGTTACGACTACGGCGGGCGGCTCCTCGCCGCCTGGCTCGAGCGGTGACGCGGATGCAATTCGGTTGGCTGACCCTCGGGCTCTCCCCATCCTCCGACGGAGACTACGCGGCCATCCAGGAGCAACTGACCCAGGCCTGCTTCGCGGAGACGGCGGGGTTCGACGGCCTCTGGCTCACCGAGCACAACTTCACCGGGGAGAGCGTGTACTGCGATCCCATCCCCTTCGCGAGCGTGGTGGCCGCGCGCACGTCGCGGATCCGGATCGGCTTCGCGGTCATCCAGCTCGCCCTCCGCCATCCCATCCGGATCGCCACCGAGCTGGCCCTCCTCGACAATCTTTCCGGGGGTCGCCTCGACATCGGCGTCGGGCACGGGACCAACTTCAACGAGTACGAGTTCGTCGGGTTCGGGCTGCGCAGCAATGACAGCCGGGAGCGCATGGCCGAGACCCTGGAGGTGATGGTGCGCGCGTGGACGGAGGCGCCCCTCGTGCACCAGGGGAAGTTCTATCGGCTGAGCCTGCCCGAGCTCCGCCCGCGCCCGTTGCAGCGGCCGCATCCGCCGATCTGGCGCAGCGTCTCGTCCGCGGGCTCCGTGCAGGAGTGCGGGCGGCTCGGCGCTCCCATCATGATGGCGCGCATCCCGCTGGCGCGCGTCCCCGAGCGGCTGGCCCTCTACGAGGCGGGCCTGGCGGAGAGCGGCCTCGACGGCGCGGCCAGGCAGCGGCTCCGTGAGCAGGCGGCCCTCTGGCGCTTCGTCCACGTGGCGGAAAGCCAGGCCCAGGCCGAGGACGAGCTGACGGCCGCCCTCCTCGAGACCCGCCACCACATGGTCCACGCCCGCGCGACCCTCAATCCCTCCGATTACGCCGTCGATGTCTCCCGCGTGAACCCCTGGAACGATCCCCGCGTCTCCGACGAGATCGGCGTCCGCTATTCCCTCGAGAACGCTACGCTCTACGGCACGGCGAAGCGCGTGGCCGAACAGATCGACGAGGTGCGCGCGGCCGGCGTGCAGCACCTGCTGTGTCAGATGAGCTACGGCTACCTGCCGCACGAGCGCATCCTGGAATCGATGCGCCGCTTCGGCGCTGACGTCATGCCCCGCTTCCGCTGATCCGCGCCCCTTGACGACGCCCTGATTTCGGCGGATCCTCGGCCGCGTCGACACTCCCGACACGCATTCCGATCAACCTGTTCCGCACGAAGGGAGACTCGGACATGGCCCGATCTCGGGAATTCGCCGGAGCGGCGTGGGCGACGCGTACCCATCGTCACCTCGTCTGTATCCTCGCGGCGGCCGGCTTGGTCCTGGCCGCGGCGGGAGAGGCGCCCGGGCAGCCGACGGGCGAAGCGGTCATGGCCTGGCACGTGACGATCGCGCCGACCTGGTTCGATCCGTCCACGGCTCCGCCCCAGATCACGCCTTTCGGAATTCTCTTCGCCCTCCACGATGCGCTTGTCCGCCCGCTGCCGAACCAGAAGATGGGCAACAGCCTGGCCGAGTCCTGGACGGAGAGCCCGGACGGGCTGGTCTACGAGTTCAAGCTGCGTCGGGGGCTCAAGTTCCACAACGGCGACGCCCTCACCGCCGAGGACGTGAAATTCAGCTTCGAGCGCTACAAGGGGACGGGCGCCAAGGAGCTGCAGGCGCGCGTGGAAAGCGTGGAGATCGCCGATCCCCTTACCGTGCGGTTTCGCCTCAAGGCGGCCTGGCCGGACTTCATGACCTTCTACGGCACCACGGCCACCGCAGCTGGGATCGTCGTCCCGAAGAAGTACATCGAGAAAGTGACGGAGGACGGCTTCAGGAAGCATCCGATCGGTGCCGGCCCCTACAAGTTCGTGAGCCATGCGCCCGGCGTGGAAGTCGTGCTGGAGGCCTATACGGGCTACTGGCGGCGCGTGCCCAACGTCAAGCGGCTGACCATGAAGAGCGTGCCCGAGGGCACCACCCGGGTGGCCATGCTCAAGAAGGGCGAGGCGGATATCGCGTTCGCTCTCGACGGGCAGGAGGCGGAGGACGTGAGGCGCGACCCGCGCCTCCTGCTGGTGGCCACCCGTCACGCCTCCATCTTCTGGATCGAGTTCGCTGACCAGTGGGATCCCAAGTCGCCGTGGCACGACAAGCGCTTGCGCCTGGCGGTCAACCATGCGCTGAATCGCAAGGCCATCAACGAGGCCGCCTGCCTGGGCTTCTGCCCGCCCGCCGCGGTCATCGTGCCCCGCGTGATGGACTACGCCCTCCAGGTGGAGCCGCCGGCCTACGATCCGCAAAAAGCCAGGCAGCTGCTCGCGGAGGCTGGCTATCCGCGGGGCTTCGACGCCGGAGAGCTGGTGCCGATTCCCCCCTTCTTCACGGCGGCGGAAGGCGTGATCAACGATCTGAAGGCCGTGGGAATCCGTGTGAAGATGCGGCTGGTGGAGCGCGCGACCTTTTACGCTGAATGGCGGGAGAAGAAGTTGCGGGGGATCTTCCTAACCGCGGTCGGCAACTCGGGCAACGCGGCCAGCCGCGTGGAAGCGTTCATCTATTCCAAGGGCAGCTACTCATACGGCGGCTACCCGGACATCGACGAGCTGTTCCTGCAGCAGGCTCGGGAGCGGGATCCTGCCAAGCGCGAGGCAGTCCTCCATCGCATCCAGCAGCTGGCCATCGACCGGGCGATGTTCGCACCGCTCATGGATCTCCGCGCCCTGACCGGCATCGGGCCGCGCATGGCCGAGCACACCATCAA
>DASQAK010000244.1:0-5417 GCA_035635755.1 Candidatus Methylomirabilota bacterium | reverse complement strand
TCGAGCGTCTCCCACGTCTCCGTGAGGCCCGGGCCGAGCCAGCCCTTGGGCTTCCGGCCCGTGAACTTCGTCAGCATCTCGATCGACTGGCGGATGGCCGCGCGCTGGTCGGGCAGGAGATGCATGGCGCCCTGGATCACGCCATGGGCCATGAACTCCCATCCCGCCTCCAGCATGGCCCGCGCCACGGGCTCGTAGGACTCGACAACGTGAGCGTTGATGGCCGTGGTCGCGCGCAGCTTCCGCTTGGCGAGCGCCTCGAGGAGCCGCCAGAAGCCCACGCGCATGCCGTAGTCGTGCCAGGCCCAGTTCGGGACATCGGGCACGGCGCTGACGCCCTGGGGAGCGGGCAGATACTGGCGGGCCATCGCCTTCTCGATGTCCCACTCCTCGACGTTGACGATGGTCCACACGGCGATGCGGGCGCCATTGGGCAGCTTCCACACGGGACGGCTCGCCATCGGCGAGTAGTCGAAGCGTTCGCCTGGCAGCTTCACTCGCTCCTCCTTTGCGCTCTGGGGCTCGGGCGCCGGTTGGCTCGGGCCACCGCGCGCCGCACCGGGGTCCCGGTCGGCCTTGAGACTACCATCGCCCGGGCATTGAGAGTAGAATGCCGACCCGTGGCCCGACCGCCGGGTATCGACGTCCACGCGCACTTCTTCCCGGAGTCCTTCATCCGCCTCGTCGAGGAAGCGGGCGCGCCCTTCGGCGCCGGGATCGATCGCGGCAATCCCAAGGGCCCCGTGATCATGTTCGGCGCGTCGCGCACGGCGCCCCTCGAGCCGCGCTTCATCGACCTGGATCTTCGCCTCCGCTCGATGAATCGCCAGGGCGTGGGCGTCCAGGCCCTCTCTCTCACCGTGCCCATGGTGTACTGGGCGGACGGCCCGACGGGGGCGCGCCTCTCCGCCGCCTTCAACGATGCCGCGAGCGCCGCGCACGTGGCGTACCCGGACCGGTTCGTGGGCTGCGCCATGCTGCCCATGCAGGATCCCCCGCGCGCCCTCGAAGAGCTCGATCGCGCGGCCGGGCTCCCGGGCATCCGTGGCGTCTACATGGGCACCAACGTGGGCGGGCGCGAGCTGTCCGATCCGGAGTTCCTTCCGATCTTCGAGCGCGCGACCGCCCTTCGCCTGCCCGTGCTCCTTCATCCGCTTCGCGTCGTGGGCGCCGAGCGCCTGCAGCCGTTCTACCTCGGCAATCTCCTCGGCAATCCCTTCGACACCGCCATCGCCGCCGCCCACCTCGTCTTCGGCGGCGTCCTCGACCGGCTGCCCAAGCTCGAGGTGTGCCTGCCCCATGCGGGCGGGGCGCTGCCCTACCTACACGGCCGGCTCCGGCACGGCCAGCGGGTGCGCCCGGAGGCGCAGAAGCGCGCGAAGAAGCCGTTCAGCTCCTACCTGCGGCGCTTCACCTATGACATCATCAGCCACGACCCGGGGGCGCTGCGCTATCTCGTGGCCACCGTGGGCGCGGATCGCGTGATGCTCGGCACCGATTTCTGCTTCGACATGGGGTATGACCGGCCGCGCGCCGTCATCGAGTCCAAGGCCGCCGGGCTCAATCGAAAGGATCAGGATCGCGTCGTGCGTGACAATGCCGCCCGCCTGCTGCGCCTGAGGTAGGCGCGGCATGCGGTCGGACTTCTGGATCCTCCAAACCTTCAACGGGTTGACGTACGGCGCCCTCCTCTTCCTCCTCGCGAGCGGGCTCTCCCTCATCTTCGGGGTCATGCGTGTCGTCAACATGGCGCACGGCTCCTACTTCCTCCTGGGCGGCTACATCGGGCTGACGGTGGCCCTGCGCACGAAGAGCTTCGCCATGGCCCTGGTGGCGGGCACGGTGGCCATCGCGCTCGTGGGCATCGCCATGGAGCGTCTCTTCCTCCGGCGTCTGCGCGGCCAGGAGCTGGGGCAGGTCCTGATGACCGTCGGCTTCTCGCTGATCTTCCAGGATCTCGCGCTCCTGATCTGGGGCGGCGATCCCTACAATCTGCCCGTGCCCGCCGCGCTGAGCGGCGCCCTGCGCCTGGGCGGGATCACGTTTCCCATCTACCGTATCTTCATCATGGGCGTGGCGGTGGTGGTGGGCCTCGGCCTCTGGCTTCTCCTGGACCAGACGCGGATGGGGGCCATGATCCGCGCCGCGGTGGACGATGGCGAGATGGCCCAGGGCGTGGGCATCAACGTGCCGCGCATCTCCCTCGTGGTCTTCGGCCTGGGCGCCGCCCTCGCCGCTCTCGGTGGCGTGGTGGGCGCGGGCTTCCTCGGCGTGTACCCCGGCGCGGATTCCGAAGTCTTGCCCTATGCCTTCGTCGTGGTGATCGTGGGTGGGCTCGGGAGCCTGCCCGGCGCCATGGCGGGCAGCCTCATCGTCGGTCTGCTCGACAATTTCGGGAAAGCCCTCTTCCCCGAGCTGGCCTACTTCACGCTTTTCGCCCCCATGGCCGTGATCCTGGCCCTCCGGCCCACCGGGCTCTTCGGCCGCGCGTGATGGCCCGCGAGACCAGCGGGGCCTCGTGATCCGCCGTCGCGCCCTCTGGGCCGTCGCGGTCATGGCGGGGCTGGCCATCGTCGGGCCCTTCTTGCCCGCCTATCCGCTCACCCTTTTGACCCAGGCGCTCATCCTGGGCATTCTCGCCATGAGTCTCGATGTGCTCCTGGGCTATACGGGGCTGCCGTCGCTCGGCCACGCCGGCTACTTCGGCGTCGCCGCCTACGCGGTGGCGCTCCTCTCCACCGAGCGCCAGGTCGGGCTCCTGGGCTGCGCCGCCGCCGGCCTCGCGCTGGCCACCGTCACCGCCGCCGTCTTCGGCATCATCGCCATCCGCGCCCGCGGCACCTATTTCCTCATGATCACCCTCGCCCTCGGGATGGTCGTGTGGGGGCTGGCCTTTCGCTGGGTCTCCCTGACCAAGGGCGACAACGGCGTTTCTGGGGTCGCCCGGCCGGAGCTCGGCACTCTCAGCCTCTCCGCTCCGGTGCCCTTCTTCTACTTCTCGCTGGTGTGCGCGGGGGTGGCCTTCGCGCTCCTGGGACTGCTCGTTGTCTCGCCCTTCGGGCTCGGGCTCAAGGGGATCCGGGGCAGCGAGTCGCGCATGGAGGCCCTGGGCTACAACGTGTGGCTCCACAAGTACCTCGCCTTCGTGATCTCGGGCACCTTCGCGGGCGCGGCAGGGGTCCTCTGGGCCTACTACAACGGGTTCGTGGGACCCACCGATGTCCAGCTCCTGACCTCGGTCGAGGCCCTGCTCATGGTCGCGCTCGGCGGTCCGGGCACTCTGGTCGGCCCCGCCATCGGCGCCGGCCTCATCGTCTTCCTCAAGAACTTCGTGAGCGTCTACACGAAGCGCTGGCTCCTCATTCTCGGTGCCGTCTACATCGGCGTCATCCTCTTTGCTCCGCATGGCGTCGTGGGCGCGCTCCGCGGCCGGCGGCGCTGATCATGGGAGACCCGTCATGCTGACCCGGTTGCTTGCCCTCGTCGCGACCCTGACCCTGGCCCTCGCGGGCGCGCCGCCGGCCATGGCTCAGGGCGGACCCATCAAGATCGGGCTCCTGACACCGCTCACCGGCGCCGCCTCCGCCCTCGGCAAGGACATGCTCGGCGGCACCGAGCTCTACCTGGACGAGATCGGCCGGCAGGTGGCGGGGAGGAAGATCGAGCTCATCGTCGAGGACTCGGAAGGCGTCACCGCGACGGCGCTGACCAAGGCGCGCAAGCTCGTGGACCAGGACCACATCCACATCCTCACGGGCGGGCTCCTCGCCTCGACAGGCTATGCCATCCACCCCTTCGCGGATGGCGCGAAGATCCCGACCACGTACCCGGTCATGTCCTCCGACGATCTGACCCAGCGCAAGCCCGCGAAGTGGGTGGTGCGGACGGGCTGGAACAGCAGCCAGTCCATGCATGCCTTCGGGGAATGGGTGGCCAAGAACCTCAAGCACAGGAAGATCGCCGTGGTCGCCTTCGACTACGCCTTCGGCTGGGAGTCGGTGGGAGGCTTCCAGCGCACCTTCGAGGAGCAGGGCGGCCAGATCGTGCAGAAGATCTGGGTGCCCCTGAACACCACGGACTTCGCCCCGTTCCTCGCCCAGATCAAGCGGGACGCCGACGCCGTCTTCGCCGTCTTCTTCGGCCGGGGCTCGCTGCAGTTCGTGAAGCAGTACGCGGACTCGGGACTCAAGGCCAAGCTCCCCCTCCTCGGCAACGGCACCGTCACCGACGAGTCGGTGCTGCCGCAGATGGGCGACGAGGCGCTGGGCGTCCACACCGCGCTGCACTACTCGGCGGCCCTCGACAATCCCGCCAACCAGAAGTTCGCCAAGGCCTTCGAGGCCAAGATGAGCAAGGTGCCCTCCTACTACGGGGAGACCTGCTACACCAACGCGCGCTGGATCGTGGAAGCGATCAAGGCGATCAACGGCAAGGTCGAGGACCGCGAGGCGCTCCTGGCCGCCCTGAGGAAGGTCGAGCTGAAGGACTTCCCCCGCGGCCCCGTGGTCATCGACCGCTGGGGCAATCCCATCCAGAACATCTACGTGCGGAAGGTCGAGCGCGTGGGCGGCCACCTCCAGAACAGCGTGGTCTTCACCTACCCGGCGGTGAGCCAGTTCTGGAAGTACAACCCGGAGGAGTTTCTGAAGCAGCCGCTCTACACGCGAGACCATCCCCCATGCAAGCACTGCTAGCGGGAGTGCTCCCCTGAGCGCGGACTTCGCCCTCAAGCTCGACGGGGTCTCGAAGTATTTCGGGGGACTGCAGGCCGTCGGGGGCGTGTCGCTCGCCGTCCGTCCCGGCGAGCGACGGGCCCTCATCGGGCCGAACGGCGCCGGGAAGACCACGCTGTTCAATCTCATCTCCGGCTCGCTGCCCGTGAGCGCGGGCGCCATCACGCTCTTCGGGCGCGACGTGACAGGCGCGCCCACGCATCGCCGCGCCGCTCAGGGCCTGGCCCGCACCTTTCAGATCACCAACCTCTTCGCCGACCTCACGGTGCTGGACAACTGCCTGCTCGCCATTCAGGCCCTGACGCGCGAGCGATTCGCCATGTTCCGCCCCCTCGCGGCCTTCCGCGACCTCCACGCCGCGGCCCTCTCCACCCTCGAAGCGGTCGGCCTCGGCGCGGTGGGTGACGTGCCCGTGCGCAATCTCTCCCACGGCGAGCAGCGCCAGCTCGAAATCGCGCTCGCCCTGGCGGGAAAGCCCCGCGTGCTCCTGCTCGACGAGCCCACTGCCGGGCTCTCGCCAGCGGAGTCTCGGCTCATGGCAGGGTTGCTCGCGCGGCTGGATCCCGCCATCACCGTTCTCATGATCGAGCACGACATGGACATCGCCCTCGAGCTGGCCGCGCAGGTGACCGTGCTGCACTACGGCCGCGTCATCGCCGACGGGTCGCGCGAAGAGATCAGGGC
>DASQAK010000243.1:0-4234 GCA_035635755.1 Candidatus Methylomirabilota bacterium | reverse complement strand
GGGGAGCCGGCCGTTCTCCGCGAGCGTGACCACGAAGAGCGCGCCGAAGGCGAGGAGGTAGCCGGGGCTCACGGCGGCGGCGGGGTCCGCCATCGTCCGCGCGACGATCTGGCCCAGGTTGGTCGAGCCCGCGCCCAGGGCCAGGGCGAAGATGGCGAGGGCCACGGTGGGCTCGGACAGCGCGGCCACGGTCATCTCGCGGCTCGAGCCCATGCCGCCGAAGGCGGAGCCTGGATCGAGTCCGGCCAGCGCGAGAAAGAAGGTGCCGAGCAGGAGAAGATAGACCACGACCAGCAAGTCGCCGACGGGGTCGAAGGGCGACGGCACCGCGAGCACCGGGACGAGGAAGGCCACGGCCACCGTGCTCGCGAAGACGACGAACGGCGCCACGCGAAAGAGCCACGAGGCGTTGCTGGAAACAACGACCTCCTTGGCGAAGAGCTTGCGCAGCTCGAGATAGGGCTGCCACACGGGGGCGCCCCGGCGATTCTGCAGACGCGCCTTGAGCCACCGGATCAGTCCGACCAGGCCCGGGGCCAGGAAGAGTGCGAGCGCCGTCTGGGCAATCGCGACCGTGTATCCCGTCGGCAGGGGCATCAGCTCAGCTTCCCCACAGCATGAGCAGCCCCAGCATGATCACGAGGGCGGCCACGAGATAGGTCAGATAGGCGTGGAGCGAGCCCGACTGGATGGCGCGGACGCGCGCGGCCCACGCGATCACGCGATCGATGACCGGATCGTAGAGGTAGCGCTCGAACCACGGGATGATATGGGCGCGGTACGCGATGGACTGGACGAAGTAGCGCGACTCCGGGTGAAAGTCGATCGAGACGTCCTCGGTGGGGCGATAGAGCGCGGCGAAGATCCGTCGCAGCGGCTCGGCGAAGGCGGCGGCGGTGTACTGCATGCGCGGCGTCTGCGCGATGCGGCCACACCCCCACGTGTCGCTCACGCGAAGGGCGCGGCTGGCGCGGGAGAGCCAGAGCCCGATGGGAATCGCCACGAGGAGTAGGGCGAGCCCGAGCAGGATCGGAAGCGGAGAGATCTGGCCGACGGCGCCGGGCGCGCTCAGCGGCACGCGGAGGCTCCAGCTGACCGTGACGGCAGATGCGGGAGGCAGGCCGGCGAGGCCGGCCACCACCCGGCCGAGCGCCGGCACCATCGCATAGGCCGCCGCGCCCAGGACGACGCACGCCAGCGCCAGGGCCGCCATCGCCACCTGCATCGACACCGGGGCCTCGCGCGCCTGCTCTGCTTCATGCGAGCGCGCGATGCCGAGGAAGGTGATGCCGAAGGCCTTGACGAAGCAGGCTGCCGCGAGACCGCTCGCGAGCGCGAGCATCGCGACGGCGATGGGCATCAGGACCGCAACTTCCCGCTGCGGAATGGAGGCGCCGCCGAGCAGCGCCTGGAACACCACCCATTCCGAGACGAAGCCGTTGAGCGGCGGCAGGGCGGAGATCGCCGCCGCGCCCACCAGGAAGAAGAGGGCCGTGCGGGGCATCCGCTTGATGAGCCCACCCATCTCTTCCATGTTGCGCGTGTGGGTGGCGTGGAGCACGGAGCCCGCGCCCAGGAAGAGCAGGCCCTTGAAGCAGGCATGGTTGATCGTGTGGTAAAGTCCGCCCACAAACCCCAGTACGGCCAGCGCGGGAAGGTCGTAGCTCAGGAACATCATCCCCGCCCCCACGCCGATGAAGATGATGCCGATGTTCTCGATGGAGTGATACGCGAGCAGGCGCTTGAGATCGTGCTCCATGAGGGCGTAGAGCACACCGAGGAGCGCCGAGACGGCGCCCAGAGTCAGCACGAGGCCACCCCACCAGGCGGGACCGCCGCCGAGCAGCCGCAAGCCGAAGAGGAGGACGCCGTAGACGCCCAGCTTGATCATGACGCCGGACATGAGCGCGGAGACGTGGCTGGGCGCCGCGGGATGCGCGCTGGGCAGCCACACATGCAACGGCACCAGGCCCGCCTTCGAGCCGAAGCCGATCAGCGCGAGAACGAAGACCAGGCTCTTGAGACCGGGGGATAGCGTTGCCGCGTGCTTGGCCAGCGCCGTGAAGTCACCCGAGCCGTCGGGCGGCAGGAGGAGAAAGAACGCCGCCAGGATGAATCCGAGCCCGAACTGCGTCATGCCGAGGTACCAGTTACCGGCATGCACCGTCTCTGGCTCCTCAGCTTCGGTCATGACGAGTAGATACGAGGTGACGGCCATCCCTTCCCAGAAGAGAACGAACCAGAGGATGTTCTCCGCGAGCGGCACCAGGCTCATGCTGAGAAGGAAGAGATTCAACATGGCGCCGGGCATTCTCAGTGACCGGCGACCCTCCCAGGCTCGCGTGTACCCGATGCTGTAGAGCGCGGCGGGAATGGCAATCGCTCCGACCACGCCAAGGAACACCGCGCTCAGCGGCTGCGCAGGGTCCTGGATCACGCCTCCCTGCAGCCACCACGGTCTCCTGGCGAGCACCACGATGATCTGAAAGCTTCCAATGTCAAAGCCAAAGACTTCCGCCACCGCGAGTGTCACCGCGCACGCGCCGCCAATGATGGCGCCCGCCGCGGTAAGCCAGCGAGCGACCCAGCCACGAGCGAAGAGGAGCGCGGCCAGGGCGCCGAACAGGTAACCGGCGACCATGAGCAGGAAGATCATGAAGCTTGCGGCGCGCGGCCGAGGGCGGTGAGGATGCCGCGCAGGATGTCGGCCGGCTCGGGCGGGCAGCCGTCGACGAAGACGTCCACGGGGATGATCTGATCCACGCTACCCGCGACGGCGTAGCTGCCCTTGAACACGCCGCAGGTGTGCGCGCAGTCGCCGACGGCCACGACCAGCTTGGGCGACGGCGTGGCTTCGTAGGTCTTCCGCAGCGGGACTTCCATGTTCCGAGTCACGGGGCCCGTGACGAGGAGAAGGTCGGCGTGGCGCGGCGAGGCCACGAAGTGGAAGCCGAAGCGCTCGCTGTCGTAGACGGGACCCATCAGGCCCGAGATCTCGATCTCGCAGCCATTGCAGGAGCCCGCGTCCACCTCGCGGATGCCCAGGGCGCGGCCGAAGAGGCGCCGGGAGCGGAGGTCGACTTCGCGAACGAGGTGAACGATTTGCGGATCACCGGGGGGAAACGCCTCGGTGACTATGCCCGTCCGGAAGATCTTGGAGAGGAGGCCCATCTACTGTGGCCGGCTCCTCCTCACCTTGGACATGACAGATCTCACTATAACCGCATCAGCCGCCTTTCCCGCCGATATAGCCGAGCAGCCTGTCGCGCAGGCGAAGGGCCGCGGCCCGCGCCCGGGCCGGCCCGTAGCCGCCGCCCCCGGGCGTGCTCACGAGCACGCGGTCGCCGCGCGCGAGGACGTGCTGGCGGCGGTGATCCACCTTCTTGCCGTTGATGCGCACGTCGCCGAGGCCGCCGGCCCCCCCGCCCTTGAAGCCGGGCGCGGGAAACTTCGTCCGCTCCGCCATGAAGCTCAGCACGATGGGACGGGTGGATCCGCTCTCGACGAGGATGTCCTGGCCGAGGCCGCCCCGGTGGCGCCCGGCGCCCCCCGAGCCCGGGCGCAGCCGCTTGTAGTGGAAGAAGAGCTGGCTATTGCGCTCCGCCACCTCCACCGGCGTGCTCGAGATATTGCTGGGCCACGAGAGCACGTGCTCGCCGTCCTTGGCGGAGGTCGCGCCCATGCCGCCGTTGAAGAAGAGGACGTTCGTGTAGGGCCGGCCGTCGTCGCGGGTGCCCGTCTGGGCCACCGCCCAGAGCGGGGAGCCCGCGCCGGCCATCACCTTGTCGGGAATGACCCTGTGGAGCGCGCCTAGGACCAGAACGGGCACGTAGTGGCCCGTCTGGGCGCGACTGACCACGGCGGCGGGGAAGCGCGGATTGAGCAGACACCCCTCCGGCGCCTCCACCTTCACGGGGCGGTACATGCCTTCGTTGTTCGGCAGGCCGGGCAGAAGGGCGCAGCGGACCGCGTAGGCCGTCATGGCATACGTGTAGGCGTAGACGCAGTTGATGGCGCGGGGCTGGGCGGGCGAGGTGCCCGTGAAGTCCGCGATGATCTCGTCGCCCTTGATCGTCAGGGCGACCTTGAAGGTGTACGGCTTCTCGAAGCCGTCGGTCTCGAAGCCGTAGCGATACGTGCCATCGGGAACCGCGGCGATGGCCTCCCGCATCGCGCGCTCCGAGCGTCCGAAGAGCTCGTCGGCGAGCCCTTCGAGCGAGTAGAGGTCGTACTC
>DASQAK010000242.1:0-30155 GCA_035635755.1 Candidatus Methylomirabilota bacterium | reverse complement strand
GAATGGGAGGCGGAAGCGGCGCGCGTGGCGGCGGGCTTCGAGCGCTTCTGGAACGCCGCCGAGGGCTGCTGCTTCGATGTCCTCGACGGGCCATCCGGGAACGACGCGGCCGTGAGGCCGAATCAGATCTTCGCCGTCTCGCTGCCCACGAGCCCGCTCATGCCAGAGCGCCAGCGCGGGGTCGTCGAGGTCTGCGCCCGGCATCTGTTGACCTCCTTCGGGCTTCGAAGCCTCGACCCGCGCCATCCCGACTACAAAGGGCGCTATCAGGGCGGTCCACGGGAGCGCGACGGCGCGTATCACCAGGGCACGGTGTGGGGATGGCTGCTCGGTCCCTTCGCCCTCGCTCACTACAAGGTCTTCGGGGACCGCGAGGCCGCTCTCGCCCTCGTCGAGCCTCTGGGAAAGCACCTTGGCGCCTACGGCGTTGGCACGTTGGGCGAGGTCTTCGACGGTGAGCCGCCTCACTCCCCGGGTGGTTGTCCCGCGCAGGCCTGGACGGTTGCTGAGGTGCTGCGGGCGTGGACGGAGCTGGCGGACCCGTCAAGATGGCCATGATCGCCGAGCAGCAGCGGCTGCTCGAAGCGGAAGCGCGCTCCGCCCACTGGCGGCGCTGGGGGCCCACCTCTCCGAGCGCCAGTGGGGCACGGTGCGCGAGGACTACAGCCCGGGCGGCACCGCCTGGGATTACTTCCCGCACGATCACGCGCGCTCGCGCGCCTATCGCTGGGGGGAGGACGGGCTGGGGGCCATCTCGGACAACCATCAGCGGCTCTGCTTCGCCCTGGCGCTGTGGAACGGGCGCGACCCCATCCTGAAGGAGCGCCTCTTCGGGCTGACCGGACCGCAGGGAAACCACGGCGAGGACGTGAAGGAGTACTACTTCTACCTCGACTCCACACCCACGCACTCCTACATGAAGTTCCTCTACAAGTACCCACACGCGGTTCTCCTCGGCTACCCGCAGGCGACGCTTCCCACGATGCGGCAAAACTTCTACTGGGCGAAGTGCAACATTCAAGGCAAGCCGACGTACGTGCTGACGCACATCCTCGCGGCTTCCGACGGCGCGGCCCGTGCGGTGGTGCAGCGCCAGTACTACGTCAGCACCGGCTACAACGCCGAGCAGGCCGTGGCCAGCTTTCTGCCGGTCCAGGAGGGGACCATCGTCGTCTCCGCGAGCCACGCATTCACCGACCAGGTGGCCGGCTTTGGCGGCTCCTTCTAGCGCGGGATCGGGCGCCGCATCATGGCCGACAAGTTGAAGCAGATGTTCGAGGCCGGACGCAAGCGGGTCAAGGAGTAGCCCAGTCCCGCTCAGACTGAATGTTGGCGTTTTTTGATGTACCCGGTATGCTGAGGCCATGACGTTCACCGTGGCCAGCTACAACATTCACAAGGGCTGCGGCCTGGATCGGCGCGTGAAGCTCGATCGGATCGCTGCGGTGCTGGAGGAGATCGACGCCGACCTCGTCGGGCTCCAGGAGGTCCTCCACCCCCAGGCCGACGCGCTGGCCGAGCGCCTCGGCATGCACGTGGCCATGGGTCCGACCCACGACCGGACGGCCGTCCCCTACGGCAATGCCGTGCTCACCCGCTTCGCCATCCATCGCAGCCACACCTTCGATCTCTCCTGGGCGGAGCGGGAGCCGCGGGGCGGGATCCGGCTCGACCTCACCATGTCCGCGGACGAGCTGCTTCACGTCTTCAACGTGCACTTCGGACTGAAGGTTCGCGAGCGTGCCGATCAGGTGAAGCGGCTGGTGCGCGAGCACATCCTGCACGCCGATCTGACGGGCCCGCGCGTGGTCATCGGCGACCTCAACGAGTGGTTCCCGTTCCGCGGCCCGGTCGGGCGGGCGCTCCGCCGCGAGCTGCATGGGCCGCGCATCCGCCGCACGCACCCGGCCCCGCTGCCGATCTTCCCGCTCGACCGAATCTACTGGGACCGCCACCTCGTGTCCGACGGGTTTCGCGTGCACCGGAGCCGGCTGGCTCGGGTGGCCTCTGATCATCTGCCCGTGGTGGCGCGGCTACGGATGAGCGGTCTGCAGGCTCCTCTCGGCTGAGCGCGCCCGGCCCCTCGCGAGTCAGCGAATGGCGCCGGCAGCCCTGAGCGCCGCGATCTCCTCCGTCCCCAGCCCGAGCAGCCCGCGCAGCACCTCTTCGGTGTGCTCTCCCAGTGTGGGAGACGGCGTGCGCACCGCCCCCGGCGTCTCCGACAGGCGCACAGGCACGCCGACCATGCGCACCTTTCCTGCGCGGGGATGGTCCATCTCCACCAGGGTGCCGCGCGCCTTCACCTGGGGATGGTCGACGATCTCCGGGATGCGGTTGATGGCGCCCACGGGGATGCCGTTCTGTATGAAAAGCTGCTCCCACTCCTCGTAGGAGCGCGTGAGAAACGTGTCTTGCAGGCTCGGGATGAGGGTTTCGCGGTTGCGGGCGCGCTCGGCGTTCGTGCGATAGCGCGGGTCGTCGGCCAGCTCCGGCCGGCCGATGACCGGGCAGAAGACCTTCCAGAGCTTCTCGCTGCCCACGGCGAGGGCGAGATCCCGCGTCTTCGTCCTGAACGTCTGGTACGGCAGGAGGGCCTTGTAAGCGGTGCCCATCGGCTCGGGCAGCTCGCCGTCGGCGAGATAGCCGCCGATCATGGTGCCGAGGAGCGAGAGCTGGCCTTCCAGCATGGACACGTCGATGGCCTGGCCGCGACCGGTCCGCTCCTTCACGCGCAGGGCGAGCATGATCGCGTAGGCCGCGTACATCCCCGCCGTCATGTCCGCCACGGAGGTTCCGCAGCGCACGCCGTGCGAGCCGGGCTCGCCGGTGACGCTGATCATCCCGCTCTCCGCCTGGAGGATGAGGTCGAGGGCGGCGCGATCCCGATAAGGGCCGTCCTGGCCGAAGCCCGAGACGGAGCAGTAGACGATGCCGGCGTTCCGCTTGCGCGCTTCCTCGTAGGCCAGACCCAGGCGCGCGAGGGCGCCCGTGCGGTAGTTCTCCAGCACGACGTCGCAGCGCTCGACCAGCTTGAAGAAGAGCTCCTTGCCCTCGGGGCGCTTGAGGTCGACCTCGATGCCTTTCTTGTTGCGGTGCAGGCTGACGAAGTACGAGGTCTCGCCGCCGGGCAGCGGCGATCCCCACGCGCGCGCGATGTCGCCCGCGCCGCGGGGCTCGAGCTTGATCACCTCCGCCCCGAAGTCGGCGAGCATGGTGGAGCAGAAGGGCCCCGCCAGCGCGTGGCTGAGGTCGAGCACCCGGATGTCCTCCAGCGGCATCTGCATCAACGTCCTCCCGCCACGGCCAGCGTGTGACCGGTGATGTAG
Organism: Candidatus Methylomirabilota bacterium; assembly: GCA_035635755.1. Lineage (GTDB taxonomy): Bacteria > Methylomirabilota > Methylomirabilia > Rokubacteriales > CSP1-6 > AR37. Next base: position 26,829 of record DASQAK010000242.1, on the reverse strand, counting down.
CTCGCCTCTTCCGAGGCGAGAAAGAGCACGGCGTGCGCCACCTCGATCGGCTGGCCGAGCCGGTGGAGGGGAGTCATGCGGTTCGGGCTGTAGTCGACCGTGTCATTCAGGCGCTTGAGGTTGGGGCCCGCGCGCTCCGTGTCGATGGGGCCGGGAGCCACCGCGTTGACGTTGATGCCGTGCTCCGCCAGCTCGAGGGCCGTGTCGCGCACGAAGCCGTGGATTCCCGCTTTGGCCGCAGAGTACGCCGCGCCCCCCTGATAGTAGGCCGTCCACGGCGTGCCCTCGCGCGCCCCCGAGGACATGCAGACGATGCGCCCGTAGCGCCGGCGCATCATGTGCGGCACGGCGGCGCGCGTGCAGAGAAAGGTCGGGCGCAGGTTCAGGCGGAGGACGAAATCCCAGTCCTCGACGGGCATCTCCCAGACCTTGCGGTTGCGGCTGCCCCCGACGTTGTTGACGAGGATGTCGAGCCCGCCGAGACTCTCGACCGCCGTATCAATGAGTCGAGTTGCGCCTGATTCCTCCGTGAGGTCGCCCGCCGTAGTCACAGCCACGCCGCCTGCCTTGGTGATGGCGGCGGCGGTGCGCTCGAGCTCGGCGCCGTCGAGGTCGCCGAGGGCCACGCGAGCGCCCTCGCGGGCCAGGAGAAGCGCGATCTCGCGGCCGAGCCCGTTGGCCGCTCCCGTCACCACGGCCACCCGGTCTTTCACGCCTGGCATGCGACCGAAGATCGGCCCAAAGAGGCTCGGCGTCAAGTGAAACCGAAGCTTCTTCATCGCCGTCGCCCGAGATGATTTATGATCGGGCGAGCCGTCACGAGAGGAGCCGTCCATGAAAGCGCTCAATGGCATTCGCGTCCTGGATATGACCCAGTTCGAGGCGGGGACATCGTGCACTCAGCTCCTTGCCTGGCTGGGCGCCGAGGTCATCAAGGTCGAGGAGCCCGGGAAGGGGGATCCGGGGCGGTACGGCCGCGCGGAGAAGCCTGGCGTGGACAGTAGCTACTTCCTCACCCTGAACAGCAACAAGAAGAGCGTCACGCTCAACATGAAGCACCCGAAGGGCAAGGCCATGCTCCTCGACCTGGTCAAGCAGGCTGACGTCTTCGCCGAGAACCAGGCCCCGGGGGCGCTGGAGAAGAACGGCCTCGGCTATGACGCGCTCGCCGCCATCAACCCGCGGCTGATTTACCTCTCGGTCAAGGGCTTCGGCACCTATGGGCCGTACAGCGAGTACAAGAGCTTCGACATGATCGCCCAGGCCACGGGCGGAGCCATGGCCCTGACGGGCTTCCCCGGGTCACCGCCGCTCAAGCCCGGGCCGACCATCGGCGATTCCGGCACCGGAGTGCACGCGGCTTTCGGGGTGATGGCCGCATTGTGGCAGCGGCAGGCATCGGGACAGGGTCAGCGCGTGGAGCTGTCCATGCAGGACGCGGTGGTCAACCTCTGCCGCATCGCCATGCGGCTGGCTTATGCCGGCGGCGACTTCGAGCCCCGCCGCGGCAACGAGATCGCGAATACGGCGCCCTCGGGCATCTATCGCTGCAAGCCGGGCGGCCCCGACGACTACGCTTACATCTACCCGCAGCCCGTGCGCCGGCACATGTGGGACGCGCTCTTGCAGAAGATCGGGCGCGCGGATCTGATCGGGCATCTCGAGTGGTCGGATCCCAAGTGGCGTGGCGCGCACAAGGACGAGGTCAACGCCCTCGTCGAGCAGTGGACGATGACGCGGACCAAGCACGAGGTGATGGCCGAGCTGGGCGGGGCCGGCGTGCCCGCGGGAGCCGTGCTCACCCCGACCGAGATCCTGTCCGACCCGCACCTGAAAGCTCGTGGCATGGTGACGACGATCCAGCATCCGGGATGGGGCGAGTTCACCATGCCCGGCAATCCCGTCCAGCTCTCGAAGTCACCGACCGAGATCCGCCCCGCCCCGCTTCTCGGCCAGCACAACGCCGAGGTCTACAAGGAGCTGCTGTCTCTCGGCGCAGAAGATTTGGAGCGGCTGAAGGCCGACGGCGTGATCTAGCAGGCGGCTCAAAAAGGCCCATCTGCGGGAGTGCGGCGCCCTCGGCCGCAGGTTCAACGTACAGGGAGTACGCCTCACCTGCGGCCTTCGGGCGCCGCCTCGCATCTGGACCTTTTTGAGCCGCCTGCGAGCTTTTCAGAGCTGTGCCCGGTCCCTGTCGTTGCGATGCACCTTACTGCAGGGGCGAGAAGGACGAGGGCATCATGATCTTGTTGGCCTGGGCGAGCAGCTCGTCGCCGCCGCCCGGCGGCGGCCACACGCCGGCCTTGCGCGCCTGCTCGCGGATGGCCAGACGCTGGTCCATGCTCTTGTACGCCCAGATGTGGATGAACCGGTTGGCCTGGCCGAACTCCACGCCGCCCGCGAGCACGACCGGCGACAGCTTCGTGCGCTCGGCGATCTTTCCCTTCCACCGCTCCATGACGGCCGGCAGCGAGCCCGGCGCCAGGCTGTAGCACCGCATCTCGAAGATCGGGCCCACCGTGCCGGGCGTGACCTCGGGGATGAACGGGAACGGCGCCACGACTTCCACTTCCTGATGCACGATGAACTCCCGGGTCTTGGGCGGCCAGTTGGGGTCCTTGGCCGCTTCCGCCCGGATACGCGCGCGCTCGGCGAGATCCGTGTACGGCCACACGTGAATGATCTCGTTGAGGGGGCCGACCTCGGTGTGCCAGAAGGCGGCGAGGGGCGAGTACTTCTTGCGGTACTCGTAGGCCTCTGCCCACCGCTTCTCGACTTCGCCGAGGCTGCGGGGCTTCAGGGTGTAGGTCCGGATCTCGTAGATCATGGAAGAGCCTCCCTTGGGGTGACGCGAGAGTATCGCAGTGACGACCGTGTCCTTGTCCGCGCCCGGTGCGCCAGAGAATCTGCCCAAAGAGGCTCCGCGTCAAGTCGCCCTGGGCACGCCGCGCCATGAGTCCGCTTGCGGGCGGGCCGGCCCGGCGCTATCGTCAGCGGCACCCTCGGCAGCACGGTAGCGAGAGAGGAGAGGACAATGTCCGGCCCGACCTCGGGAAGTCTCGATGGCGGCAGCCTGAAGGCCCTGGTCGATGTCGATCGCGGCATGGTCAGCCGCGAGATCTTCGTGAGCGAGGCGATCTACCGCCAGGAGCTCGAGCGCGTGTTCGCCCGCGCCTGGCTCTTCCTCGGCCACCAGAGCCAGATCCCGCGCCCGGGCGACTATGTCGTGTCCTCCATGGGCGAGGAGTCCGTCATCGTATGCCGCGACGCCTCGGGACGCATCCGCGTCTTTCTGAACTCGTGCCGGCACCGCGGGATGAAGGTGTGCCGCTACGATGAGGGGCACACCGTCGAGTTCCAGTGCCCCTATCACGGCTGGAGCTACGGTACCGACGGCGCCCTCGTGGGCGTTCCCTTCGCGAAGGACGCCTACGGGGCGCAGCTCGACCGGGCGCGCTGGGGCTTGATCGAGGTCGCCCAGATGAAGAACTACAAGGGGACGATCTGGGCGACCTGGGACAGTTCGGCGCCGTCCTTCGAGGAATATCTCGGCGGCTACAAGCTCTATCTCGACCTCCTGCTCGACGCGTGGGACGGGCGCGAGGGCGGCACCGAGGTGATCGGCGGCACCCACAAGTGGCTGATCCCCTGCAACTGGAAGTTCCCCGCCGAGAACTTCTCCGGCGACCGCTACCACGGGGTCAGCCATCGCTCGGTCGACATGGTCGGCATCGGGCCCAGCGGCAAGGGCCGCCGCGACATGGGGGAGCGGAACCAGGCGCGCTGGCTCGACGTGTCGTTCCCCGATCTCGGCCACTCGATGATCGCCTTCCTCCGGCCGCACGATGCGCCCCTCGCGCCCGCCTACCAGGACGCCCCCATCGTCGCGGACTACTTCCGGCACTGCGAGGAGGAGCGCAAGCGCCGGCGCGGCGCGGAGTGGCGGCTCTTCGGGGGCCCCGGCACCATGTTCCCCAATACGTCGCCCCTGGCGCGCCAGCCGCGGACCATTGCGGCCTGGCACCCGCGCGGCCCGCACCAGACGGAGGCGTGGCGGTGGTATCTCGTGGACGCGGACGCGCCGGCCGAGGTCAAGGACTTCCTCCGCCAGTACTACATCCGCTACTCCGGTCCGTCGGGGCTGACGGAGCAGGACGACATGGAGAACTGGAACTACGCGCACGCGGCGAGCCGCGGCACCATCGCGCGCCAGTACCCCTACAACTACGAGATGGGCCTGGGCCGGGCCACCTCGGCCTTCGAGGACCACGGGCTCACGCTGCCCGGGGTGATCAACGACGTGACGGAGGCCAACGCGAGCGAGCACAACCAGCGCGGCTTCTACACGCGCTGGCGCCAGCTCATGGAGGCGGAGAGCTGGGGGGAGATCGCCACGCCGTGAGCGCCGAGTCCTCGCCCCTCGATCGGCTCCTTCTCAAGGAGGAGATCGAGAGCTTCCTCTACCGGGAGGCCGATCTCCTGGACGAGCGACGCTACGAGGAGTGGCTCGAGCTCTTCACCGAGGACGCCCACTACTGGATGCCCTTGCGGCGCAACGTCCCGCGCGACGAGCCGGAACGCGAGTTCACGCGGCAGGGCGTCGACGCCAGCTGGTTCGACGAGGGCAAGGACACGCTCACGCGTCGCGTGCGACAGATCCTCACCGGCATCCACTGGGCGGAAGAGCCGCCCTCGAGAATCTGCCACATCATCTCCAACGTCCAGGTCATGCAGGCGAGGCCGGCTGAGGTCGACGTCAGGAGCCGATTCCTCGTGTACCGGAACCGCGTGGAGACGGAGACCGACTTCCTCGTCGGCAAGCGCGAAGACGTGCTGCGGCGGGTGAACGGAGACTGGCGGATCGCCCGCCGCAAGATCGTCCTCGACCAGAGTGTGCTGCTCGCCAAGAACCTGACGATGTTCTTCTAACCCATACCCCAGGAGGATCGTTCATGCTCGATCTCGGACTGAACGGCAAGGTCGCCATCATCACCGGCGGGAGCGATGGGCTGGGTCGCGCCGCGGCGGAGAAGCTGGCCGCCGAGGGCGCGCGGGTCGCGATCTGCGCGCGCCGCAAGGAGCACCTCGACCAGACGGCGGACGAGATTCGCAAGAGCACCAGCGGCCACGTGCTCGCCCAGGTCGCCGATGTCAGCCGGGCCGCCGATTGCGAGGGGCTCGTCAATGCGGTGGTCGCGCAATGGGGCGGGGTCGACATCCTCCTCAACAACGCCGGCACCTCGGCGGCCGCGGCCTTCGAGAAGGTGGACGACGAGACGTGGCAGGCGGACTGGGACCTCAAGGTCATGGGCGCCGTGCGCATGTCTCGCCTGGTCATCCCCCACATGAAGAAGCGTGGCGGTGGGCGCATCGTCAACATCACCACGGTGGGCGGCAAGGCGCCTCAGCCCCGGGCCCTGCCCACCTCGGTGACGCGCGCGGCCGGCCTCAACCTGACCAAGTCGCTCGCCAACGAGTACGCGGCCGACAATATCCGGGTCAACACGATCTGCATCGGGCTCGTGCGCAGCGCCCAGATCGCCAAGCGGGCCAAGGGCGACCTCGAGGCGCACTACGCGGAGCTGGCCAAGCTGCGCGTGCCCCTCGGACGCGTCGCCCACGCCTCGGAGTTCGCCGATCTCTTCGCTTTCCTCGTCTCCGAGCGCGCCACCTACATCACGGGCGCCTCGGTGAACTTCGACGGCGGGAGTGGGATGACGGTGTAGGGCGGCTCATCCCCCTTGTCTACTCAGCCCTCGCCTCAGGGCTTCGCCTTCAGCTCGAAGGGCGGCCCTCTCCCCCTCCGGGGGCGAGGGCTGAGTAAATGAGGGGGCAGCCAGAACGCGAGACGGGCGCGCGTGACCGACGAAGGCTAAGGCGGTCGGAGCGGGAGGGGAGCTTGGTCGGGTTGGATGTGGTGGCAGTGGCGGCAGGTGCGGAGCTCCACGCTGGCGTCAAAGGTTTCGATGGCGGCGCGCAGATCGCGCTCGATATCCATGGCGCCCATGGTCAGGCGATGGAGCTCGGCATTGCAGCGCTCGCAGTACCAGAGAAGGGATTCCTCGTCCGCGGCTCCGCGCTTGGTCTCGATGACGAGGCCCCACGTGTCGGACGGGCGATGGGGCGAGTGAGGGGTATGGGCGGGGACGAGGAGCATCTCACCTTCCCGGATGATCGCGGTCTGGCGCCGGCCGCCCTCGTCGATGTACTCGAGGGTCATGTCGCCTTTCAGCATGTAGAAGATCTCGTCGGAGGGATCGTCGTGAAAGTCGCGGCGACGGTTCGGCCCACGAATGACCATGGCCGTGAACTGCGAGTCCTCCCAGAGGACCTTGTTGCCCACGGGCGGCTCGAAGCTGGTCCGGTTCTCCTCGATCCACCGCCACAACCCCGTGCTGATCAGCGGCCGCATCGACTGGTCTCCTCTCCGACGGGATCGATCGTGCCCGCGTCCGTAGACTAACCCTGATCGGGAAGGAAGGTAGGCGTATGCGCTTGCAGGGACGGGTGACGGCCATCACTGGGGGCGCGCTCGGCATCGGGCGCGCGACGGGGCTCGCCTTCGCGGCCGAGGGCGCGCTCGTGGCCCTCGGCGATGTCGAGCTCGACGCCGCCCAGGGCGTGGCCAGGGAGATCGCCGAGCGAGGCGGCAAGGCCATCGCCCTCCGCGTCGATGTCGGCGACGCCGGGCAGGTGCAGGCCTTCGTGGAGCGGGTGGTCGCGGAGTTCGGGCGGCTCGACGTGATGTTCGCCAACGCGGGGATCGCGCATTCCGCTCCCTTCCTCGAGCATCCCGAGGCCCAGTGGCATCGCGTGCTGCGGGTCAATCTGACGGGTGTCTTCCTGTGCTGCCAGGCCGCCGCGCGCCAGATGGTCAAGCAGGGCGGGGGACGGATCATCACCACCGCGTCCATCAACGGCTTCCGCGGGGTCGAGAACCTCGTGGGCTACAACGCGGCCAAGGCCGGCGTGGTCGAGCTGACCCGGACCATGGCCGTGGAGCTGGCCCAGCACTCCATCACGGTGAACGCGATCGCGCCTGCCCAGATCGACACGCGGTTGACGCGAAGCCTGCCCGAAGAGGCGCGGCGCCGGCGGGTGGAGCGCATCCCCCTGGGTCGCTTCGGCGAGCCCGACGACGTGGCGCGGGCCGCCCTCTTCCTCGCTTCCGACGACGCGAGCTACATCACCGGACACACGCTCGCGGTGGACGGCGGCTATCTGGCGGGAGGTCTCTGGTCCGGCCCCACGGGAAGCCCGCCCCGAGTCTGACGGGGCCGGAGTCTGGTCTAGCAGTTCCTCAGCCCCGCGAGCGGGGTCCGAGCTATCTATCGACGAAACGCCGGCATGACCTCTCGAGCGAAGCGCGTGAGCTGCTCGATCATGACGTCTCTCGGCGTCCCGATGGCCCAGCCGATCATGACGTGGTCCAGCCCCGGATACCGCTGCTCGATCTCCTTCAGATAGGCAATGATGTCTCCGGGCGGCCCGCAGAGCCACGCGCGATTGCGCACGCCGTTCTCCAGCGTGGCCGCGGTCGCCGACTGCGCCTGGCGGGCGACCACCGCCTTCACGTGCTCTTCGCCGTAGCGCAGCATGCCGAGAGGGGCCATGACCTTGGCGTGCTCCTCGAAGTACGGGCGCGCCTTCTGCATCGCTCGATCGATGGTCTCATCGATGCACATCCGGAAGCCGAAGATCAGGTCTTCCCCGAGCGCGAGCTCCCGGCCATTTCGACGCGCCGTCTCCTGGTAGTCGCGGAACCAGCGCTGGACCAGCTCCTCGGCGGTGGCGGAGACGATGCCCTTGATGCCGTGCCGGGCCATGAAGTCCAGGCCCCGCGCGCTGCCGCTCACGATGGGCTGCCAGATCTCGACGGGCTGGTGCACGGGCCGGGGCACCAGCGTGATCTCTTTCAAGGGATAGCCGCGATAGGGCACCTCGGGGGGAATGGTGTAGTGCTTGCCCTGGTGCGAAAAGGATTCCTGGCGGAACGCCTTCAGGATGATCTCGATCTGCTCTTCGAAGAGCTCGCGATTCGCCTCGCCGTCCAGCATCGGATTGCCGAAGCTCTCCACCTCGCGGGTGTGGTAGCCGCGCCCGACTCCGAAGACGACCCGCCCCCTGGTCAAGATGTCGGCGGTGGCGTAGTCTTCGGCGAGCCGAAGAGGATGCCAGGTGGGCACGACGTTGAAGGCGCACCCGATCTTGACGCGCTCCGTGCGATGGGCGAGGTCCACGGCAAGCAGCGGAATATTGGGGATGCACTCGTACCCTTCGTGCTGGAAGTGGTGCTCGGCCAGCCACAGGGTCTCGTAGCCCAGCATGTCGGCCGCGTGGGCCAGCGCGATGGTGGTGTCGAACGCCTCCGTGAGCCGCTCGTTGGAGTAGCGCCGGTCGTCGGCGGGCGTGCCCGACAGGCCGCACCGTTCCAGCTCGATGTGGCCGACGTAGAGCGTCGAGAATCTCGTGATCATTCGGGGGAAGCATACGAGGCCACGAGGCGGTTTGGCAAGGATCACCGAGAGGGAGAATCCGCATGAGCGAGCCAACGCGGCCGACGCAGTTCGGACGCATCCACGCCCCGGACGAGGCGTGGCTGGCCACGCAGCCGCCCGAACCGATCCTGGAGCCCGAGCTGCCCATCATCGACACCCACCATCACCTGTGGGAGCGGCCGGACCATCGCTACCTGCTGCACGAATTCCTCGCCGACGTTCGCACGGGCCACGACCTGGTCGCCTCCGTGTTCGTGGAGTGCGAGTCGATGTACCGCGCGAGCGGCCCCAGGGAGCTGCGCCCGGTGGGCGAGGCGGAGTTCGTGGCCGGCATGGCGGCCATGAGCGAGAGCGGCCAGTATGGCGCGACGCGCGTGGCCGCCGGCATCGTGGGCTTCGCCGATCTCACGCTGGGCGACCGGGTCGAGCCGGTGCTCGAGGCGCTGATCCGGGCGGGGGGCGGACGGTTCCGCGGCGTGCGTCACTCCGCGGCCTGGGACGCGAGCGAGGTGATCGGCAATAGCCGCGCGGCCAGGGGGCCACACATGATGGCACAGGCGGATTTTCGGTCGGGTCTCCAGCGTCTGACCTCGCTCGACCTGTCCTTCGACGCCTGGGTTTTTCATCCTCAGCTCGCCGACGTCGTCGATCTCGCGCGGGCTTTTCCCTCTGCCCGTATCGTCATGGGCCACGTGGGCGCCCCCCTCGGCTACGGACCCTATACGGGCAAGCGCGAGGAGGTGTTCGCGTCGTGGAAGGCCGGCGTCACCGAGCTGGCCAGGTGCGACAACGTGGTCATGAAGCTCGGAGGCATGATGATGCGAAACGCGGCCTACGACTACCGGACGCAGCCGAAGCCGCCGTCCTCGGTCGAGCTGGCGGCCCTCTGGGGTCCCTACATCGTGACGTGCATCGAGCTCTTCGGGCCGAACCGCTGCATGTTCGAGAGCAATTTTCCCGTGGAGAAGATGGGAATCGGCTGGGCGGCCCTGTGGAACGCTTTCAAGCGCATCGCCGCGGGCGCCTCCGCCGCGGAGAAGCAGGCCCTGTTCAGCGGCACCGCGCGGCGCGTCTATCGGCTGAGCTGATCCTTGCCGCTGGGCTGGCGGAGAAACGGCGCCTCCCAGTTCGCGTCGTCCGGGTATCGCGGGGGTCCCAGGTCCCCGGAGGCGTCGAAGACTTCCACGAGCAGCTGAGGCGCCATGGGGATGAAGTGCAGATCGGCGTTGGGCCTGTCTGCCCTCGCGGGCAGGTCCTCGAGATAGTCAGAGAGGATGATCTCGATGCCGATATCTCCGGGCCGGTCTATCAGGATGTCCCCCGCGCGCACCTGATCGAGGTTGGTGATCTCGCCGGCATCGACCTGACACAGCATCAGGTGGGTGAGAACGAGCGTCACCGCGCCCGTGTGCCCGGTCAGCGGGCGCCGCCGGCCGCGAGCCCGTTGACCGCCGGAATGGTCGAAGCAGACTCCGTCTTCCTGGTAGGAGAGATGCTGGCCCGCGCCGGCTTTGGCCATGGTGCCGACGACGAACAGACCATTGGCGGTTCGCGTGAGGCGATAGAGGCTGACCACGCCGCCGTTGGGAAGGGCCAGATAGACTCGTCGTCTCATTCGGTCGGCCGGCTGCGCCCCGGAGCGGCTCCGTTCATCGGTCCTCGGATCTGTTCCTCCACGCCGGCCGCCCGTGCTCTCTGGCGCAGTCCAGATGGACGCGCTCTCCCGAGGAGTTGGCCGTCCACTTCTGCTCCTCGAGGACCCAGTCCTGACATACCGGACAGATGGAAACCTTTTGCATGTCTCCTCCTCCGGGGCGGGCTCCGCCCCCGCGATATCAATCGGGTGATCGGCATTGCCCATGCGAAAGAGGACCCCTCCGGACCCGGAGGGGTGGGGGCCTAGCTCTTCTTCGGGTGCTCCGCGACGGGGTGGCCCGCCTTCTTCCACCCCGTGAAGCCGCCGTCCATCTCGCAGACGGGCTCGAGCCCCATCTGCTGGGCGACGTCGGCGGCCAGGGCCGACCGCCAGGCGCCGTTGCAGAAGAAGACGAACTCCTTCCCGGAGGCGAAGACTTCCTTGTGGTAGGGGCTCTCCGGGTCGATCCAGAACTCGAGCATGCCGCGGGGGCAGTGGAAAGCGCCGGGGATGACGCCGTCCCGCTCGAGCTCACGCACGTCCCGCAGGTCGACGAAGGCGACGTCGTCCCGCCCGTAGCGAGCCCGGGCCTCGTCCAGCCCGATGGTCCGGATGCGCGATTTCGCCTCGTCCACCATCTGGCGAAAGCCTTTCCTGAGCTTCATCAGTTCGCGCCCTCGTCTCGGGGCGCCCGTGCCTGCGGCAGGCTCGGCCGCCCCTCATCTCGAAAATCAGCCGCAGTCTATCCCCCGGGACCAGGTCTCACAACGTGACAGGGGTGCCCATGGTCGCCACGGGTGACGATTTTCGGAAAGAGGGCAGACGGGAGCGCTCCGCAAGCCCTTGGTTTTTGTGGCTTCCGGAATGGCCTGGCCCTTGCCTGTAGGAGGCTGGGGGAACCTGTCGAATGTCCACCGAGAACGCGTCCGCTGCCCGAGCCCGCCGCAACCGAATCCTGGTCGTAGACGACGAGCCGCTGGTGACGATGCTCATCGCAGAAGCCCTGGCCCTGGAGGGCCACGACGTCGATACGGCCAAGGACGGCCAGGAGGCGCTGGAAAAAGTCTCCGCCTGCGCGTACGACGCCATCCTGAGTGACCTTCGAATGCCGGGGCTCGACGGGGTGGGCCTCTATCGCGGGCTTGATCAGCACTACCCGGGCCTGCTCCGACGGATCGCCTTCGTGAGCGGGACGACCCAGCCCGTCGAGTACGCGAGCTTTCTGGAGGAGACGGGCATTCCCGTGCTGCGCAAGCCCTTTGCCATCGACGATCTGCAGCAGCTCGTCCAGCGCCTGCTCCAGGAGCGCCGATGATCTCGGTGGCTCTCCAGACGGCGATAGGTGAGGCGGCGCCCCAGTTCACGCTGCCCTCCGTCCAGGGTGGGACGGTCGACCTCGCCACCTATCGCGGGCGTCGAAACGTGGTCATCTGGTTCTCGCGGGGCTTCACCTGCCCCTTCTGCCGGAGCTACATGGAAGGGATCATCCACGGCTACGAGAGCCTGCGCGCCACGGAGACCGAGGTGATCCAGGTGGCGCCCAACCTGCTCGAGAGCGCGCGGAGATTCTTCGGGCTGGCGGGCGTCCCCTATCCCTTCGTCTGCGATCCTGACAAGCGGCTGTATGCGGTCTACGGGCTGGGCGACCGGGGCGCCCTCGAGGCCACGCGCACGGCGGTGGTCAGCTTCGCCCGCGCCTTCACCACCGGCGACGGAGAGCGACAGATTCGCGGCGCCTGGCTCGACGTGATGAATCGCAACTTCGTGCGTCGCCTCCACCACCATGCGGCCTCTGCGCTCGAGCAAGGCATCTTCCTCATCGACAAGGAGGGCAGGATCCGCCACCGCACTGTCGTCGGGCCGATCGACCCGGTGCCGGACGGTCTGGAGCTGGCGGCCCTCACCCGTGTCCACTGCGCGGACGGGGTACCTGCCACGTGAGTCTCTCCAGGCGACTCACGCGGCTGTGCGAGATCCTGATTGCGCTTTCTGCCTCTCCGATCCCCAGCCATCTCTTCCAGACCCTTGCCGATCAGGCCGTTGGAGCCATCGCGTGCGACTTCCTCGCCCTCTGCCTGAAGAATGCGGATGGAAAGGGCTACCTCGTGCACCCGCTCGTGGGCGGGACGCCGGAGGCGTCACCCGTCAGACTGTTCGCGCTGGACGAGGGATTGCCCGGGCTCGCCATACAGTCGGGGCGAGTGGTCGTGAGCGACCTCGGCACCGAGCTGGACCACGCGACCGAGCTCGAGCGGAGCTGGGTCGCCCTCGGCCTCCGGGCTGCGCTCATCGCGCCGTTGCGGCGGGGCGGGGACGTGCTGGGGGCTCTGTGCTTTGCCGCCCACGAAGCTACCGCCTACACGCCCGACGACATCCAGGTCGCCTCGCTCATGGCCGCCGGCCTCTCCGCCGCGCTCGAGACGTCGCGCGCCTACCAGGCCCTGGCGGATGAGCGAAGCACGCTCGCCGCGGTGGTCGGCAGCATGCAAGACGCCGTGGTCATGACCAACCAGGACGGTATCGTGCTCCTCGCCAATCCCGCCGTCCGGTCGATGCTGGATCTCGAGCCCGAGGCCATCACGGGCCTCCCGCTCCCTGATGCCCTGACCAAGGAGCCGCTCCGCGCTCTGCTGGAAGCGGGACGCCCGGGGACGGGAGAAGTGGCGCTGCCCGACGGACGCACGGCCCAGGCGAGCGTGGTGCCCGTGAGCACGCCCTATGGCGAGATGGTGGGCCTGGCCGCCATCCTCCGCGACATCACCCTGCTCAAAGAGCTCGAGAACATGAAAGACGAGCTGGTACGGGCGGTGTCTCACGACTTGAAGAACCCTCTCACCGTGATCTTCGCGACCGCCCAGCTGCTGCTGCGGACGGGGCCCATCGATCCGCGCTTCACCACGTGGTGCGAGCGCATCATGAAGACGTGCGACTACATGACGGAGTTGATCACCGACCTGCTCGATCTCGGGAAGATCGAATCGGGCCTCGAACGCGCGACCGAGGAGGTGGATCTCAACCCTCTCGTGACCGACGTGGTGGCGACGCTTCAGCTCCAGGCCGAGGCTCGGGACATCACGATCACCGTCGAGATGCCCGAGCACGTGCCCGTGTCCGCGAACCCCGGTCGGATCAAACAGGCTCTGCTCAACCTCGGCGGCAATGCCGTGAAGTACACGGGGCCCGGCGGCTCGGTGGCGATCGCCGTCACGATGACCGACGCGGCCACCTCTGCCCCCGCGGTGGTGGTCACCCTGACCGACACTGGCCTCGGCATCCCCGCCGCGGCCCTGCCCCATGTCTTCGACAAGTTCTATCGCGTGAAGAGCGAGGCCACCAGTGACATCCCGGGCACGGGCCTGGGCCTCGCCATCACCAAGAGCATCATCGAGGCCCACGGGGGCCGCATCTGGGCCGAGAGCCAGGAGGGCAAGGGCAGCACCTTCGCCTTCTGCCTGCCGGGGTAGGTGATCGGCAGCTCGCCACTAGCCGGTCACCGACGCGGAGCCTCCTCGGACGGAATTCCCTAGAGTGTCCCCGTAAGGACACACTTGCATGGGCCGTGGACCTGCGGTAGGTATTGCCCATGGCCTCGGCCGAGCATCAAGAGCTCGTCGAATTCCTCGGGCGTCAGTTCACCGAGATCGCCCGTCAGTTCGCCGCGATCGATCGCCGATTCGACGCGATGAGCGATCAGTCCACCGAGCTCCGACGCGAGATGCTCGGACACTTCGACGAAATCTACCTGCGCTTCGAACGACTCGAGCAGGAGTACCACGCGATCACGCAGGCGCTCCGCCGGATCGAAGCCGGTCTCGCCGACGAGAACGGCCGGCGCGAGATCCTGGAGCGCGACCTCGCCGAGCTAAAGCAACAGGTGGCTGCGCTCCAAGCCCGGATAGAGGACATCGAGCAGCGCCTCGATCGCTGAACCACCTGGTCGCGCGCCCGATGGCTCACCGCGCGGCGCCCTACACGAAGCGGGCCATGATCTGCTCGCCGAGGATGCGCATGTAGTGCGTCTGGCGGTCCATGCTGTCCGCGCGCAGGCTGACCCAGATCTTGCGGGCGCCCGCCTGGGCGATCTGCTCGATGCGCGCGATCCAGTCGTGGGCGTTGCCGGCGAGGGCGAAGCGCTCGAGGGCGTACTGGGTCAAGCCGAGCTGGTCCATCCACTTGGGGTTCCGCCCTTCCTGGAGGACATGATCATAGAGCTCGTAGCCGTCGACGTAGGTCTGGATCTTCGACTTCAAGTCCTCCGGGACGTGCTTGTCCTCGAGGCCGAAGCGCATCGAGTGGTTCAGGATGGAGGAGACCGAGGCCTTGACGTTCTGGACGGCCTTCTCGCGGTCCTCGTCGAGTGATGTCCGCGTGGTGAACCAGATGTCGACGTCGGCGGGATCGCGCCCTGCCTCGCGGGCGCCCGCCTGGATCCTGGCGATGGTGCCCTGGATGACGTCGGGGAGCAGTCCGGTGCCGGCGATGACGCCGTCGCCGATCCGACCGCCCAGGTGGAGCATCTTCGGCCCCTCGGCGCAGATCGAGATGGGCACACGCGGGCGGACCACCGTGGACGACCAGCGCACGCGTTGCGGCCGGCCCTGGTACGCGCCCTTTCCCTTGGCGATCAGGTCGCGCACACAGCGCACGTAGTCCTCGATGCGCGCGCGCGACGCCACGCGGAGGCCGATATTGAGCACGCCGCTGTCTCCGCTGGCGATGTCCATGAAGGCGCGCCCGCCCGTGAGGCTGTCGATGGAGGCCAGGAAGGAGGCCATGACCTGCGGCTCGCGGGTGAGCGGGTTGGTGGGACGGAGCCCCACCCGAGCCCGCGAGGAGGCGAGGGCGAGCAGGGTGGTCCGGACGTAGGCGTCGCCGCCGATGAAGGCCGTGTCGTACGTTCCGATCGCCTCGGCGCCGTAGTCGTCGGCCATCTTGGCGAGATCCATGAAGCGCTGCTTGTCCTTCTCGTGGAGAAGGGGCGTTCCGGGGCTCAAGCTGACACCGAACGAGACTTTCACGCGGATGTGTCTCCAGTCGTCCGAGGTTCACGGCTCCGAGCGGCGGGCGGATCTACTTCAGACCGAGCAGGGCCTCCAGGTTGCGCCAGAGGATTCGCTCCTTCTCCTCCTGGCTGAGGCTCGTGAGCCCCTGCACCCAGGCGACAGGCGAGGGATGCCAGGAGACGAAGGGCCAGTCGCTGCCCAGCACCACGCGGTCCGCGCCCACCTGGTCGAGGAGGAAGCGGAGGGCCTCCTCACTGCCCGTGACGGAGTCGTAATAGAGACGGCGCTGATACGCGCTGGGCGGCTGCGGGATGCGGCGAGCCTCGGGACGGCTGTGCCACCCGCGATCGAGCCGGCCCATGGCGAAGCACGCGGGGCCGCCGCCGTGGGCGATGCACACCCGGAGGCCCGGACACGCCTCCAGGACGCCGCCCGAGATCAGGATGGCCACGACGATGGCGTCGTCGAGGATGACGCCGAGGCTGTTGAAGAGCCCGTCGCGCGGAGTGCGCTCCATCAGGAAGTTGTGCTGCGGCTGGGGGTGGAAGAAGAGGACGGCGCCCATGGCCTCGGCGGCCTTGAAGAACGGCCGGAACTTCGGCTCGTCCCATTGCTCGCCGTTCACGTTCGTGTCGAGCTCGGCGCCCTTGAGGCCGAGCACGGTGACGGCGCGCTCCAGCTCGTCGATGGCCGCCGTGACGTCCTGCACGGGCAGGGTGGCCAGGCCCGCGAAGCGCTGGGGCGACTGGCGGGTCAGGCCCGCGATCTCGTCGTTGACCTCGCGGGCGAGCTGGCGGCCCTGCGCGGGATCGAGGTGGTAGCCGAAGAACGGGGTGTGGATCGAGACCACCTGGACGTCCACGCCCTGCGCGTCCATGTCTTTCAGCCGCTCGTCCGTGGTGAAGCGAACCTTGGGCGAGCTGAAGGCCGTGCGCTTGCCGTTGCCCACCATGACGCCGAGGCCCTGGCCGGGCTCGTGCCGGTAGCCGTACCATTCCTTCCCGGCCGCGGCGGCGCGCCACAGTGACTGCGGCACGAGATGGGCGTGCACGTCGATGGCGCGCATGCTAGGCGGAGGCGCGCGTGTCCGCGGCGGAGCGCTCCTTGATCGAGACGCGCCAGTGGATGCGGTCTTCCTCGGGAGGGTAGTCGCCCGCGGCCTTGTGATACGAGCAGCGGTTGTCCCAGATGACGATGTCGCCCTTGCGCCACTTGTGGCTGTACTCGCCGCCGGGCTGGATCATGTAGCCGGTCAGCTCGTCGATCAGCTCGTCGCTCTCCCGCGCCTCGACGCCCTCGATGCGCAGGATCTTGCCGGGATCGAAGTAGAGGCCCTTGCGCCCCGTCTCCGGATGCGTGCGGATGATCGGGTGGAAGACGGGCGTCCACTCGCGGTCCTCCTCGTTGAGGAGGGCCGTGGCCTTGCGACGGCCGCCGTACGTGAAGGCTCCCGTCCGTCCCTCCAGGCGCTGCTTCAGCCGGGGCGGCAGCGCCTCGTAGGCCGCGTACATGCTCGCGAAGAACGTGTCGCCGCCCGTGATCGGCACGGCAAGGGCATAGAGCTGGGTGGCCTTGAACGGTTCCTGATCGTAGGCGCCATCGGTGTGCCAGCCCTCGGCGCCGCGGCGATAGATCGCCTGATCGAGCTGGCCGTCGGGGCCGAACTTGTTGACGCCCAGCAGGGTGATCTCGGGATAGTCCGGGTGGCGCGTCATCTTCGACGGATGCGGGTGCACGACCCCGAAGCGGCGGCTATAGCGGAGGAAGTCCTGGATCTCGAGCTGCTGACCCGGCACCACGAGGACGTTGGAATCCAGCCACGCCCGATAGATGGCGGCGAAGCCCGCGTCGTCGAGCTTCCTCACGTCGACTCCGTGGATCTCCGCGCCTATCTGCGGCCCCAGGCGGCGAACCTCGATCATCGCTACGTCCTCCTGTCGTGGTGCAACGAACCCAGCGGAGCCGACTCACTTGAACGCGGGCATCACCTCGTGCGTCAGGAGCTGGAGGCTTCGCGTCTCGAGCTCCGGAGGAATTCGGCCGCCCGGATTCAGCTCGGCCACGACGCCGTCGAGCCCCAGCTCTTCCCGGAGCTCGCCGAGCCGATCGACCACGCTCGCGGCGGTGCCGAACACCACTTTCTTGGCGAGGATGTCGTCATACGACAGATTGGCCATGCGCTCGGCCTGAAAGCGCCGTCGATCGGCGGGACCGGCGCCGGCCCGGCCCACCGCCGAGCGAGCCAGCTCGGTCTGGCGAGCGAAGAAGGCCGCGAGGCTCTCGCGAGGCTCCTCCCGGGCTCCCTCGGCGGTGGTGGAGACGTAGACGGGGATGCGGAGATAGACGCTGGGCTCCCCGGGATGACCCGCCTCGCGCCACGCGTGGCGGTACGGCGCGAGCTGAGCCTGCAGGTCGGGGATTTCCGTGGCACGGAGCCCGACGAAGATCGGCAATCCCATCCGACCGGCCGCGGGAAAGGTCTCTTCGCTCGTGGCCGCCATGCGAATGGGCGGATGGGGATCCTGATACGGGCGCGGCGCCACCGTGGCGTTGTTGACGCGATAGAACTCGCCCTCGTAGCTGAAGGGCTCGCCCTTCCAGGCCTGCCGGATGATCTCGAGCCCTTCGCGGAAGCGTGCCTGGCTCTCGGCGTAGGGCACGCCGTAGGTGTCATAGGTGCGCACGACGCCGCTCCGGCCGATGCCGAACTCGAAGCGGCCCTCGCTGATGTGGTCGATGGTCGCGACTTCCTCGGCGATCCGGAGCGGGTGGTTCAGGGGAAGGACCTGGACGGCCGTGCCCACGCGGACCCGCCGCGTGCGGGTGGCGATGGCGCTCGCCACCTGGAGCGAGGCGGAGATCACCGAGCGCGACGGGGTGAAATGGATCTCGCCGAGCCAGACACAGTCGATCCCCCAGGCCTCGGCCCGGTCGGCTTGCTCGAAGACGTCCCGGAACGACGCGATTTGATTCGCTCCGTGACGGATCTCCTCGACGAAGATTCCGAAGTGCACGCTTGAGCTGCCTCCCGGGTCGATACTCGCCCCCGGCCGGGATGCAGTCAAGGGGGGAGGTCGCCGCGTACGCTCAGGTCGTGAGCCCCGCGACGAACTGTAAGGATCTCCTACAGTCGCCCTTGAATGCTCCAAAATGTGCAGGCGGCTCAAAAAGGTCCAGATGCGACAACGAAGCAGATGGGCCTTTTTCAGCCGCCTGCTAGAGGTCCTGGGCCAGCCGCTTGATGTCCCGGCGCAGATGGTCCCACTGGGCGACGAGGGCCCGAACCACCTCGGGCGCGCTCCCGGCGCGGAGGCGCTTGATTTCCCCCGTGAGAATGTTCCGGTAGCGCGTGGTCTTGCTCAGAATCGCGTACAGTCGCCGGTCTCGCTCCTCGAGGTTCGCGAGAAGGTCGGTGTCAAGCTCGTCGATGGTCCGGTGGCGCGTGGTCACTGCCGATGCGGTGCGTTTCATGACGTGTGCCTCCTCCTCCAGTTCTTCCGACACTTCTCGATGTCTGCAACGAAAGAAGCATCATCCATACCGGGAGCGTGAATGCTTGAATGATCGATGATTGCAAAGCACCGGCGACGACGGCGACCACGGATCGTAAACTTCGGCTACGCCCAAGGGTTGACTGGGCCAATCGGTTACACTCTCCGGCCGCCATTGTCGAGCTGAGGTAACATGCCCGGCATGTGGGCGGCGCGATGAGCCAGACAGCCGACGTGGTGGTGGTGGGCGGGGGGGTGAACGGCGCGAGCATCGCCTACGCGCTGGCGGCCCGCGGCGTGAACGTCGTGCTCCTCGAGAAGGGCGCGCTGGCCAGTGGCGCGTCGGGACGATCCAGCGCCCTCGTCCGCATGCACTACACCAACGAGTGGGACGCCCGCCTGGCCTGGGCGAGCTTCCCCGTGTTCAAGCACTGGGCCGAGCTCATGGGTGGGCCCGCCGTCTTCACCCATACGGGCTTCGTGAATGTCGTCGGGCCGCCCTACGCGGACAACCTCCGGCTCAACGTCGAGATGCTCCGGGGCCTGGGCGTCAACACGACAGCGCTCACGGGCGCGGAGCTGAAGGAGCTCCAGCCCTTCGCCAATGTCGACGATATCGGCGCCGCGGCGTATGAGCCGGACAGCGGCTACGCCAACCCCGCGGAGACGGTGGAGGGATTCCGACGCCGCGCGACCGAGCTGGGCGCCCGCGTTCTCCAGTGGACCGCGGTGACCGGAGTGGTTCGCCGGGAGAGCCGGGTGACGGGAGTCGAGACCTCGGCCGGGCGCATCGACGCGGGCAGCGTGATCGTCGCGGCGGGCGCGTGGTCGACGCATCTATGCCGGGAGTTCGGGCTGGCGCTGCCCGCGCGGCCCAAGGCCATCGACACCGTGGCGGTGACCCGGCCGCCCGAGCTCCGGAGTGCGCACATGGTCTTCATCGACAACGTCCAGGGCAACTACTTCCGCCCGGAGGCGGGTGGCCTCACTCTCGCCGGCGTGCCTTGCCAAGAGTGGGACATCGACCCCGACACGCTACCGACCGGCCTGCCTCCGCAGGCGAGCGATATCGGCGCCCGGCTCCTGATGCATCGCATCCCGCTGATGGAGCGCGCGACCCTGGCCCGCGGCTACCGGGCCTTCGACGGGTACAGCGCGGATCGCCACGCGATCCTCGGAGGCGTGGACGGCCTCGACGGTCTGTTTCTTGCCACCGCCTTCAGCGGCTCCGGGTTCAAGATCGCGCCCGCCGTCGGCCTGTGCATGGCGGAGCTCGTGACGGAGGGCCGCGCGAAGACCGTCGATATCGAGCCGTTCAACATTCGCCGATTCGCCCAGGGCCGGACGGTCGAGGGGGCCCATCCCTACGCCGTGCGGCCCGACTACATCGACCCCACGCCGGCGCGCGCCGGCTTGTAGAGGCGCCGCCGCGCCGCCGCACGGCCGCCGCGCTTCGCGAGCGACGGGAGCCTGCCCTCGCGAGCAGGCATGTTCCACTTCGAGCGCCGGCTTGCCGGCGCAATCTGTTTCGGGGGGAGGTTTCGGAAGGGAGGCGGAGCCCCCCTCCGAGCCACTTAGGCGCCGGGGCGCGGGCGCATGGCCCAGGCGTACGCGGCGTTCAGCTCTTCGATCTTCCGTGCCGCCAGCGATCTGAGCTCGGGGCCGAGCCCCTCCGTCCGGTCCGGGTGGTATTGCTGCACCTTGAACCGGTACGCGGAGTAGATCGCCTCGAAGGGCGCGTCCGGGCTGACGCCCAGGATCTCGTGGCAATGCGCACGGATCCATTCGCGCCGGGGATCCCCGGGGCCTTCTCCGTTTCCTGCATCGCCAGCATTGGATCGGCGTTGCCCCATCCACCGCGAGATGATTCCGTAGCCGAGCAGGAGCCCGAAGACGACCGTGAGCAGCTCGGCCGTGCTCATTGCGCGGCTCTGACGGTGGCGAGGTAGGAGCGCAGCTGCTCCCGGGCGGGCTCGTCCGCGCTCACCTCGTCGATGAGGTCTCCGGCCCGGCTCTCGAGCCGCGCGAGGAACTCCTCCTTGACCTCGACGGCGGCGCCGGCGAAGAGAACCTGCGCCCCGTCCGCCTCGATGGGCTGGGGCGTCGTGATCTTGCGGACGAGGTTGGGGAGGAAGGCGGGACAGACGAGGAGGTCGAGACTCAACCACGCGGCCCGCGCAGTGGTGAGCCGCAGGCTTCGGCGCTGGCACCACAGGACGACGATGGCGGCGAGGGCCGTCGGATACACGGCGATCGCCGTGTAGACGACCGCGGCATTGGGGCCCATCGAGAGGGTCAGGGCGGGTCCGAGGACGAAAAGAAGCAGGAAGGCCCAGGTGGCGAGCATGCGCACGACGAGGAGCGCGCCCCGGAGCTCTTCTACGGCGTCGAGGGACGCCCCGAGCGCGGTGGCGTCGGCCCAGCGATGACCCCAGGGAGCGATGAAGGCCCCGCGAAAGGGGAGGAGGAGGGGGCAGAAGGCGAGCACGCGTCCCGAGATCGTGAAGGGGCTCTCGCTGAAGACGGGGGAGAAGCGCCGGCGCCCCGCCTCCACGAGGAGCAGATGGCGGGGCGACAACAAGATAGCCGAATCCCAGACGTACAGGAGCAGAGCCACTATCCAGATGACGTAGTCGGAGCTCCGCACCTGGTCCAGCACCGCCGACTACCCCCGGCGAAAGAGCTTGCGGAGAAAGGCGAGGATGGTTCCGCCCGCGGCGACCGCGCCGTAGATCAGGAACTTGCCCAGCGCCTTGCCCGCGCCGGTCTTCACGGCCACGGCGGCGGCGCCGCCGAGGACCAGGGCCCCCAGCCCGAACTGCGCGACGCGATCGCCCGACCTGAACTCCGCGTAGCGCTCGCCCGGCACGAAGTCATAGCCGGTCAGTGACGTCTTGAAGACGGCGATGTGCTGGTCGAGGCTCTCCGGGTCGGAGACGAGGGTCACGTGCATGGCCCCTCGGCGGCTGAGAATGCGCGTGGTGTAGTTGACGACGGAGCGTCCGCTCCCGCTCCGGAGCCGCACACCCCACTCCAGGCGCCTGGTGTTGAGGTCGTAGTGGGGCGCCACGCTCCAGCCTTCCGTGTAGATCGGGGGCATGCCCAGGCGCTCACGCTCCTTGTTGCTCGGGGCGTCGCTTTCCTTGAGGGACTTGAGGAGCGCGTCGGGATCCAGCTTCTCGTCGTCCTTGATGTATCCGGTGTCCTCGAAGTAGAAGACGGCGAACCACGAGAAGTCCTGCGCGGACAGCGTGTAGTGATTGTCGCGCGGGGGATTGCGGTTCAGCTCGAGAAACCGGCGCGTGTTGGGGCCATCGAGGAACGCCTGGCCCTCCGGGACCTTGACGCTGGCCAGGCTGCCCACGCGTCCCTCCGTCGGCCCACGCTGCCAGGCGAGGGCGAGGATGTCGCGCGCCAGCTGCTCCTGGCTCTGGCCGGGTGGCTGCTGAGACAGGACCGGCGTGGCCATGACGAGCACGGCGAGCACGGCGGTGCCGGTGAAGACACGGCGAACGAGACGATGGCGAGTCATGGAAGCCCCCTTCCGCTCGAGCCGCGCTCGAGCACAGCGACGTGGGGAAGCGCGGTGCTCAGGTGGCACGCGCCGCGAGGTGACGCGCGGTCTGAAAGCCCTTGAGAATCATGATCACCACGAAGATGTGGAATCCCAGGCCCAGCCAGTCATGAACGAGGAGAGAGAGGAGACCGTCGAGCCCGTAGAGACTGACGCCCACGAGGAAGGCCCAGGCATGTCCGCGGACCGCGAGGGCGCCGAGCAGGACGAAGCCGCCTATCAGGAACGCGTCGAAGAGGAGCGCGGCCGTCCAGCCGCGGCCCGCCCGAGCAGCCAGCGCGTCGACGATCTGGCTCATGCCGAGCCCGATGATGAATCGCCAGTCCTGCCCGGCGAATGCCAGGACCGAGTTGACGAGCGACAATCCGGCGATCCAGTAGAACCAGAACGCCCCCCGCCGGCCCTGCGCTTCGAGCTGCTGATGCTCGGCGCTCGCGGGCGTGGCCGCTGCGGTTGTCGCGGGGGGGGCTGGCGATGCGGGCGGCGGCGGAGGAACGCTCGTGAGGAGCCGAACGGGGGAGGACGTGCCCATGCTCGGCGCAGTTGGAGGCCTGCTGGGAGCGGGCCGCTTGAAAGGGCTGGGTCCGTCTGTCCGGGGGCCTATGGGGGCTTCAAGTGGCTCCATGTGCGCACCTCCGTCACCGCCGGTGACAATCCTGTGCAGTCCGGGGGTCTTTCGGACCCGGTTCTGGGCGTCTCAGGGGTAGGAGGCAAACCATGTGCCATGGCGGGTGCCTAGATCCCGCGCTCGAGGCGTGGGTCCAGCAGATCGCGTAGCCAGTCGCCGACGAGGTTGATGCCGAGAACGACGAGCAAGATGGCGAGTCCCGGGAAGAGGGCGAGCCACCAACCCGTGGTCAGGTAGTTGCGTCCCTCGTCCAGCATGGCGCCCCAGCTCGGCGCCGGGGGCGGCAGGCCGAGGCCGAGAAAGCTCAGCGATGCCTCGGCGATGATGACGCGCGCGATGGAAAAGGTCGCGACGACCACGATGGACGCCCAGACATTCGGAAGGATGTGGCGGAAGATCAGATACCGGTCCGGCGCTCCGAGGGCGCGGGCGGCTTCCACGAAGCCGCGCTCCTTGAGCGAGAGCGTCTCGCCGCGCACGATGCGCGCATACGTGATCCACCCGCTGACGCCGAGCACGAGGATCAGGTTCACGAGGCTCGCCCCGAGGACGGCGAGGAGAGCGATGCCGAGCAAGAGCACGGGAAAGGCGAGCTGGATCTCGCCGAGCCGCATGAAGAGATCGTCGGGCCAGCCGCCCCGGTAGCCGGTCCAGAGCCCGATGGGCACGCCCAGGATCGCCGCCATCATCACGGCGGTGAGCCCGATCCACAGCGAGACACGCGCGCCATGGAGGAGCCGGCTCAAGACATCGCGGCCCAGGGTATCGGTGCCGAGGGGATGCGCCCGGTCCCCGCCGTCGAGCCACATGGGAGGGGACAGCCGACCAAGCAAATCGTTCTTCACGGGATCCCCGGGGGACAGGACGGGCGCCAGGAGGGCGGCCCCCAACGCCGCAACGAGGACGAGCAGGCCGAGGATGGCCGCGCCGTCACGACGCAGCCGCTTCGCCGCGCCGGCCCGCGGCATCAGGAGAGCCGGACCCGCGGATCGACCACCGCGTAGAGGAGGTCCACGGCGAGATTGACGAGCACGAAGATCAGCGCGAAGACGAAGACGCCCGCCTGGATGACGGGAAAGTCGCGGCCCGGAATGGCCTGGACGATGAGGCGTCCGAGCCCCGGCCACGAGAAGACGGTCTCGATCACGATGGCGCCGCTCAGCATGAAGCCCACGGACAGACCCGTGACGGTGAGGAACGGGATGGCCGTGTTCCAGATCGCGTGGCGATACAGGATGAGACGCTCGGGCAGCCCCTTCGCGCGCGCCGTCCGGATGTAGTCCTGGGGCAGGACATCCAGCAGCCCGGCGCGGAGGAGGCGGACATTCTGCGCGAGGGGAGCGGCGGCCAGGGTCACGGCGGGCAGGATCAGGTGTCGCCACGTTCCCGCGCCGTACGCGGGCAAGAGCCCGTTCAGCTGGACGGCGAAGACGAGGATGAGCACCAGCCCGAGCCAGAAGCTCGGCATGGACTGGAGAAGGAGCGAAGCGAGACGACTGAGGTGGTCGGGAGCTCGATTCTGATGGGTGGCGGCCACGATGCCGAGCGGGATGGCGAGCAGGGTGGAGAGCACGGTGGCGGCCACGGCCAGCTCGACGGTGGCGGGCCAGAGATGCTCGAGCACGAGCTGCATGGCGGGGCGCCGCAGCTGGATCGACTGCCCGAAATCGCCGCGCAGCATGCCGAAGAGGAAGTCGACGTACTGGACGTGCCACGGGCGATCGAGTCCCAGGAGGTGACGCGTGTGAGCGATCTCCGCCTGGGTGGCCGACGGGTCGACGAGGAGCGCGGTGGGATCGCCGGTGAGGCGAACGAGAAAGAACACCGCGGTCACCACGCCCCAGACGACGAAGAGGGTGTGCAGCAGCCGTCGCAGGAGAAAGCGCGGCATC
Organism: Candidatus Methylomirabilota bacterium; assembly: GCA_035635755.1. GTDB lineage: Bacteria > Methylomirabilota > Methylomirabilia > Rokubacteriales > CSP1-6 > AR37. The sequence continues at coordinate 2,107 of DASQAK010000242.1, read as the reverse complement.
CCGGCCGGCTACTTCGTCAGCGCCACTCCGCGGAAGTCCATGTTGAGCTCGGTCAGGGGCGTGAAGTTGACCACCCGCGGGCTGTGCGCATAGATCTTGATCTCCTGGTAGAGCGACACGACGGGAGCCCAGTCGCGGACGTTGCGCTGGAGGTCGGCAAGGAGCGCGAGGCGCTTGCGGGGGTCGAGCTCCCGCCGGGTGGCCTTGTAGAGCTCGAGCAGCTCGGGCGGGTAGGGCGCCCAGTTGATCAGCGAAAGCGCCGTCCAGTCCCGCAGGTAGTCGTCGGCGTCCAGGTTGTTGCTCGTCCGGCAGCTCGTGAACCCTCCGTCGTAGGGCAGGGTGCCCTTGGTCACCGTCTGCAGGAGGGTGGCGAAGTCGATGGGCCGGACCGTGACCTGGACGCCCAGGTCCTTCAGCATCTCGGCCACGGCCAGCGTCACCTCGTCGAAGGCCTGTCCGTAGTGCTTGCTCGGGAAGAGGAGCTGCATGGCCAGGGGCGCGCCGTCCTTCTCGAGAATGCCTCGACCGCGGTCCCGCCAGCCCGCCTCCGCCAGCATGGCCTTGGCCCGCGCGATGTCGTAGGGGTAGGGCTCTTGCGCCGCGTAGCCGGAGGAGACGCTGGAGACGGGCGAGGCGTTGGCCAGGGCATAGCCATGGAAGACCTTCTTGATGATGGCGTCGCGATTGATCGCGAGGTTGAGCGCGAGGCGCACGCGCGAGTCCGTGAAGAGACCGTCACGGCCGCCCGAGTCGAAGGTGTCCTTGGGCCGCCCATTCAGGTAGAGCCGGCAGTGGAGCTTCTGCGGGCTGCTCACGACTTTCACGGCGGGATCACGCGCGAGCACGGTGGCGTCGAGCGGGGGCACGGCGTCCACGAGGCCGACCTGGCCCGCCCGCAGCGCGGCCACCCGCGCGCCCGCTTCGGGAATGACTTGAAGGCGAAGCCGGGCGAACTGCGGCTGGAGGCCCCAGTAGGCGGAGTTTCGCTCGAGCCGCATGGAGTCCTTGCGCCTCCACTCCATCAGCTTCCAGGGGCCCGTCCCGACCGCGCGGTCGTTGACGGCCTCGACCCCATTCTTGATCGTGTAGTCCTTGGGGACGAGGGGCTCCCGGCCGATGAAATCCCAGAGGGTGGGGGAGGGGTCGCTGGTGTGAATGCGGACGGTGAGGTCGTTGACCTTTTCCCACCGCGTCACGAACGGGAAGGCCTTCTCGAAGGAGGTGGCGGCGGGCACCTCCTTGATGCCCCATCGATCGAGATTGCGCCGGAACATGCGGTCGAGGTTGAAGAGCACGGTGTCGGCGTTGAACGCCTCGCCGTTGTGGAAGGTGACGCCGGGGCGCAGCGCGAACTCCCAGGCGAGCGGGCTCACCGCCTTCCAGGAGAGGGCGAGGCCCGGCACCGGCTTGCCCTTGGCATCGACGTCCACGAGGCTCTCGTAGACCTGCCGGATGTACGTGGAGCGGATGGAGCCCATCCCGATGCGCGGGTCCATGTTCGTGGTGTCGTCGGGGAGCGCCACGATGAGCTCGCCCTCGGCATCGGCGGCCGGGTGCGCGGGGCTTGCGCACAGCGGGATGGCCAGCGCGAGAAGGGCCAGGGACCGCACTCCGCATCGCTTCCCAAGGATCATGGCGTCTGTCCTCTCGTTGGGGCCTGCCACGGCGGTGTGCCGAGCCGTTCGAGCCGGATGGGGCTCTCACTAGACACCACAACCCGAATAGCTCTGTCAACGCGGGTACTGGGCCAATTTGCTTCGCCATACTTCGTTCTCGGTCGCCCGCGACGCTCAACGTACATACAGGTACGTCTCGCGCCGCGGGCTCCCTCGGGCCTCGTCTGGCTCGCAACTTGGCCCAGTACCAGGCTTGACTTGAGTCCGCGCGTGTTCTAGAAAGAACCAACTCAGGGAGGGACGTCATGGCCTATTCCACTGATTCGAAGTCGGCGGCGGTTCGCAGGCGACTTGATCATCCCGTCATCGACGGTGACGGCCACTGGCTCGAGCCCATTCCCATCTTTCTCGACTACCTCCGTGATGTGGGAGGCGCCTCCGCCGTCGAGAAGTTCCTGAAGAAGGCCAAGGACACGAGCTGGTACGAGATG